>JAJCXQ010000948.1 GCA_029263355.1 Acidobacteriota bacterium | reverse complement strand
CGTCGGTCACGATGTCGATGACGATCGTCTGGGAGATCTCTCCGGGGGCAAACGTCAAGGTGCCATTTGCCGCGGCAAAGTCGGAACCGCCAACCGCTTCACCGTCGGCGGTGGTGAAGTCGACCGTCACCTGACGCGCGGACACGGTCGACAGGCTGACGGTGAAGATCATGTCGGTGGTGCCGGTATCCCCTTCGATCACCGTCGCGTCTTCGATCGAGATCAAAGGTGGCGCGTCGTCATCGAGGATCGTGCCGGTGGCGATCGGCACGGCCAAGGTGGCGTTGAGCGCATTCGTCAGCTGGACAACGAAGTTTTCGTCGGGCTCGTCGAGCAGGTCGCCGAGGACCGGCACGAGGATCTGAGCCACCAGGCTGCCGGCGGGAACCAGTACCGACCCGGCGGTGGTTGAATAATCCGTGCCTGCTATCGCCGTGCCGTCCACGGTCAGGTATTCGACCCCAACGTCGAAGCTGCTCACCGCCGATAGGGTGACGGTGAAGACGGCGTCGACGCTGCCCGTGTCACCCTCCGTCACCGTCGCGCCGTTGATCGAGACTTGGGGCGCCGGGTCGTCGTCGAGGATGGTGCCGACGCCTTGGCCATCAACCGGGATGCCGCCATTGACGGCGCCAAGATCGACGACAAACGTTTCATCGGGTTCGTCGAGGGTGTCGTCCAGCACCGGCACGGAGATTGTGGCGCTGGTTTCGCCCGGGGCGAACGTCAAGCTGCCCGAGATGCTGGTGAAGTCGAGATCACTCGTCGCCGTGCCTGCGGTCGTCTGGTAACTCACCGTGACGCTTCGATTGCTGGCTTCGGACAAGGAGACGGTAAACGTGGCCTGCCCGTCGCTTTCGCTCACCGTCACGTCGTCGATCGCAACGTCGGGGACGATGACGATGTCGGTGGCGGTGGGGTCGTCGAGAGCAGCGGTGTCCGGATCGTCACTGGCGATCGGCGCCAGCTCGGCGCTGGACACCGTCGCCTGATTGGCGACCTCGGTGATGCCGGCCGGGAAAGGCATGTCTACGGTGACCCGCAAGGTCACGACCACTGGGGTCCCGACGTCGACCTGACCGAGGCTGATGTCGATCGGGTTGATGTCGACCACGGTACCTTGTGACGTCTGCACGGTCCCCGCGACCAAGGTGGTGTATTCCGGCACCGAGTCCAATAAGACGACGGAGGTGGCGCCAGTATTGCCGCGGTTGTCGATCTCGATGCGATACAGCAACACGTCGCCGGGGGAAGCGGTGCCGTCACCGTTGGCGTCGTCGAATAGGGCGTCGGTCTTCTCCACCGTCAACACCGGTGCTGTCGTGAGTGCCGTCACCGTCGGATCGGCGTCGCCGCCAACATCGGGATCGTCGGTCAGGGTGTCGGCAAGACCGTCGGCACCCACCGCCCCCTGATTGACGATCTCGGTGACGCCAGCCGGGATTGGGTTGTCGACAACAACCTGGAAGCTGATCGTGACCGTTTCACCAACACTCAAAATGTCGACGCTGACTTCGACGGGTTCCTCGGAGACCACGGCGCCAGCACTGGTGGCGACCGAGCCGCCTACGATGGTCGTGTGAGCGGGAATCAAGTCCACCAGCTCGACCGTGGTGGCAGCGGTGTTGCCGAGGTTAATGATGGTGAGGGTGTAGCCCAGGGTATCCCCCGGTGACGGCACCCCGTCGCCATCCGAGTCGACGGCCAGCGTGTCCGTCTTCTCGGCCACCAGCCGCGGCGCGGCGGTGACCTGAGTCACGGTTGGGTCGACGTCGCCGCCGATCGCCGGATCGTCGGTCAACACGGTCGGCAGCTGATCGCTCAACACCGTACCCTGATTGACGATGCTGTCGACCGCCAACGGGAAGATGCTGTCGAGGGTGACGTCAAACGTCACGGTCACGTTCTCGGCCGCGGGTAACGTCCCGACCTCAACCTCGATCGGATCTTCGGAGAGGACGGTACCCAAGGTCGTGGTCACCGACCCCGCAACAACCCCCGTGTGCTCGGGAATCAGATCCCGCAGCAGGATGCCGGTCGCCGCGCCATCACCTGTATTGCCGACGGTGATGTTGTAACGCACCACGTCTCCCGGGCTGACGACACCATCACTGTCCCCGTCGGTCTCCAGGTTAGCGGTTTTCGATGCGGTCAATAGCGGATTGCCTACCACCGCGGTCACCGTCGGATCGGACGGTGCGGCGGTGTCGGGATCGTCCGAGAGGACGGTGGCGAGCTCGAGGCTGGTCACCGTCGTCTGGTTGGAGATCTGCTCGACGCCGACAGGTAGCGGCGAGACGATCGCAACGTCGAAGGTGACGGTCGCCAACTCGCCGACCCCAAGCTCGCCGATTTGGACGATGACCGGAGCCTCGGACTCTACTCCACCGAGGGTGGTTGTCACCGAGCCGACGATCAAGTCGGTGTGGGTCGGGATCAAGTCCTCGATCCGCACCTCGGTTGCGATGCCAGTGCCAGTGTTTTCGAGGGTGATCTCGTAGCGCACCACGTCGCCGGGATTGGCTTCGCCCAGGACCGCGGCATCTACTTGCAGGCGATCGGTTTTTGCGGCCACCAGTTGCGGGACATCATCGTCGACGATTGTGCCGAGGCCCTCGGCGTCAGCGAGGGTGGCATGGTCCGGCGAGGTTAGGAGCAACGAGAAGCTCTCGTCCGACTCCGCACGATCGTCGGTCACGATGTCGATGACGATCGTCTGGGAGATCTCTCCGGGGGCAAACGTCAAGGTGCCATTTGCCGCGGCAAAGTCGGAACCGCCAACCGCTTCACCGTCGGCGGTGGTGAAGTCGACCGTCACCTGACGCGCGG
>JAJCXQ010000947.1 GCA_029263355.1 Acidobacteriota bacterium | reverse complement strand
CCGTCGAGGACCACTCCCCCGAAACTGCGGCTCGCGCCGGCTCCAGGCAGGCGGCGTAGGGGCCCGGCAAGAGCAGGAGTTCGGTACGGGTGATCTGGATAGCCGGGGGTTGCTCGAGGCTCTGCACGTCGGGGAGCTCGGCCTCGAGGCCGGCAGCGTGGAGGCGGGGAAGCAGCTGATCGACAGCGGCCTGTACGTCGTCGCCGGTGACTCGTTCTTTGAAGATCAGATAGTCGCGGGTCGGGATCAAAGTGGGCGCCTGGTGGCCTTTGACGAACAGTCGGAAGTAGAGCAGGGCTTCGTCAGGCTTGCGCTGACGCTGCCAGCTGTCGAGGTGGCGGAAGTAGTAGAAAGACGGGTGACGGACGGTGTTCCACGGTGAGTAAACGTAGAACAGTCGCCCTCTCCACTCGGGGCCGAGGATGACTTCGGGCCCGAGGTTGTCGACACACTGGCGGATCGCTTGAAAAGGGGCCTGGGTATGCTGTGAACGGGCGAGGACGGAGCGGAATTGGCCCCAAGGCCAAAGCACAAGGGCCAGCACGGTGGCGCTCAGCAGGAGGTCTCGCCGCGGTTTGGGACGGGAGCCGAGCCAGCGTCGGATTTGATCGGCGCAGAGCGCTGCCAGAGTCGAGAACGCCAGGCCACCAAACAGCGCCAACGGCGGCAGGCTGGGGTAGAGGTAGTGTCGCAGCTTCGAGGCGCTGGTCGAGGTCAAAATCAGCGGAACGACGAGCCAGAGCACGATCAGCAGGCCGTCTGACCAACGCAGGCGGATCGTGCGCCACAGCCAGAGCAAGCCACCGATAGCCACCCACGGCAAGGCGCCCGCGGTGATGAGCTCACGATAGGCAAACGTGAGGTAATAATGCCAGGGCTCGAGGTGGCTGGGGTCGAGGCCCTGATTGTAACGCTGGATGATCGCACGGCCGACGAATTGACGCCAGAAGAGGTCGCCGTGGCGGCTCGCCTGGATGACGAACCAAGGCACAATCAAGGCGGTGGCGAAGGTGATGCCGGCGGCCCACCACCAACGGTCTCGCCACGCCAGCCGGCGCCAGCCGCCATCGAACAGAACCATGGGAGCGAGCGCCGCAGGTACCAGCAAGGCGGTCGACTTGCCGAGAACGCCGAAGGCTTGCCAGCCGGCGATGATCAGGATGTGGGTGACGCGCCAGCGGCGGCTGGAGCTGTGCCGCCAGGCAAGAAGGTGGGTGACGGTGGCCGCGAATTGCAGCAGCATCATCGCTTCCATACCGCCATCGCGCAGCCCATGACGAAACAGCAACGATGGCATGAGGATCAGCAGCGAGGCCGCCGCCAGGCCGGCGACGGGATCGATCAACCGGGCGCCGATCAAGAAGACGTAGACCAGCGCTAACGCCGCAAAGATGGCGTCGAGGAGGCGCATGCCGCGCTCGTCGTCGGGGAGCACGCCAAGTCGAATTCCGGCGGCAACCAGCCAGATCTTGAGCGGCGGCTTCGACAAGTAGGGCTGATTCGTAAGGCTCTCGCGTGGCGTCCACCAATCACCGGACTCCAGAATCGAGTCGACGGCGTAAGCGTAGATCGCTTCATCATTGCGTAGGTCGGTGAGACCCAGGCCCTGGAACAGGGGCAGCATCAAGGGCGCTAGGGCCAGGGCCAAGACGATGGCCATGGGATCACATCCCAGAACGGTTCTGAGCGGTTTTGCGTCGGGGACTGTTGACTCAGGCCGCATACGTCCTCGTCAAGGAATGGTCCATCAACCTGTGATTCTGCGGCTCTGCATATCACCAGTCTCTGAGAGAGATTCGTTTCAACCCAAGCCGAGCTTGAAGTCGATCTTCGAAGCCAGTTCCGGAAAGTCGATCAGCGGATTGCGGTTCCCCTGTACTTCGAAGATCGTCTGGTTGCGGCGTAGTTCCCACGGCGATGCCTCCGGTGGATTGGCCTCGCTCCAAGCGACAAGGGTCTTGAGGCGCTGGAGGTCGATCATCGAAGGCGATTTCTGAATCGCTTTGGGGTAGCGCAACAAGAAGTAAAGCGTCGATCGGGCGGCCGCACCTTTGTTGGTCAAGGGCTCAAACCCTTCGGCTTCGCGTTTGCCACAGGCAGTGCGGACGGATTCTTCGAAGTCGTCGAAATCGAAGTAGGGGATATTGCCTCGGAAACTGTTGCAGCCGGGCTCACTGGCATAAAGATGATGAAGATCCGCCTTCATCGGCAGGCGTTTGTCGAACCACGATTGTGGCACGACGTGTTCACAGTTGAACTGTAGTGAGGACTCGAAGAGGTCGAGCTCGCGTACCAGGGCTTCGCGGCCGAGGGCGCTTTCGTTGCGTAACAGCTCGTTGGCGCGAGCCTCGAGCTGATCGTCGAGGGCGCGGTCGGCGGCTAGGAACTCTCGAGGGTCGAATCGAGTGTTGGAATAGACGGCGTGGAGTTTGCCGTCGGGATGAAGATCGACGCGCGGATAGAGGTGTTCGTGGCGGGCTTGCTTGTAGCTCAGCTTGCGTCGATGAGTGTTGCTCATCAGCCGGCTGAGGGCGGCGAAGAGCTCGCCTTTGCTGGTGTCGAAGTTGATTCCAGCGTAGTAGGCCTCGCGTTCTCGACGGTCAGCGTCGGGGTCGTAGTAGGAGGGGTCGACCGGCACCGGTTCGGGAGGGGGAGCTGGCGTTGGGTCCGGCGTCGGTTCCGGTTCTGGTGTCGGGATGGGCGTTGGCGTCGGGATGGGCGTTGGGACAGGTGGCGGGATCGGTGCCGGCGCCGGTACAGAGATCCGGACTTTGACCGGAATCGTCACTTCGACGCTACCGTCGATGGCGGTCGGCGTGACGTTGTTTGCGGCTTCCGCTGCCGAGATCTCCTGATTGGCGCCCCAGATCGGCGGCGCCAGGTCGAACATCTCGGAGCGCAGCGCTGTGGCCTCCCGGTTCAGATCGCGGTCCTGAAGATCGGCGACGATACGGCTGATCCGAACGCCTTCGTTGGCGATCCAATCCGGTTCCATGCCCGGTAGCCAGGGGCTTCCATCACGGGCCAAGACTTGGCCCGCGTCGTCGCGACGAGGTACCCCGGAGTGATGCAGGGCGACGACATCCCACTGATCGTTGTACACCGGCGAGCCCGACGAGCCAGGGGCGGTGTCGGCGGTGTAGTGGACGTAGTCGTCGATGATGTCGATCACCTGGTTCTGGCGCAGCACAACCTGTTTAGGCTCGCCGTTGGGGTGCTGCACAATGTTCACCATCTCGGTGCGCAAAGCTTTGCCGGACTCGGCGATCAAGCGGTTCCAGGGAAACGACGACAGCCGCGCACCCGTCGCCGCACGCTCTTGAACCGCGACCAGGGTGTAGTCCAACTCCTTGCTGGTGACGAAAAAGCGATCGGGGTCGAGGGTGAAGTTGGTGGTCGCTAAGAGGTTGCCCAAAGGTCCTTCCTGGTAGTTGAATTCGACCTGGCTGGGCCGGGCCCATTCAGCGGACTCGAGCACATGGTTGTTGGTCAACAGCAAGCGTGGCGAGACCATGAATCCGGTACCCCAGCCCTCGAGGCGACCGCTGGCGTCGTTGATCCGGATGCGGCCGACGGAGTTGGCGACGAAGCATCCTTCGTGTAGAAAGGTGACCGGGGTCAGGTCGCTACGCCCCAGCACCCGTTCGAGAGCGATACGTTGCAGCTCGTTGGTTTGGGATAGGTGACGCTCGACGTCCACGGCGTTGGGTTTTCGCCGTGGACCCATTTTGCGAGCCAACTCACCGTAGCCGAGGCGTTCGAGACGACTGGAGATCCGGGGCGAGGATTCGATCGCGAAGGGCAACTCGCCTTCAGCGATCGTGGCGCGGCACTTGGCATGTGCTTTCTTACGCTGGGCGAAGCGTTTTTCGGTGGCTTCCCAATGGCGTTTGTCGAGTGTCATGTCTAGGCCCCCCTGAGTCCTGCCTGGCGCTTGCTGAAACCAGACGGCGAGATAGATGGCGACTCCATTTCATCATATAGATCCGGCGATTGTGGATTCGAGTTAGGTCGCTACAGGCTCATCTTTATAATCAGCGGGCCGCGTCGATTCTGCCGCGTCAACCACGAGGATGCCGCTATGAGCTCTGATCAACTTCCGTCGCCGTCTATCAAGCCGTCCCCTGGATCTTCGGTCGAGAGTTCCGAGGATGGCTATTTCCTGGCCGGCCCACATCGTCGAGGCTCGGAGCTGCGGCGCCTGTTTCGCATCATGGCCGGTTTCATCCGCGGTTTCCGTGGTTTGCACTTCGTTGGGCCGTGCGTGACAGTCTTTGGCTCGGCGCGGTTCAAAGAAGACAACCGCTACTACCAGATGGCGCGTGAGACCGGCAGCGTTCTGGCGCGTAAAGGGTTCGCGGTGATGACCGGGGCTGGGCCAGGGATCATGGAGGCTGCCAACCGTGGGGCCCGCGAGGCGGGAGGCTTGTCGGTCGGGTGCAATATCGAGCTCGAGCACGAGAGCAAGCCCAACGACTATCTCGATCACTACGTGGACTTTCGTTACTTTTTCATCCGTAAGGTGATGATGGTCAAGTATTCGAAAGCGTTCGTGTTGATGCCAGGCGGTGTCGGCACCCTCGACGAGATCTTCGAAACGTCGACCCTCATCCAATGTCGCAAGATCAGCGACTTTCCGCTGGTTTTGATGGGTGTCGATTTCTGGACGCCGCTGCTCGACTTCATGCGCGAGACCATGGTGGCCGAGGGCACCATCAACACCAGTGATGTGGATCGTTTTCTGCTGACCGATTCACCGTCGGAGGCTACGGATCACATTCTGAAGGTCACCACCGAGGAGTTTGGCCTCGAGTGGCGACCTAAGCCGACGTGGGTGCTGGGCGAGAAACAGCCGGGACACAGAGCAGACTAGGAGTCAGAGGTTGCCGCGCAACGCTTGTTCCCGTTCGATCGATTCGAAGAGCGCCTTGAAGTTACCTTGGCCGAACCCTCGGCTACCCCGACGTTGAATGATTTCGAAAAACAAGGTCGGGCGATCGACCACTGGTTTGGTGAAGATTTGTAGCAAGTAGCCATCTTCGTCACGATCAACCAGGATGCCGAGCTTCCGGATCGATTCGACCTCTTCGCGGATCGTGCCAACGCGGGCCGTCAATTCTTCATAGTAGCTATCGGGTACGGTCAAGAACTCGATGCCACGCTCTCGCAATTTGGTGACGGTGGTGATGATGTCGGGGGTCATCATCGCAATGTGCTGGACTCCCGGCCCATTGTGGTAGTCGAGATATTCCTCGATCTGACTCTTCTTCTTGCCGGCGGCAGGTTCGTTGATCGGGAACTTGATCACTTGACGATCGTCGGACATCACGATGCTCATCAGTGCCGAATACTCGGTCGAGATGTCGTCGTCGTCAAAGGTGATGTAGCGTTCGAAGCCCAGCACGTCGCTATACCAATCGGCCCACTCCCGCATCTTTCCGAGTTCGACGTTACCGACGATGTGGTCGATCAGCGCCAGACCGGTAGAGTCCCCGGGCAGGTCGCGGGCTTTAAAACCGGGCATGAACGGCCCCGAGTAGTCGCGGTACGAAATCAGCGAATGCACGGTATCGCCGTAGGTGTGGATTTTGGCGCGACGCACCGCGCCGTGCTCATCTTCGAGGTCATGCGGCTGCATCGCCGAACGGGCGCCACAGGCGATCGCTTGCTCATAGGCGGCATCGGCGTCTTCAACCTCGAAGGCGATATCTTGCACATTGTCGCCGTGGCGAACGATGTGGTCGTTGATCGGGTTCTGGGCGGACATCGGCGTCGTCAGCACCATCCGCGCCTTCTTCTGGCTCATCACGTAGGAGGTCAAGTCGCGATCACCGGTCTCGAGGCCACGGTAGGCGGTCTCGGAGAAACCGAAGGCGTTGCGGTAGAAGAAGGCTGCCTGTTTGGCGTTACCGACCCACATCTCGACATGGTGGAGCCGCTTGAGTCCAAGGGGATTGTGGCTCGATCTCGCGGCCTTGGTCGGGGGGGAAACTTCAGTTGCTACGTTGGCCATGTCGGTGGTCTCCTGGATTTCTGGTTCTCGCCGGGCACGCTGCAGCCCCGGCGATCGTCCTGCACCCTCCCTAAGAGAGCCAGAAAATCTATCTGCTGACGCTGAACAATAACTAACACTAATGGTTGATGTGGTCAACGATAAATCGTCTGTTTCGCAGTCTTGGTCGGGCGTCGGTTTGGTCCCCACGCTGGGGTCGAGTACACTCGCCCGCCATGGCCACTGTGCGCAACACGACCCCTGCCGAAACCTCCGTCGAGGCGACAGAATTGGGCATGTTGAGGAATATGGTCGGGTTCAACCTGCGTCTGGCCTACAACCAAGCGACGCAGCTATTTGCACGAGCATTCGACGATCTCGACCTGGCCCCGATCCAATTTGCCGCCCTCGAATTTATCGCCAACAACCCGGGAACCAGCCAGAAGGACATCGCCCGACACATCGGCACCACTCCGCCGGTTTTGGTCAGTCCATTGGAGCGCCTCGAAAAGCGCGGCTGGATCGTCCGCAATCGGGGTGCCTCCGACCGTCGTCGCGCCCGAGTACAGCTCACCCCGAGCGGCGAGCGGATCATGCGAGACATCGAAGAGCGGGTGAAACGGGTCGACCGTGAATTGGCGTTGAGATTGACGGACCGCGAGCGAGAGCGCCTGCTGGTCCTATTACGGAAGCTATCGGGCAGGTCGTGAGACCGAAGACAAGACAGCTGCCAGACGGCCACGTTCGCGTCGGCCTTTACCCCATCACGAATCAGGAGACCCAGTCGATGACTGCAATCGATTTCTTTTATCGCCGCCCCAGTTGAAAGAGCTGTGATCGCACCCGTGAGGTGCTCGAGAACCACAGCGTTGAAGCCACCGAAGAGCGCAACAGCCGCAAGCAGCCGTTGGACGACCCTAGCGTCCAAGAGATCCTGAGTGATGTCGATGTGGTGATTGTCGCCCGCGGCAAGAAACGGCGCGAGATCGCCGCTAGCGACGTCACATTGGACCACCTCAAGGGACCGACCGGGAATTATCGGGCCCCGATGGTGCGGTCAGGAGGCCGCCTATTGGTCGGGTTTCATCCTGAGACTCTCGAAGAGTTCTTGGCAGGCTAAACCACGTCAACTGTTCGGGCTATTCTTTAGGGCCGAAGTCGTCGAGATCAGACTCTGGACTGTGTTTTCGAGTCGACCTTCGAGTCTTTCGTCGATGACAGCGCCGTCCTCCCCGAACGCCTGATGTGCTACACCTACGGAGACATCCCCTGGGATGACCAAGACGCCTATCCCGCTGAGGATTGCCCGAACGTGCACCAGACCCCGCATGCCTCCAAGAGCACCCGGCGAGGCGCTGAACAGAGCAGCGACCTTGCCTTTGTAGGCGGCGGTCATACCGATGCCATCTGACGGGCGAGACGTCCAGTCGATAACGTTCTTGAGGAGAGGCGTAATCGATCCGTTGTATTCGGGGCACGAGATCATGAGCGCCTCGTGCTCGAGCATGAGGTGACGCAGTTTCTGGGCGTACTCGGGGATACCTTCAGCTGCTTCTAAGTCACCGTCGTACAGCGGTATGGGGTAGTCGGCAAGATCGACTAGCGTCACTTCTGCTCCCAGCGTTCGAGCTTTTGAGGCCGAATAGGTGACGAGCTTCCGATTGAAGGAATCGCGGCGGGAACTTCCTGCGAAGGCCAGAATTCGAATCATTTCTATTTACTCCATGAGTTCTAGCTCTCCGGCTCGGCTTCGACGTGGACTCGTCCCACGTTGTCGAAGCCGATGCGGAGGACGTTGGGCTGGCAGCAGACCTGGCAATCCTCGACGTAGCTTTGGCGCGCACCCGCTGAGATATCGACATCGATCTCGTTGGGCTCGCCGCAGAAGGCGCAGCTGTAAGTCGCTGCATCGTCGTAGGTTGTTGCGTTCACTGGACGACGTTGGTCCAGTCGGTGAAATCATCCGACTCGAAGCCGCTGGCAAAGAGCGGGGGAGCCGGCAAGGTGAGCTCGATCTGATCCAGCCCGAGGCGGCCGCTAGTGGAACCGAAGCTCGGCCCGAAGTTGAAACGTACCGCAACGATGTTGCTGAGGTCGAGGCCGCTGCCATCATGCAAGAAGTCGTGGACGCGCAGGCGGACGGTTTCGAATTCGTTGTTCCAACCGGCGCCGGCGCCGCAGTTCGAGCGTTGGTAGGGCTCCTCCAAGCCGCCACCGTAGACTCCAAAATTGATCGAGCTGGTGGTTCCGGCGCCGTCACGCAAGGTGACGGTGAACGTGGTGTCTCCAAGCTCGGCAATGGTCAGGGGATGGCGGGTTTGCTGACAGCCGCGAAACGAGATGTACTCGTAGCCCGCCAGGTTGCGATCGGCGCCGCTCAACGCGAACTCCAGAAATCGGTTCGCTTTGTAATTGAAGATGATGCCGCGACTGGCGTCGTCGCCGTCTGCGACGGTCATCCCATTCATCGGATCGGCGGCGCCGACATCGGTGAAGTTGGTGTTGCCGTCGTTGAGCAGTGCTTCGGTGAAGTCTGCAACGTTGAAGCTGACGTTGCCCCCCGAACTCGACATATTGGTTGCCGGCGCGCTCTCGAAGTCGTCGATGACAAAGGTGGTGTCGTCGTCGAGGCGATAGTAGAGGTCGGCCACGACGCAGGATGAGGTGGGCGCCCCGATGGGTTTGAAGCTCTCCCATTGACGCCACAGGAAGTCCTCGGCAGGGATGTTGTCTTCGACGTAGTGCTTGATCAGGGGCAGGAGATAACCGCGCATGATCGTATGGGTATCCGTCCGCCCGACCAGGCACGGGCCGGTCGCCACCGACGAGCCGCCACCGTTATGAAAGTCGCCGTGGCCAACGCCGTGTAGCGAGAGGGATTGGCGGGCGCCGAGGGCGCGGTCGAGGAGGGTGAAGGACTGGCCGATGCCGGAGCTGGCGCAGCCGCTGACGTCGTTGTCAGATCCGCCGACCCACAGATGATACGGGACGCCGTGAGGATTGGAATTGTTGTTGCCGAGGAAATCCGTCGGCGCGATGCTCGACAATAGCGCCAGCTGATCGATGGTGAACTGAGTGGGAACAAAATCGCCGTCAAAAACACGATCATAGGCTCTGGCGATGCCCTCGCCGCCGCGGCTGTGGCCGATCCAGGTGATGCGCCGGGTGTCGACGTGACCGTTGAGGACACCGCCTTCGATGGTGCCAAGATTTCCCAGGAAGTATTCGGTGTTGGTCAGGGTTGTCTCGGATGAGGTTTCGATCCCTGGGATGGTGTTGTTCTGATGACTCATGACGACGTAGCCATAGGAGGCCATGTGATTGCCGATGTGGTCATACCATTGGTAGTTGTGGCCGTTGCCATGGCTGACGATGACCAGCGGCAGCTCACCCATGCTGGCGATGTCGGTCGGGTAGAAGGTGTTTTGACCGAGGAATGCACCACCGCCATCGTAGGTGGCCTCGGTCACTGCCAACGGGCCGGGCAGGGTGATGTCGTGGACAACGTAGAAGCCTGCTTCGTTGCCGTAGCCGTCGATGACGTCGCCGGCACTCAGTGATCCATCGTCGTCGACGTCGATGACGATGTCGTAGCCAACACCGAGTCCGAGGCCGGCGTCATCACTCAAAGACCCGGCATCAACGGTGAGCGTGTTGCCGGTGATCGAGCCGGCGACGAAGCTCGAACTCTCGACGCCTCCGCTGACATCGGTGAGGGTCGGGTCCGCGATCCACTCCAATCGAGTCTTGGCTTCCACCACATAAATATCGGCGGTGACTCCAACCAGCAGCGGGAACCTACCGGTGTCGATCGCTACCTCGACGGTGGCTCCAGCGTTGAACGCGCTGACGTATTCGAAGAAGGGATAGGCGCCGAGGGCGCTGCCAGCGAGGTCGGTGGTGATCAGACCACTGATAGCTCTTCCGCTGTCACCGTCTGTCGGCGCGGATGTCGGCGCGGGATGAGCGATCGGTAACGCCGTGTGATTTCGGCGGATGTTCTGCGTTGTGCTCTGACCTGTCGGCACCCGGGGCGCTTGCAGGCCGCTCACCAGATCCCTCTCTTGCGGTGAGACTTGGGCGATCAGGATCGCCGTACTGCGGCGCAAGGCCTGGAAGTTTGCCAACTCGCGTAACTCACCGCCGGCGGCCAAAGCGTCGGCCAGTTCCTCGGCGGAGGGCGGCTCGAGCCCAGCAGCACGGGCGGCGCTCAAGGTAGAGCGAGCCGCGGAGGGACTCAAAGCTTCCGGCAGGATATTGGTTTGAGCATAGAAGATTGGCTCACGCCCTAGCTCCGACGGCGCCACCGGCACCAGAGCGACGACGAAACCCGACGCCCCAACGTTGAGCGCTTCGGCCGGCCACTCGCCGACAAAGAGGTAAGGATGGTGGTTCTGGCGTGGCTGGGTCACCGCCGGGTCGGCCTCGATCACGATCACCGAGCCGTTGGTTATCAGGGCACGATCGGCACGCCACAGGTGGCGATAGGGCTCTTGCACCTCGAACGGCTGAGCGGACACCAAGCGGGCCGGCCGAAGTGTCGTGACGACAACTTCGTCAGCGGCGCCGACCGCAGCGGGGCCGACAACAGCAGCGGCCAGGGACAAAGCGATGGCGAGACCGAGCGAACCGCACTTTCTCATGAATCGAGATCTCCAGATCAGGGATGATTGGGCGAGTTTTCGGGACCAGTGCGCAGAAGATGGTAGCCGTGCCGTCGATGCTGTCGGGCGCCGTTCAACCCACAGCGTTGTTGATGCGTCCCCGGACTTAGTGGGAAAGCGGGTGGATGATTGCGGCTCCCTGGTTGCAGGTCAAGAAGACCTCGTCCCCCTTCCGCCAGGGCTGGCGCGCCAGATCGTGGACCTCGCTCTCGCCGCCATCGTCGCGCATGACGGTGAGTCGCAGCAGCGCACCCTCTTGACCGACGCTGGAGATCTTCGCCGCTACCGAGCCCGCAGCAGGTTGGCGGTACAGCTCGATCGATTCCGGTCGCACCAGGATCTCGACTGCTGAGCCATCTTCGAGTGGTGGCGAGCTCAAGGTTCCGCAGGAGGTCGCGATGCGACCGTTCCGGACTTCCCCGGTCAGTCGGTTGACCGGTCCGAAAACCTCGGCGATCGCCTGGCTAGCGGAGCATTGGTAAACCTCGCTGGGCACGCCGGTCTGGACGATGCGGCCGGCTTGGATCACACTGAGAACATCGCCGGCAGCCAGCGCCTCTTGCGGATCGTGGGTTACCATCAAGGTGGCGACGTCGGTGGCGTGCAGAATGTCGAGGGTCGTCTGACGCACATCCCGTCGCAGCCTGGCGTCGAGGCCTGAGAAGGGTTCGTCCAGCAGCATCACCGCCGGCTCGCTGGCCAAAGCCCGCGCCAAGGCGACCCGCTGCTGTTGACCGCCGCTCAAGGTGTGCGGCATCGCCGATTCATAGTCCGACATCCCAACCCTGGCGAGCAATTCGCGGACCCGTTCGCGTTGACGGTCCTGGGGACCTCGAGGCATGCCGAAGGCGATGTTGCGTCGGACGTCGAGGTGGGGGAAGAGGGCGTAGTCCTGGAACACAAATCCGACCGAGCGTTGCTCGGGGCTGAGGTGGACAGTCGGGCCTGCCACTTCCTTACCGGCGATTTCGATCCGACCTTGTTGCAAGGACTCCAGCCCAGCGATCAATCGTAACAGGGTCGATTTGCCGCTCCCCGACGGTCCCAGCAGACAGTGCACCTCTCCCGGTCGAGCGATCAAGTTGATCTCACGCGCAGCGATGAAGCTGCCGTAGGCATGGGATACCTGCGCGACGGTGAGGCCGGCTGACAAGCTCATGGCTTAGTGCTCATAGCTTGGGATGGTGACGAGGCTCCCGGACGCGAGCGATCCAGCATACGCGACAGAATGACGACCGGGATCAAACCGATAGCGATGATCGCGAGGGCGCCGGTCGAAGCTTCAGCAAGACGTTCGTCGCTCGCTAATTGGTAGACGCGCACCGCCAACGTGTCGAAGTTGAACGGACGCAGAATCAGGGTTGCTGGCAGCTCCTTGATGACATCGACGAACACCAGCAGGCCGGCCGCGAAGAGCGAACCGCGAAGCATTGGCAGATGCACCTGGCGAAGCATACGAGCCGGCGAGGCGCCGAGGGTGCGTGCCGCTCCGTCGAGGGAAGGCTGAATGCGGGTCAGCCCTGCCTGCACAAGGTTGAGAGAGACCGCCAGAAACCGGGTTTGGTAACCGTAAACGATGGCGAATGCCGTACCCCCCAACATCAGCCCGGGAGCGCTGCCGAAGAAGGTTTGGCCGAGAGCGTTCAAACGATGGTCGAGCCAGGTCACAGGCACCAGGATACCGATCGCGATCACGCCCCCTGGAATCGCGTAGCCGATACCCGACAGGCGAGTCATGAAGCGGACCAGCGGGGTTGATCGGAGGCGCTCGCCGAGCGCCATCACCACCGCGAGAGTCACCGCCAGCAAGCTGGCGACCGCAGCCAGAATGAAGCTGTTGCGGCACAGCTCCAGGAACGTATCGCGGGCTCGGGCGTCACCGCCCTGCCAGCTGCGTGTGATGAATAAGCAGAGGGGTACGCCGAAACCCCACAGCACCGGCAAGGCGCAGCCGGCCGTCGCTAGCCAGGCTTTGGCGCCCTGCAACCGCCACGAGGGTAAATCGCGGTAGCGGGTCGAAGTGTGGTGGAAACGGGCGCTGCGACGAGCCAGCGCTTCGACCGCGATCAATATGGCGACCAATACCAGCAAACAAGCCGACAGCTGTGCTGCCGCGGTCAGAGCATGGGGATCCGGGCGTTTGAAGGTGCGATAAATACCGGTGGCAAAGGTATCGACGGCACAATATTGCACCGCTCCGAATTCCGCCAACGTCTCCATCAACACCAGTGAAAGGCCGGCGATGATCGAGGGCCGGGCGAGAGGCAGGGCGATGCGGGAAAAATTCCGCCACGGTCCCAGACCAAGGGTGCGGCCAACTTCCAGGACGCACACGGATTGTTCGAGGAAGGCTGTTCGCGCCGCCAGGTAGACATAGGGATAGAGACCGAGAGCGAGGACCAGGATCGCGCCGTTTAGCGATCGGACCTGTGGGAACCAATAATCGTTGACGCCCCACTCGAAGGCGCCTCGCAACCAACTCTGGACCGGGCCACTGAATTGCAGGAGATCGGTGTAAGCGTAAGCGTTGAGATAGGTCGGGATGGCGAGGGGCAACAACAATGCCCAGCGAAAGAACCGTTGTCCTGGGAAACGACAGAGCGTCACCAGCCAGGCGGTGGCGACACCGATCACACTCGTCAACAAAGTGACGCCGAGGGCCAGCAGCACGGTGTTGCGGACATAATCCGGCAACACCGTCGCCGCGAGGTGTGACCATAAGCCGCCGGAATCCCGGCCCAGGCTCAACGCGACCACCCCGACCGGGGCCGCGACCAAGAGAGTGATCAATGCCAGAGGGGCCAGGCCGGCCCACAACCTGAGGCGCTGGCTACCTCCAACCACAGCGGTCCATGATCATCAGGGCCTGCTGATTGTTGCTGCCGAAGACCGAGGCGTTGAGCGTATCTTCCTGAAACTCGCCGAAGGCCTCGAGCTCCGGCACCGTGGCGTAGCCAGCAACGGCCGGGTATTCCTTGTTACCACCCGCGAACAACTGTTGAGCGGTCTCGTCGGTGAGGTGCTCTAGGAGGCGGATGGCGTTGTCGCGGTTGGGCGCGCCCTTGACGACGCCGGCTCCCGAGATGTTGACATGGGTGCCACGGTCATCTTGGTTGGGGAAAACAACGCCAACTTTGGCGGCGGCGGCTTGATCTTCCGGTGAGCCCGACGACATGTGAGCCAGGTAGTATGAGTTGGCGACCGCGACGTCACCTTCGCCAGCGGCGACCGCGCGGACTTGATCCCGATCACCGCCCTGCGGCTTGCGCGCCATGTTGGCGACCAGATCACGACACCAGGCTTCCGCCGCCTCTTCGCCATGGGCGGCGAGGATCGAGCCCATAAGGCTCTGGTTGTAGATATTGGATGAGCTGCGGATCAAGACCCGGCCTTTCCATTTCGGATCGGCCAAGTCTTCGTAGCTGTTGATCTCCCCAGGCTGGACGCGATCCTTGGCGTAGACGAGGATCCGGGCTCGTTTGGTGAGTCCAAACCACAGCCCGTCTGGGTGCCTGAGATTGGCTGGGATACGCTGGCTCAAGATCTCGGACTCGACCGGATCGAAGATGCCTTCCTGCTCGGCCTGGTAAAGCCGCCCGGCGTCGACTGCGATAAAGACGTCGGCCGGACTCTGCTCACCTTCGCGGCGCAGTCGTTCGAGTAATGCCGCTGAGTCGCCTTCAATGATGTTGACCTTGATGCCGGTCTCACGGGTAAAGCTTTCGTAAACCTCGTCGTCAACATCGTAGTGCCGCGCCGAGTACACATTAACCACGCCGTCGCTGCTTTCGGTGCCACTGTTGGCGGCGCTGTCGGTCGACTCTTCAGACGCTGAGTCTCCGGTCTCGGTGGCGGGTGAGGTGCACCCCAGAAGGGTGGTAGCGAGGAAGAGCGACAGAAGGTAACGGGTCATGGGTAAGCCTTTCCGAGCTGCGACGACCGTACGAGACAGGCTTGGGTCACAGAAATCGCAGCGAGTGAGAGAAGTGACAGGAAGAGGGTGACGGCGAGCGTGTAAAGGGTATTGAGAATGATTCTCAATAGAGCGTTTTAAATACTGGCTCGATTGAGTCCTGTTTGTCAACGGTGAGGAGTCCGCACCTGCTTCAGGCTTCGACGATGAGCGTTAGGCCCTATTCAGCCGTCGAATCCCGCGCACGAACATGACCCAACCAAGCCCGGCCGGAAACACTCCAAGGATGAGGGTACCGACGATCAGATCGGACAGTCCCTCGACATCACCGTGGTCGATCGCCACCGCGAGTAATACGCCGAGGAGGACCAGGCTGCCGACGCTTGCCAACAACCCGCCGCTGAAGGTGAGGAGCCAGCCGCCGAGGTTACGGGTTCTGGGCGCCGCTGGGGGCGTGATCTCGGTTGGGGGCGTGATTTTGGCTGGGGGGGCTTCGGCGACGGCCGCAGATGGTGGGGTTAGCGGCGATGGCGGTGGCCCACCAACCAGTTGGGCCAGCCGTGCGTGTTTGACCAGCCTGAGCGTCCAGATCCCTTCGAAGGCGAGAATTGCCGGCACCAACACCAACAACGCGAGAATCGGTGCCGCCATCCACGAGTCGGGTTGCTCGAGCTTGGAGGCCGCCATCAGTGGGAAATCGTAACCGCCGTGGAGCAAGACCGGTACCGTCCAGGCCAAAAATAGCAGGCTTCGTCGGCGGGCCTTGGGTGCGAAGCGGGCGCGGCCAAAGTAATAACCCATGATGGCCCCCAGCATGGCATGGCCGGGCACTGCGGTCACCGCTCGCATCAAGGCTTGCGCCATACCGCCGTCCGCCACGTAGAGGACGTTCTCTAGAGTGGCGAAGCCAAGAGAGGCGGTGGCGCCGTAGACCAGCCCATCCATCGGTTCATCAAATGCCGGATGGCGCATCGAATAACGCCACAGGACCAGCAGCTTGAAGGTCTCTTCGGGAATCGCCGCGCCGAAGAATGCCGCGACCAGGCCATGGAGTAAGGGCTGGTCAATGTTTTGCGACCACATGTACAGCGGCCAAGCGAACAGCAGTACCGGGCCGACGCTCAGGACACCTAGGCCGAAGGTGGTCCACAACACCTTGGGGGGCTCTGGGAAAGCGTCCCGGGCATAGAAGAACCAGACCAGGAGAAGGGAAGGGGCGATCGCTGACGTCGACAGCAGAGCGTAGGTCATGGATCCTCGGTCGTTTCAGCTCGACGCTGGGGTCGCGTGCTCGGCGGTCACTTGCTCGGCGGTCACTTGCTCGACGAGGGACCTGGCCAAGCCGCCGCGCATCTTGTCGACGTCGTCCTGAGTCTTCAACAGGAAGCCGAGGGTGGCTTGGACAGCTTCGAGATCGAGAGCACGAGCCTCGAGGTGGCCAAGGGCTTCAGCCCAATCCAGCGTCTCCGAGACTCCCGGCAGCTTGTAAAGATCTTGCTCGCGGACCGCCTGAACGAATCCAACGATCTGCTGCGCGAGTCCCTCGGCGATCCCCGGTACTTTGTGCCGCAAGATCTCGAGCTCTTTGTCACGAGCAGGGTAGTCGATCCACTGATACACACATCGACGCTTGAGCGCGTCGTGGATTTCGCGGGTGCGGTTGGAGGTGATCAAAGTGATGGGCCGGTGACGTGCCGACAGGGTTCCGAGCTCGGGAATCGTGATCTGAAAGTCGGACAGCAACTCGAGCAGAAAGCTCTCGAACTCCTCGTCAGCACGATCGATCTCGTCGATCAGCAGAACCGGGGCCTGGTCGAGGTTCGGGTCGATGGCGCGCAGCAGCGGCCGGCGTAGCAGATAATCCTCGGTGAAGATGTCGCTGGTGGAGTCACAGGTGGAGTCGCCTTCGCCTTCGTTGGCACGTCCAGGTGCTCCGTTGCGAGCCTGGATCTCGAGCATCTGGCGCGGGTAGTTCCACTCGTAGGCTGCCTGGTGGATATCCAGTCCCTCGTAACACTGTAGCCGGATTAGCGGTGTGTCGAGAGCTCGGCTCAGGACTTTGGCGATCTCGGTCTTGCCGACCCCAGGCTCACCTTCCACGAACAGCGGCTTTTCCATCTTGAGAGCGAGGAAAAGACTGGTGGCGAGGCCGGCGTCAGCGATATATAGATGACGCGCCAGCTCTTGGGAAGTTTCGTCGATGGAGGCGAACATTCGGTGACTCTAGCCAGGTTGTGAGCAACTGCGGCAACGTAGCAGCCGTCTTCTCGGCTGTCAAACCAAGACCTCGGATTCGTAGCTCAATCTCGCTTCTCTGTATAATCTTCTTCAGGGGCGGTCATAAATTGCTTATAGCCGAAAGCGGATATTTCATGCGATATCTGATCTGGATATCCAAGGTGGTGCGGGGCTGGGCCCAGGCCTGGGGTGATCAACAGGTGGACAACTACTTGGCCTTCTACTCGCGAGGTTTTTTGACCCCGGGCAATACGCGGCGAACAGAGTGGGAAGCCCAACGTCGCCAGCGTCTTTCCGAACCACGGTTCATCGAGCTCTCGGTGGACTTTCTAGCTTCAGAGCTAATCGACGACGGGCGAGGCTGGATCGAGTTTCGCCAAGGCTATCGCTCGGACCGCTTCGAGGACACCGTCAACAAACGACTCGAGCTGATTCGTGAAGATGGCGTCTGAAAAATCTTGCAGGAAACTTCAGCCATCTGAATCGGCGAATCAAATAGCTAATGAGTGCTAGGCTCTGGCTGTTGAGTTTCAGTGTCTTCGAGATACTGTATTTTCGTGATTCGGTGTCTTCGCGATTCAGCGGAGCGCAATAGGAGGTCCACAATGCAGTTTCAACTGGGTCATTCATCTCTCCCGACGCGCACCCTTTCGACCAGGCTGGAATCTTCGTCGAGGTCCGTGGCGTGGACAATCCCAATGCTTCTATTGGCCCTGGCGATGCTGCTGTTGGCATCCCCTGCGTCGGCATCCTCGGCCACCGACTACCAACAGCCGCCGCAGGTGCTGATCGATCTCGTCAACCGACCGTTGACGCCACAGGTGCGGCTCAGTCCCGATCAACAGTGGATGTTGCTGCTCGAGCAACCGAGTCTGCCGTCGATCACCGAACTTGCCGAGCCTGAGCTGCGTCTCGGTGGCCTGCGGTTCAAGCCTCAGAACAGTGGCCCCAGTCGGCGCCGACCTGCTGCCGGTCTCGAGCTCCAGCGGATCGGTGATCCATCCAAACGGCCAGTTTCCGGCCTGCCTGAGACGCCGCGCTTGAGCGATGTCAGCTGGGCGCCGGACAGCTCACATGTTGCCTTCACCCACACCCGCAGTGATCGTATCGAGTTGTGGGTGGTCGACGTCGCGACGGCGAGTGCACGCCGTCTCACCGAGCGTGCCCTCAACCTGACCGCCCGCATCGATCCGATCTGGCTGTCCGATAGCCGTTCGCTGGTGTGCGCTCTGGTGCCCAAGGACCGCGGCCCGGCGCCGCAGGCAGCAGCCATCCCGACCGGCCCAACTACTCAGGAAAACCTTGGCGATACGGCCCCCGCGCGAACCTTTCAGGATCTGCTTCAGAATGCCCACGACGAAGCGGTGTTCGAGCACTATCTCACCAGCCAGTTGGCGCGAGTCGACCTGCAAGGTAAGGTCACGCTGCTCGGCACGCCCGGCTTGGTGTGGGACTACGATCCGTCACCGGACGGCAGTTACCTGCAGGTCGAGACTTTACATCGGCCGTTCTCTTATCAGCGCCCGGCGCGCTGGTTTCCGACCCGCGTCGAGGTCTGGAACCGTGACGGTAAGCTGGTCAGGATGGTCGCCGATCTGCCGTTGCGGGAGAACATTCCGATCGGTTACGGCAGCGTTGCGACGGGACCACGTGAATTTTCGTGGCGCAATGACGCGCCAGCAACCCTGATCTGGGTGGAGGCCCTGGATGGTGGCGATGCCGGCAAGGAGGCCAAGCTCCGAGATCGTCTTTTCCTGCTGCCGGCCCCTTTCGACGCTGAGCCGATTGGCTGGATCTCGCTGGCGCATCGATTCGGTGGCGTCAGCTGGGCCACCGACGATCTGGCGCTGGTGTCGAGCTGGTGGTGGAAAACGCGCAACCTGCGGGTGGTGCGGGCGTTTCCGGGCATACCCGACCAACCCGGTGAAGTGCTGGTGGACCGCTCTTGGGAAGATCGGTACAACGATCCCGGGTTTCCGGTCGACACCCACAACGCCTGGGGTCGAGATGTGCTGTTGGTCGGGGATGACGGCAAGACGTTGTACCTCTTCGGTGAAGGAGCTTCGGAAGAAGGAGATCGGCCATTTGTTGATGCCTATGATCTCGAGA
This sequence comes from Acidobacteriota bacterium, assembly GCA_029263355.1. GTDB lineage: Bacteria > Acidobacteriota > Thermoanaerobaculia > Multivoradales > J023 > JAAELT01. The sequence goes on along the minus strand of JAJCXQ010000947.1, from coordinate 632 downwards.
CTCGCCAGAGTCGACGCTTGTTCCGATCCCAAGCGCCCTTTTTCGAACGCCCCGTGCGCCTCCTCGATGTTGCCGACGGCAAGCTGCTGACCCTTCGGGAGTCGGTCGACGAGCCGCCGAATTTCTTTATCCGCCGCCTGGGGGATGACGACGAACTGCAGCAGCTCACTCAATTCCCGCATCCGACCCCCGAGTTGGTCGGTCTGCACAAAGAGTTGATCCGTTATCCCCGCGCTGACGGCGTCGAGCTGACGGCGACTCTCTACCTACCGCCCGGCCACAAGGCCGAAGATGGCCCGTTGCCGATGTTGATGTGTGCCTAACCGGAAGAGTTCAAGAGCGCCGACGCTGCCAGCCAGGTGAGCTCGTCGCCCTACCGCTTCGATCGCGTCGGCTGGTACTCGTCGCTGCTGTGGCTCGCCCAGGGGTATGCTGTGCTCGACGATCCCTCGATGCCGATCGTCGGCGAAGATGATGACGAGCCCAATGACTCCTTCCGTAAGCAGTTGGTGATGAACGCCCAAGCTGCGGTCGACGAGAGTCTGCGTCGCAAAGTGACCACCAAAGATCAGATCGCCATCGGCGGGCATTCCTATGGTGCGTTCATGACCGCCAACCTGCTGGCCCATTCC
>JAJCXQ010000946.1 GCA_029263355.1 Acidobacteriota bacterium | reverse complement strand
ACCTTGGCTTCAGTGACGACAGCTTGGCTTCGACCTGCCCATGGATCGACCGCGAGACCTTGACCATCTTGGTACGCCGCATCTCCGAGTCAATCTGACGTGCCCCTTGCCGAACAACCTCCGCCTCTTCCTCGGCGGCCGCCTGCATCTCGTCACGTATCCTGGAACACAGCTCCGCATCGAGCACCTCAGGCTCGACAAAGAATCCGAAGCTGGTGAGCAGATCCGAGGCTCGCATCATTGATCTCCAGCCGGTGAAGAGCCTGTGGCGATTCAGCCTTGCGAATAGCACCCGATCGTGCATCGTACCATGGTCGGAGTCGCCGCTGGCCGGGTCGAAAGGCCGGTGACGCAGGGACACAACGCGGGGATACAACGCGGGGATACAACGCGGGGGATACAGTGTAACGTTCGGACACTATCGAGAAACGTCAGGCGCAATGGAGGCACGGACTTCTTGCAGATCATCGAACCAGAACGGCGAGTCAGCTGGGGACTTGGGCTCGCGGTGACCTTCGGCCTATTTGGCCTCACCGCCTGCAACGTTGCCGAGCCACCGACGGAAACCCCAACCGGTCCAGACCTGCCACCCACAGACATCGTCCGGCTGGACGGCACCACCATCGCTCCCGAGGTGCTGACCGCACGCATCGAAGAGCTCACCCGCGTCGCCGATGTCCACGGCTTGACGGTCACCGTCTTCAACCACGCACAAGTCATCTATTCCCGAGCCTTCGGCTCAGCCAACCTCCCCGAGTCACAACCGCTCACCCTCGACACCGAGCTCTACGGCGCCTCCCTCAGCAAGTCCGTCTTTGCCGTATTGGTCATGAAGCTGGTCGAACAAGGTGTCCTCGATCTCGACACGCCGCTGCAAGAACTTGTGGACGAGCCGCTGTGGGAACATCAGGGGGAAGGCTGGCACGCCGACCTGAGCGACCTTCGGGACGCCCCCCGCTTCCGTCAAATCACCGCCCGCATGAGCCTCAGCCACACCACCGGCTTACCCAACTGGCGATGGATCGAGCCCGATCACAAACTCCGCATCCACTTCGAACCCGGCGAGCGCTACAGCTATTCCGGCGAAGGCATGACCCTGCTGCAAGTTGTCCTCGAGAAGCTCACCGGCAAGCCCCTCGAACAGCTAGCGCAGGAGCTGGTCTTCGAACCCTACGGTATGCAGACCTCGAGCTACACCTGGCAACCCCGTTTCGAAGCGAGTTACGCCGTCGGCCATCGCGCCGACGGCACCGCCTATCCCAAAGACAAGGACAACGACCCGCGGTCAGCGAGCACCCTCGAAACCACCACCGACGATGTCGTGCGGTTCATGGCGGCGATCCTCCGTGGCGAGGGATTGAGCCCCGCGTCGTGGCAAGAAGTCTTCAGCCCACAGGTCCGCATCCGTACCCGCAGCCAATTCGGCCCCGGCGCCCAAGAAGAGACCACCACCAACGATGCCATCGAGCTCAGCTACGGCTTAGGCTGGGGCCTGCTGCGCACCCCATACGGTTGGGGCGCGTTCAAAGAAGGTCACGGTGACGGCTTCCAGCACTACTCGATCGTCTTCCCTGAAACCAAATCCGGGGTGCTGTTGATGAGCAACAGCGACAATGCCGAGAGCATCTTCCATCATCTGCTGACGGAGACTTTGGCGGATACCTACACGCCGTTGGAGTGGGAGAACTATGTTCCTTACGACCGAGTGCCGCCCGCGGAAGATGGATAGCCCCTGCGATCTGAACCTGCTCTTCAGAGTCGAGGGAAAGCAGTTCGCTAGCCCTCGCCCGGCGATCCGCGATCGACCGAGGATGCCTTAGGAACCTTGATTCGCCCTTCCCCTTCGGCGGACCAAAGCGGAATGTCACTCTGAGAGAAATCACTACCCTTGAAAAGTAAAGACTCACCCGAGGCACGGGCCAGCGCATAGCTCGCACAGTCACCGAGGTTCAAGGCAGCGGGATGCCGCCCCTTACCGTACTTCTCGTAGGCTGCCCGAGCGATCTGAACCTGCTCTTCGTCGAAGCTCACAATGCTCACGCCAGCGGAGTAGGTTAGTAGATCCAACTCTCGAACCCCCATCGGACCTTTGCGGACTCCGATCACAATCGACGCTTCGAAAGCGGACACCGCACTCATCAGACGCCTGGGATCGCTGGCGATTGCCTGGGCGAAGCGCTCCGCTTCGGGCTCCCCTAAGAGGATGGCGATGAGGGCGGAAGTGTCGATGACCATCAGTCGAACGCGCCGTGCTCGTCGTAACCCAAGATCGACTCGGGACTCCGGTCGTCGAGATCCGGCAAGGCACTACACCGCGCTGAGATCGAGAGGATCGTCTCCGCTAGATCTGGAGCCGTCCTCCGGCCCTTGAGTTTCTCGAGTCGCTCCTCGAGCGAATGCAATACGGCCAGGGTCAAGCTCTCGCCCGTTTCCCTTGCGACCTGTCGAGCCAACCTCTCCGCTCGATCGTTTTTGATGCTCAATGCCATGTGCTCTCCAGAAATAGGTAGAATCCACCTACAATTCTATAATCAAGATGGCTTAAACACCAAAGCCGGGCCAAACAGGGTGGCGTTCTTCTGAATCTGGCAGGCTACGGTCGGCCAAGAAGCCTCTGGATTTCTGCCAAGAGGTCAATGAACGGCTGACCCCCACTGAAACTTTTTTTCAGGAGCCTATCGGCCGCTGAGAAGACTCTGGATTTTCTCAAAGAGCGTTGTGGACGGCCGAGAATGCTCCAGTCATTTCGCATGCTCTATCGTCCAACTCTGCGAGACAAAGCCGGGCGCGACAACTTCTGGCACGTTATCCGCCCGGGCGGAATCCGGTTCGCTATCCGCCCAGGCGGAATCCGGTTCGCTATCCGCCCAGGCGGAATCCGGTTCGTTATCCGCCCAGGCGGAATCCGGTTCGTTATCCGCCCAGGCGGAATCCGGTTCGTTATCCGCCCAGGCGGAATTCGGTTCGGCAAACCCACCGACCCATCCGACGAGCAGAGTGAGTATGAGAGCTCGACGGAGAAGCATCAACATTCCGGGAGGCATGTTGCAAGAATAACCGTTCCGGTCTTCCCTCAACTCACCATCGGCACCTCCGCCGCCTGAATCCGAACGTCGAGCCCACCGGCAGCGGCAACCCCAACGTCGACAGTGGCGCCTTCGCCAACTTCGCCGCTGATCAGGGCGCGGCCGATACGAGTCTCCAGGTGATGCTGGAGATACCGCTTGAGGGGCCGAGCGCCATACACTGGGTCGTAACCTTCGCGGGCGATCAGCTCGCGGGCGGCCTCGGAGAGCTCGAGCTTGACGCCGCGCTCGGCCAGACGGTGGCTGAGATCCCGCGTCAACAGGCCGACGATCTGCTTGATCTCGTCGAGCTGAAGCGGAGTGAAGAGCACGGTGTCGTCAACCCGATTGAGAAACTCAGGCCGGAAGTGGGCCCGCAGCTCACCCATCACCGCGTCCCGCGCCGCCTCGCTCAACTCGCCGAGGTCGGTGACACCTTCGAGCAGGTGCCGGGAGCCGATGTTGGAGGTCATGATGATGACGGTGTTCTTGAAGTCGACGGTGCGACCCTGGGCATCGGTGGCGCGACCATCGTCGAGGATTTGAAGCAAAACGTTGAAGACGTCGTGATGGGCCTTCTCGATCTCGTCGAAGAGGATCACCGAGTAGGGCTTACGGCGTACGGCTTCGGTGAGCTGCCCCCCCTCGTCGTAGCCGATGTAGCCCGGAGGCGCGCCGATCAAACGTGACACGGTGTGCTTCTCCATGTACTCGGACATGTCGATCCGCACCATGTTGTCGTCGGAGTCGAACAAGGCCTCAGCCAGGGTCTTGGCGAGCTCGGTCTTGCCGACGCCGGTGGGGCCGAGGAAAATGAAGGAGCCGATTGGACGCCGCGGGTCTTTGATCCCAGAGCGAGCACGGATCACCGAGTCCGCCACCAGCTGCACTGCTTCGTCCTGGCCGATCACCCGCCGATGCAGGATCTGGTCGAGCTTGAGAAGCTTCTCGCGCTCGCCCTCGACCAACCGGGTGACGGGAATGCCGGTCCATTTGGAGACGATGTCGGCGATCTCGTTCTCGGTCACTTCCTCACGTAGCAGGCGACCCGCAGCCTGGGGCTCTGCCGCCCGCTGCTCAGCCTCCGCCAGCTGTTGTTCGAGACCGGTGAGTTGACTGTATTTGAGCTGGGCGGCACGGTTGAGGTCGTACTCACGCTCGGCGACCTCAATCGCTTGGCGCACTTTCTCGATCTCTTCGCGCAGCTTGTTGACTCCTAGGATCGACGATTTCTCGCTCTCCCATTGGGCCCGCATCTCATCAGCCTGGGCCTTGAAGTCAGCCAATTCTTTACGCAGGCTCGACAGCCGCGCCTTGGAGGCTTTGTCCTTCTCTTTCTTGAGCGCCGCTTCCTCGATTTCGAGCTGCATGACTCGCCGGGTGACCTCGTCGAGCTCGGCGGGCATAGAGTCGATCTCGGTGCGGATCATGGCGCAGGCTTCGTCAACCAGATCGATCGCCTTGTCGGGCAGGAAACGATCGGTGATGTAGCGGTTCGACAGCATCGCGGACGCCACCAAAGCGTTGTCTTGGATACTCACTCCATGATGGACCTCGTAACGCTCCTTCAAGCCACGCAGGATCGACACCGTATCTTCGACCGATGGCGCGTCGACCACGACGGGCTGGAACCGACGCTCGAGGGCAGCGTCTTTTTCGATGTGTTTACGATGCTCGTCGAGGGTGGTAGCGCCGATGCAGTGCAGCTCACCGCGAGCCAACATCGGCTTGAGCAGGTTGCCGGCGTCAGTGGAACCTTCTGTTTTGCCGGCGCCGACGATGTTGTGGATCTCGTCGATAAACAACAACACCCGACCTTCGCTCTGCTTGATCTCGTTCAAGACCGCCTTCAGACGCTCCTCGAACTCACCACGATATTTGGCGCCAGCGAGCAGCGACCCCATATCGAGGGAGAACACCGAGCGGTCTTTGAGCCACTCGGGGACGTCGCCGCGCACGATGCGCTGCGCCAACCCTTCGACGATGGCGGTTTTGCCGACTCCAGGCTCACCGATCAGCACCGGGTTGTTCTTGGTTTTGCGCGACAGGATACGAACCACCCGCCGAATCTCGGCGTCGCGCCCGATCACCGGATCGAGTTTACCGCGACGCGCCTCCGCCACCAGGTCAACGCCGTATTTCTCCAGCGCTTCGTAGGCGTCTTCGGGATTGGCGCTGGTCACTCGCTGGTGACCGCGCACCTCTTGCAGTGCCTGCAGGAAACGATTGCGGTCAACGCCCCACTGGGCGAGCAACTTGCCGGCCGCAGTCTTCGAACCCTCTTCGATCAACGCCAGGGCAAGATGCTCTACTGAGACATATTCGTCTTTCAGGCGTTTGGCTTCCTGATGGGCAGCAACCATCAATTTCTCGAAACGTTGGGTGACGAAGATCTTACCGGGCTCGGCGCCCGGGCCGCCGACCCGCGGCAGCCGTTCCAACTCCTGGTTCAGAGCCTGGCTCAGCGCGTCGGGAGCGATTTCCATCTTCTCCAAGAGCCGGGCGACCAGCCCCCCCTCGTCGAGCAACGCCAGCAGCAAATGCTCGCCATCTATTTGTTGGTGACCGTGCCGGACGGCCAGCTCCTGAGCCGCAGTCACAGCCTCTTGGGACTTCTGTGTCAATCGGTTCATATCCATATCGTCACCTCTTTTTCAGGTTATTCGGTCCGGCACACGGCTACTTTCAGCAGCCGGTGGCAAACTCCAATGCCGGGTCGGCCCCGGCCGTTGATCTATCTACTGCTCCGGCTGCAAATGCAGCCATCAGCCAAGTCGGTTCGAAGCTATGTCGGCTCGAACGATGAAACTTTGGCAAGCTCTTCGAAAAGTTTACGTTCTTCGCTCGTCAACTCTTTCGGAACCACGATTTTGACCTCGGCGTAGAGGTCTCCTGCCACCCCCTTGGGATTCGGAAAACCCCGACCCCGCAAACGAATCTTGCGGCCACTCGACGTACCTGGCGGGATCTTGACTTTGATCGGGTCTTCGAGGGTCATGACCTCGGCGTCGGTGCCGAGAGCGGCCTGCCACGGGCTGACCCGCAGGTCGGTGTGAAGGTTGGTGCCATCGAGCCTGAAAGGACCGTTCGACTCGACCTCGACTTTGAGCAGCAAATCTCCACGGGGTCCACCTCCGGCGCCCTCACCACCACGGCCAGCCAGTCGCATCTTCTGGCCGGGACGGACTCCCGCCGGAATATTGATCGACAAATTCTTGAGTTCTCGAGTAGTGGGATCGGTGATGCTGATCTCTCGTCCACCGCCCCGCGCCGCCTCCTCCACGCTCAGAGATAGCCGCGCTTCCTGGTCTGGTCCGCGGGCTACAAAACCGCCGCCACCCTGGGCAAAACCTTGGCCGAAGCCACCGCGACCGAAAGGATCGCCACCACCGAATGGGCTGCCACCGCGACCAGCGCCCCCTCGACCAGCGCCCTGAGCACCACCGAACAGTGACTCGAAGAATGACGAGAAGCCGCTCGCGCTGCTACCTCCAAAATCGAATCCGGGTGGTGCGCCGTCAGCCCCACGGTAGTTCTTCCAGTCCTTGCCGAAACGGTCGTAGGTCCGCCGTTTCTCGGGATCTTTCAAGACCTCATAGGACTCGGTGATCTCCTTGAACTTCTCCTCGGCCTTGGGGTTTTGGTTCACATCCGGGTGATATTTGCGCGCCAGCTTGCGATAAGCCTTCTGAATTTCGTCAGCCGACGCTTGCTTAGTCACCCCGAGAGTCTGGTAGTAATCCTTGTACTCCAAGCTGAAGCCTCCTGAATGGCCAGGTGCTGCTCATTTGCCGCACTCTGGGCCAGGGAAAGAAACCGTTCACCTTCTAGGCCCGATTCGATCTACTGCTCGATGTCAAAATCTTAGTGTCAAGCCCTCATATTTGTAAACAACACAACACGCCAACGCATTCCCGAGATCGATGATTGGCTGGATTATCGACGAAACCCGTTGCGCTGACTGGATTTGACAATCGCCTTTTGATTCTCCATGATATTCACAAGCTCCGCGGGCTTCGCGCTGCGC
>JAJCXQ010000945.1 GCA_029263355.1 Acidobacteriota bacterium | reverse complement strand
GTCTCGATCAAGGCGTAGACGCGTTGCGGATTGGCGGCCGAAATGGTCAGACCAATCTTGCCCCAAGGCGCCTTGGGCAAGCCATGACCCTCGAGCCGAGTCCAAGTGTCGCCGCCGTCGCGGGACATGTGGAGGCTGCTTTCCGGTCCGCCGCTCTGCCGACTCCAGGTGTTCATGTGGATTTGCCAGATACCGGCAAAGAGGATCCGTGGATTGCTCGGATCCATCACGATGTCCGAGGCGCCGGAATGTTCGCCGACGAAAAGCACCCGCTGCCAGGTTTCGCCGCCATCGATGGTGCGGTAGATACCCCGTTCCTGTTGCGGGCCATATCCGTGGCCTAGGGCGGCGGCGTAAACGATTCGCGGGTCCGTAGGATGGATCAGCACCCGGCCGATCCTGCCGGTGGCATCGAGTCCCATGTGGCGCCAGCTGTTGCCGGCGTCTTCGGATTTGTAGATGCCGTTGCCGATCGAGATGTTGGCGCGGATGAACGTCTCTCCGGTGCCAGCCCAGACGATGTTGGGATCTGACGGCGCGACGGCGAGGGAACCGATGGAGGATACCGGTTGATCGTCGAAGGTTGGCTGCCAGTGGACACCACCGTCGATGGTTTTGAAGACGCCGCCGGAGGCCGCGCCGACATAGTAGATGTTGGGATCTCCGGGCACGCCGGTGACCGCGATGACGCGATTGCCCATCGGGCCGATATGGCGCGCCTCGAGGTTGGCGAACAGCTGCGTCAGGTGGTCCGTGGCTGGCTGCGCCAGGTGGTCTGCGGGTCGTGGCTCATTGGAGGAACCCGATTCGTTGCCGGTCGCCGGAGCAATCGCCACTGTCGGATCTCCGAGGGGCTGCGCACCCGCCGCCGGGACCCACAAGACCACGAGCATCGTCGCGATCCACACCCAGCTGCCCTGCCACCGTCGCCGCATCGAGCTCTCCTGCCCACTGAATGATTTGAAAGATGGCAGGGAGAGTAGCATGCCGCGGAGTGCCGTGGGTTATGATGGAGCCAACTTAGAGCCGATACAGTGCAACCGGCAGGATCCAAGTCGAATCAATCTCGACCTGGTGGGAGCCATCTATTTTCGAAGAAGAAGGGGCGATTCTATGTCCATGATGAGTGAGTTCAAAGATTTTGCGGTAAAAGGAAATGCCATCGATATGGCGGTCGGTATCATCATTGGTGGCGCATTCGGGAAAATCGTCAGTTCGCTAGTGAACGACGTGATTCTGCCGCCGATCGGCAAGCTGATGGGAGGTGTCGACTTCAAACAATTGTTCATGAATCTGGGCGACATCAACTATGCAACCCTGGTTGAAGCGCAGGAAGCCGGTGCCCCAACTCTGAACTACGGCAACTTTCTACAAAACATCTTTGACTTCATTATTGTTGCTTTTGTCATCTTCATGATGGTCAAGGGCATCAACAATGCCAAGAAGAAAGAAGAAGCCAAGCCGGCGGCGCCCGCTGAACCGAGCGAAGACATCCTGTTGCTGCGTGAGATTCGGGACAACTTGAAGAGCGCCTGACCCAAAACGTGTGAATTTCAAGAGCGCCTCTGGCGCTAGATTTCCATAGAGCGCCTTTGGCGCTGGATTTCGATGGAGCGCCTTTGGCGCTGGATTTCGATAGAGCGCCTTTGGCGCTCCCAGAAATTCTTCCGCGAAGAGCAGTCCCAGGTCGGTATCGTCCGAGCGGTTCGCGAGGGCGTCTTGCACGCTCTCGCGCGACGCAGGTTGGGACGAACTGAGGATGAGACCGGCTGGCGAGACTTTGTGGGTTGAGTCCCTTGTGATCGGAGGTTTTGCAGATACAATGCCGTGAACCCGTGTGCGGTCGTCCGGGGACAATCTAACGACAATATGTCGTTATTGTGACGGATGGGAAAACGCGGGAAAGCTAGAGTCGGGATTCTTTGAATCGTTGTCAGTATGTTTATTTTATTTTGATCTGAACCAGTGCTTTACTCGAAAGTCTGAGAATGAGGCAGGATCTTAGGTGGGAGGACGGGAGTGGTAGGATTGACGCTCAATCAAGTGCTCGCAAATATCGCCCAGAGTATGCCCGCAGCCTTGGCTGTTGGAGTGGTCGATACCTGCACTGGCATGTTGCTCGGCGTAGAGACTCGTCACGATTACCCGCAAGATCTTCTCGATCTCTTGGCTGCTGCGACATGTGATCTCTTTCAGGGGCACCATGTGGCAAAGATCGAAGCCCTGTTTGGCCAGGGGCAGGATACAGAAGACGAAGATGGATCCTATTACCGAGAGGTTGTGATCATCTCGACCAATGTTGTCCACATGTTCGTCCGCGGGCGAATATGCTCGGATGAAGTCCTCGTCGTTGTGACCCGGCTCGAGGCCAATCTCGGGATGGCAATCGCCATGACCCGACGAGGCTTGATCGAGGTCGAGGCCGCGACCTAAGTCGCCACAAGGATCATGAAGAGTCTTGAGCAGCTGGGCCGATTGCTGCTCGGAATCGAGGCGGCGACGCCTGCGACTGCTGGAACTTATCTTGTCCAGGAAGCTGGTGCCGAGGAACCCAGTGGCCGAATCATGGTCGAGTATGGTCGTGTTTGTTGGGCCTCATCACGCTTCTATTCTCTCCGGCTGTCCGATGTCCTGGCACAGGAAGCCGGATTGCAACGGTCGCAGCTCCAGACCGTAGTACGATTTTGTAGAGAACATGGCAAGCCTTATGGTGAGACCCTGATTGCCCGAGGGTTGGTAGCCCCTGAACAGCTTCGGCATGCTTTGAGACACCAAACAACATCGGCATTGCTGGCAATCGCGAAGCTCGAGATCGAAGGGCGTGTTGTTTTGTCGGACTTTATTCCGACACCGGCGAAGACTTACGATCCGATGTTTACGTTCTCGGCCTGCGAACTGTTGGTGGAAGCTGGGCTGTTGGAGCCAATCCAACCACCCCCCAACAGCAGCTCCAGTAGACTGCCAAATCTATCAAAATCGGTTCGAGAGCTGGCTCCGACGATGCGGCATGCCTGTTTTATGGAGACTCGTTCTCGAGAGCTGCCGGCGCTGCCTTTGGCCCTAACCAGGGCCTCTAAATTGCGGCTCGAGGATGCGATTGCGATCTACCGCTCCGCCCGTGCGTTGGCGCGGTCGCCGCCGCTGACTGCCGCCGCGATCGATGCCCGGATCACCATGATTCGCGATGCTGGTGATCGGGGCTGGCTGTTAACCTACGATCGACGCTACCTATCGATGTATGAACTACGGCACGCTTCCGACAGCGGACGTTTGATCAGAGCCCTGGGGTTCAATAGCAACGGTTGGGAAGAGTGACGCGAGTGCCTACATACTCGCCTGTGCTCGCTCCACCAGCGCGACCTCACTGACTCGAAAATGCTGTTTTTGGATGCGATCTAGCTATCTAAACTCCTCGGCGAAGACTCTCTGTAAGCCATCGTCGTCCGAGCGGTTCGCGAGGGCGTCTTGAACGCTCTCGCGCAACGTTTTGTCGTCGCGGTGGATTGCGAGGGCGACCAGGGCGTGGGTCGCCTGCTCCACGGAGCCGATTCGCACTAGATCGAGCAGCACCTCCAGCCCGGTGTCCCGTCGCAGCATCGAAAGGCAGATCAGCAGCGTTTGTCGCAAGCGATATTCGACCGACCGCTGGTAACGTTGCTCGAGCAGCTCGACCGCATCCTCGAGCCGCGACTCGCCGAGGGCCAGCGCCGCGGTCTCGACCGTGGCAGGGTCGTCAGCGTTCAAGAAACGGGCAACAAAAGGCAGTGATCGTCGTGGCGCCAAGGTGAGCAACCCGGCGAGCGCTTCGGTCGTCACTTCGGGTTCGGCATCCCCGAGATGCGCCTTCAGTCGCAGCAAGGGTTCAGCCTCCGTCAGGCCCGAAGCCGCCAGCACTCGTACAGCGGCGAGTCGGGCGTGGACCTCGGAGTCCGTCAAGAGCTCGGTCAACTCCAAACCGAGGTTCGGGTGTCGAGCCACCAGCAAACCTTCAGCGCTCGCCGCCCGCAGGGGTACCGCGGTGTCGGTCGGAGGCCCGTAAGCGGCCTCGGGCTGACGGTGCCGGATGCCGATCAGATAGGTGTCGTCGGCCCTGACGTCGAGATCCACCAGCGCCCGTACGATGGCGATCTTGGCGACACACCCTTTGTCGGTCCGAGCCGGGTCGACCATGAAGCGGTCGAACGCCAACGTCAACGCATCGTCGAGCTCGTCGATCCCAAGCTCTGCGGTGATCCTAGCTGCCTTTGCCACCAGGTGGGGGCTGCGGTCCTTCAGGCCCTTTGCCAGCGCCTGCTTGGCCACTGCCGGGTCTGGCTCACGCCGCAGCTTGGAGAGCTCAGCGAGGCGATCTTCGAGGGAAGGGCGTTTAGGCATGGGTTGTAGAGTACCATCGAAGTAGATCGACTCCTGAGGATACAGAGACCTGAAACACCTGCTACGAAAGACTAAAAAAGAGGCGACCCGCGTCACCTCTTTTGAAACAAGGTCCGCCCAGGCGAACCTCAGTCGTCTACGACGAAAAACACATCGACAGCTGCCATTCTCCTTCGATTGTCGAAATCGACCATGCTGGCCCAGCGGAACCAATTCCCATGTCTGTCTTGCCGCCTGGATTCTATGTAATCGAGACTCACGCCACGCACCTGCGAAGCTTCGAGAGGCGCCAACTCGGAAGACTGCGACACTCCGTCGTGGTTGCCGTCCGTCCATAGGCGAAGTAACGGGAAAATAGAGTCTGACGCGGAGATGACACCATCTTCGTTGCCACCAGATTCGGCCCGATCGTAGAAACCCAAAGCAACGAACCCGTTGGGCTCTTCTGATGCCGGCTGAGGAGTATGTTCGCCGAATAGCTCAGTGCCGTCGTCAATGGTTCCGTTGCCATTTCGATCCAAAACAAGGAAGGCACACGCCGAGTCGGGGTCGGTCCAAGAAAGAGTCTCTGGTTCGCCATCAGCGTCTATGTCGAATTGAACCGGGTCGTCGAGGCCGGTCAGTGCAAATCTACCGGGTTCGAGGTTGATGATGATCGGTGACACGCACGTCAAAGAACAGTTTATTTCTCGGTTCAAACACGTCTGGATCTCGTTGAGGTATGTGGTAGTTCCAGTGGCGATACAAGAATTCTGCTCTGCTTCACAATTCGCTCCTTGATTATCGAGGCACTGTTGGTAGTGGACGTCGCAGCCCGCATTCCAGCTCGCTCGGGCAACGGCGGCATTGTGGGTGCACGCTTCATAAATGCCATCACATCGCGAACACGGAATTCCGGCGTACGAAGTCACAGGCAGTGCAATGTAAGAGATTAGGAAACAAAAAAGTATGGTCCGACGGAACAGGATGTTCTCCTTTATGGAATGAATGAGTAAATATCGACTCTTCGTCTAAGGAAATGCGCGCATAGCTTGGGCCACACCTTTCCTACAGTAGTCAGTCTCCGGCAAAAAAGAGATCGGCTCGAGTCTAGTACTAGTGAAGTCTGTGGTGGATGCGCATTGGGCCAACGCCGCTGCGGCGGACCCGTGTGAGCTCTTTGTTCTCGAGGGCAATCCCGAGATCGATTTTTTGACCCCTGCGGATGACTGGCGGTGATCGATATGAAGAGACGGCGACACATTGGATTGCTTGATGGGAGAATAGGCGCGGTCAGACTTTGAGCCGCACCCTTCCGAGTGAAACCTCTCGAAGCTCTAGGAGACATAGCCGATGCCGATTCCAACTGAGCCCATAGGTAGTGTGCCCCGGTCCCGCGAGTTACAGGAAGCGTCGCAGAAGTTTGCCGACGGTTCGTTGGCAGCCGAAGAGATGGAGCGTCTGTTCGACGACGCGGTGCGCGACACCGTTGAGAAGCTCGAAGCCACCGGTTCGCCGGTGATCACCGACGGCGAGCAGACCAAACCGAGTTTTGCGACCTACCCGTTGGCCGATTTGGACAACCTTGACCCGGAAGGTGTGGTCATCCCCTTCGAAGATGGGCATACCCGCCAGTTGCCGATTCTGTCCGCGGGGCCGTTTCGTTACAGCACCTATGCCGGCTCGTATTTGCCTCGCGCCCAGAAGTTTGCGTCGAAGCCAGTGAAGCAAGCGGTCATTTCAGCTTCTGCCATGTCACTGCTTTATCCAGCCGACGGTATCGAGGGTTACCCACGAGATCGGTTCTTGGACGACTTAGTGGAGCATGCCGTAGCAGATATCCGTAGCTGCTTCGACGGCGGCGCTATCAATGTTCAAATTGACTTCACCGAAGCGCGTCTGGCGGTCAAGCTCGATCCGTCTAAAGGTTTGTTGCAACAGTTTGTCGATCTCAATAATCGCGTGTTGTCTCACTTCACACCTGAGCAACGACAACGTATCGGCGTACACACCTGTCCCGGTGGAGATCATGATTCGACCCACAGTGCAGATGTGCCGTATGGTGAATTGATACCTTTGTTGATGACTCTCGACGTCGGTAGTTTCTATGTGCAGATGGCTAGCGAGGCAGATCCCGGTAGTGCCTTACGTTTGCTCGCCGAACATCTCGCTCCTCATCAACGGGTATTTGTTGGGGTGATCGATGTGCTCGATGAATCAGTGGAATCCGAAGAGACCGTCCGCGACCGAATTCTGATGGCTGCCGAGCACATCCCGGTCGCCCAACTTGGGGCCACCGACGATTGTGGCTTTTCGCCGTTCAGCGACGATGTCGCGACAGCCCGCGAGATCGCCTTTGCGAAAATTGCGGCGAGGGTTCGCGGTACCGAGATGGCGGCCGCCAAGCTTGGGGTTTGAGGTCGGGAATCGAGATAGCTCCGAGAGTTAGTTTCCTCAGACGTGTACCTAATCCTGGTGGCATCTCAAGCTCGGCAGGGCGAAACAGCCCGGTCCAAGGACCCTTCTAGGGGCTCGATACGCACAACAGCCCGCTCCAAGAACCCTGCTACGGGCTCGACGTGCGAAATGGCCCGTTCCAAGGACCCTTCTACGGGCTCGACGGGCGCGACAGTCCGTTTTAGGGCGGGGACGTGTCGCGGCTCCGTCGGAAACGTGCGTTGGTACCAGGGAATCTCTCGATTTTGCGCGGACTTTGACCGTATCTCCCGGGAAGGGGTGAGATTCTTGCGGACATCGGGTGCTCCCCCGGTACCAACGAAGAATTTTGCCGAATGTCGAATCCTCCCCTGGTAGCAACGGAGTTGCCACCGAGAAATCGAGTCCTTCCCCGGTACCAACGGGGTGACCGGTGCGGTCGAAGACAAGGTACCTTCGCTCGCAGTTGGTCTGTTGGGCGTGTCGGTTCCGGTTTTTTAGCGCTCGGCGGTGCTCAGCCTTGCATCGCGAGCGCTCGACGTCGGCACGAACCATCACCTCGCTGAACTCTTCAACATCCTGGGCGATACATCGGAACACATGGCGGTTTGACTCGTTCAGAGGAGATCGATCAGCTCTTCGATAGTAGCTTCTTGTTGGCGAGTGGCAGTCAAGGCTTTTTCGACTTGTTTGATCAGTTGCCTGAGCGCAGCCAGTATATATCGCTGATAGGCCGAGTCGCAGATGTTGAATCTCTAGTGCTCTTCCTCCATTCTTCCACGTGTTCTTGCAAGTCGCCGTTCAACATTAGGGTTTCCGGCCGTGCTTCTGCTCGTGGACGTTCTTTGACTTTCGGTGCTGTGCTGTGGCTGAGTTGGGCGATTTCTTTACGCATGGCTGCGATAAACTGCGGCTTCTGCTTTGTCGCGTAGGTGGTGTATGACTGTTGGTGTACATCTTGTAGCTTTTTGGCTTTCTTCCCTTTGAGGGTCGTGGTCAAAGTTCGAAAGTCAAGAAAAAAGCCAGTTGCTAGTATTACCATCGAGGCTCTGTGTGTATCTTCAGAACAACGAAGTTGAATCTCTTCATCTCAACTTGGCGAGGTCGAATTTAGGAAACCGTCGATCGAACGTGTAGACCGGCGCTTTGGCATTACGCGCTTCCGCCCACAGCAGTGCGTCGGCGAAGGAGTGTCTATTGGAATCTCGGCACAGGCGAAGAGCTTCCAAAGCCAACTCTTTGGGAAGGTTCAGCATACGAATGTTGCGTCGTTGGACGAAGAGCATCAGTGCATCGACCAGCTTCGGCCTCGGCGTTTCGTAGACTGAAGCCAGAACGTAGGCGGTCTCCGCCAAGATGACTTCACTGAGGATGAGCTCCTGATCGGAGTCGATCACGCGAGCGGCCTGATCCGCCATTTCCGGCTCGTCCTGAGTGAGATAACGAACAATGTAGCTCGTATCGAGAAAAGGATTGTTTCGCGACTCACTCATCGTCCTTGGGTGCCTCCGCCCATTCTGCTTTCACGGCGGCTGGCCAAGCACGTCGCCTGGCTTCAGGCCACTCCTCGGCACTCACATGTTTGTGGCGCTCGCTGGCGAGGATGCCCTTGAGAGACGCCTCGTGCTCAGGGGGGTAGAAGTGGATCACGATGTGGTCCTCGACCAGATTCTGGACTGCGACGAAGCCCGTTTTTACTCCCAGCGCATCGCGAATCGGCTTCTCGATAACGATTTGGCCCTTCGATCCTACTTTGGCACTCATAGTCATACCTCAGGGGGCAAGTTACCCTTGGACTCACCAAGTATAACCCGAAGGTAGGCAAAGGCATCGGGTGGCGGTTCGGAGCGGAGCCAGAGCTGTGTGTCTGAATGCCCCGATTTCCCGCCGATACGTCGATTCCTCGATCCTCGACGCTGGGGAACCACGATCGAGCGTAAATCGGGGTCTCGGTAGCGTCAGGAGACCCGGTTTGAGCGTAAATCGCGGTCTCTGCGATGTCAGGGGACCCGGTCCTAGCGTAAATCGTGGTCTCTGTAGCGTGAGGAAACCCGGGTCGAGGGTAAATCGGGGTCTCTGGACGGCGAGGAAGGCACTTTCGACGATTCGCCAGGATTTTGGGGTCTTTCTGTACTGATCCTAGACGGCGATCCGTTGAGCGCGTCAGAGAACCCCTCGGCTATGATCTATGGACGATATCGCGAGATCCGAGGGCGCTACTGAACCAAATCTCAGGAGGATCCACCCGTGGCTGGAACATCGAAGAAGCTGATGATCGCTGGTGGGGTTGTCCTGGGACTCTTGGTGGTGGCCATACCGATTGTCTTGGTGACCGAGTTCGACTCGCCCAAGCTGGGGCAGCTCGCCCTGGACCAGATTGGCGCCAGTGCCGGCCTCGAATTGGAGGCGGAGGGGTTCCGGCTCAATCTGCTACGTGGTCTCGAGCTGCAACAGGTGAAGGCGAAGGGCCAGCTCGAAGACGGTGAGGTACTTGCGACGATGGAACGGCTGGTCCTGAAGCATCGGCCTGCGGATCTGTTGAGCGGGACGCTGACGGTGACTGAGGTGGTTCTCGATCAACCCCGGATCGAGCTCAGCTCAACCACAACTTCAGACGCGGGCTCCGACGCGGGCTCGGATGCAACGTCCCCCGAGGGCTCTGAGGCGAGCTTCGACGAGACGGGTGACGGCGGTTCGGGCACCTCTCTCGATATGGCGATTTCGCAGATCCATCTCAAGGATGGCTCGTTAATCCAGCGGGTCACAACCGATGGCCAAAGCGAGACGACGACGGTGAAGGGTCTCAATGTCGAGTTGCGGAACTTGATTTTCAGCTCCGACGCGGCGGCGGACCGCGCCACCGGTCAGGGGTCGATCACAATTGACGAAATCATGCTCGGGCCATCTGCGGTGGTTGAGGCGACGGAACCCGTGGAGAGTGAAGAGTTGACGGTGGTCCGTGATCTCGAAGTGGATCTCGCGGAGCTGAGTTTTGCGCCGGGAGATCCGGCAGATCCTACCGGTACCCGGATGGTGGGCGAGCTCAAGATTGCGGAGGCGATTTCAGGGGTCGACAAGGCGACGGATGTCGGTGGCCAACTGGCGCTGACGGACGGTCAATTCAACATTGAGGAGCTGAAGCTGACGGCGCCCCAGGGGCCTTTACATGGCAACGTCGAAGCCGATCTCGCGGTCGAGCCGATGACCTATGCCATGCGTCTCGAGGGGGATGCGCTGAGTACGGGAGCGATTCTGGGCCTCGGCACGGGAGGCAAGCTTGGCACCAGCACCTTCGTCTTCACCGCGTCTGGCACCGGCTCGGATATGGATCAGCTAGTGGGCAATGGCAAACTGACCTTCAACGGTGGCGAGTTACCGGATCATCCGATCCTAGTGCAGGTGGAGCAGTTGCTTGGTAACGCCGCCCTGGTTGGGGCCGGGTTCGACGCCTTCCCGGTTGAGTTCGACATCGCGACGCAACGCCTCCGCTTGGCTCCCTGTGAGCTGCGGGCAGGCCCGATCTCTATGACTTTGAATGGCTGGCTCGACTTCGCCGGGCCACTCGAAATGCAGCTCTCGGTGTTGACGCCGCGGGAAGGGCTGGCGATCAAAGAGATTCCAGTCGAAGTGCTGGACGCGCTGGCGGAAGAGGATGGCCGAGTCAATCTGCCGATGCTGGTCAACGGCACCGTTGATCTAGCCAAAGTGGGGCTGAACAAACAGTTCTTGCAAGATGTTGGGAATCGTTACGTCCGCTAGGCGGCGGAACGTGAGATCACCATGGCCCTGACGGGCCTGTTCAGCAAGAAGAAAAAGAAAGACGTAGTGGGCGACC
>JAJCXQ010000944.1 GCA_029263355.1 Acidobacteriota bacterium | reverse complement strand
CGGCGCCTCAGGTTGGCTGGATTCGCCGGCTCGTCGACCGCAGGCGCCGCCGATTCCCGAGCGGGTCCTCGGCGGCGGGTGGTCGCCAAGCCGTCGAGTGAGCCGATCCGGTGTCAAGTAGTCAGCCAGGACCGCGGCCTGTTGACTCGCCTGCAGCAGAATCTCGCCAGCGACTTGGCGCGGGTAGTGTCGGTGCGCGCCCGTGAGGCGGGGACTCGGGTTCCGGGTGAGGCCTCGTCGCCGATTGTCATCTTCGACTTACGGCAGGACGACGTTAACACAGAGGTGATTTCGTCTCTTGCCCGCACTCGCCCCGCGGCTTCAGTTGTAGTGATCACCAACGGTTCCGGGGATGCAGAGGCTGCCTACGCAGCCGGTGCTTCGGCGGTTTTTGCGCCGGAGGAAGGTGAGGCGGTCACCGCCTGCTGCCGCAACTTGGTGCGGGTCGCCCGATACTCGAAGTCCAACGCCGCGCTCGGATTCGGCGGCGAAGGGGGATTCACCCGTTTCCGGCGGGTAGTCTACGACGTCCGCTCGGGCTTGCTGTCCGCCACGATGGCGCTCAACCTGATGCACGTCATCTCCGAGTCCGTGGAGCGGGCCGTGTTGTTCCTGGTCCAGGGCGACGAGCTCACCGCGGTGGGAGCCTTCGGCTTTTCCGCCGAAGGTGAAGGACTGGCTGAGCTTGCTAGCGGCCTCAAGCTACGTCCTGAGCCACGCTCGGTGCTGCGCCGAGTACTCGACGTCGCCGAGCCGCAGTCGGTCGACTTTGATGACGCCCGCCTCGGAGCCGAGCTCGAAGGGCTGCTCGGGCGTCCGGCCTCCGGTCAGGTAGTGATTTTTCCGGTGCTCGGCGCTGAACGCACGATTTCGGTCATCTACACTGACAACGGTCAGTCGGACGAAGAGATCCAAGACATCAAGATCCTCGACCTCGCGACCTCGCAAGTTGGTGTCGCCTTCGAAGATGAGCTGTTGCGGCAGAAAATGGCGCGTGAAGGGGCGAGCGGCGACGTCTTGGACTAAGGGTCAAGACGCCCAGGGTAGGTGGTCGAGATCAATGTTGCCGCCAGACAGGATGATTCCTACTCGTTTGCCCGTGATGTCGAGTTTGCCGGCGGTGAGGGCGGCGAAGGGGACGGCCCCCGAAGGTTCTACGACCAATTTCATACGTTCCCAGAGGGTGCGCATGGCAGTGATGATTTCGGCGTCGTCGACCGTGACGATCGATCGCAGGCGGTGCTGCAGGATTGGAAAAGTGCGTTGGCCGAGGGAGGAGAGCAGACCGTCGGCGAGGGTCCGAGGGGACACCGACGGTAAGATCTGGCCCACTTCCAGGGATCGATAAGCGTCGTCGGCGCCACTCGGTTCGACGGCGACCACCTCGGTTTCGGGTGAGAAGTAGTGGGCGGCCAGAGCAGTGCCTGCTGCCAGGCCGCCGCCGCCGACCGGTATCAGGATCAAGTCGAGGGCTGGCGAGTCTTCGATCAGCTCTTTGGCCGCGGTCGCCTGGCCAGCGATGATTTGGTGGTTGTCGTAGGGATGGATCAACACTGCGCCGGTCTCTTCCATCACTTGGGCGGTCGTAGTCTCGCGGGCCTCGAGCGTCGGCTCGCAGAGAATCACCTCGGCGCCGTAGCCGCGCACGGCAGCCAGTTTCACCGCCGGCGCAGTCTTGGGCATCACGATTAGGGCCCGGGTGCCGGCGATTTTTGCCGCCAAGCTCAAGGCTTGAGC
Source organism: Acidobacteriota bacterium (assembly GCA_029263355.1). Classification (GTDB taxonomy): domain Bacteria; phylum Acidobacteriota; class Thermoanaerobaculia; order Multivoradales; family J023; genus JAAELT01. The sequence continues at coordinate 1,771 of JAJCXQ010000944.1, read as the reverse complement.
ATGATTACCCGACGAGTGGGTGGTCACCCCGCGCGCCAGATCCTCCGCCGACAGTTGGAACACAGCATTGATGGCGCCGCGGAACTTGAAGGCTCCGACCCGTTGAAGGTTCTCGCATTTGAAGAAGAGCTCGCCATCAAAACGGCGATCGAAGGTTGTTGAACGCATCACCGGCGTCCGATGTGCGTGAGCTTGGACGCGCTGGTGGGCGTCTTCGATCACCCATTGTGTAATGCGATTGTGCTCGATCGCTTGGGTGATGCGATCGTCCTCGACCGCTGTCTTGATGGTGTTCATGTTTCGAGTCTACTCGCCGAAAATCTCGTCCACGGGCACGGTACGGACGCCGTCGTCCGCGATGTTCAGAGGGAAGCTCTCGATCTCCTTGTCTTCCGCCAGAACTTCTGCTGATTTCTCAGAGGCGTAGGTCATCGGGCTTGGGATGTCGCCGAGCAGGGCTGCTTTCAAGGTCTCGGCCTCGCCGGTCACGATTGCAATCTGCATGTTGTCCAACTGCAGGTGCTTCTTGACCGCAGCATTGACTTCTTCGTGGGTCAAGGAGGCTACGATGGCGGCAAACTGTGCGAGGTGCCCCTCGCCTTCGATGCCATAGAAAAAGTCGTCAACCCGGTACCCGAGGCGTCGCCCAGTGGACTCCGCGTAGTGGAGGTAATATTTGCTGAGGAAGGAGCGGGTGAGCTCGAATGCCTCTTCGCTCATTCCGTCGTTGACCAAAGTATCGAGCTCGCGCAACGCCGCGCGCAGTGCAAAAAGGGCCTGCTCGTTGGGCAAAGTACGAATCCAAACTTCGAAGATTTGGTGTTTCCTGCCCACGCCGGTCGGCGGCATTTGTCGTCGACCTCCCTCCGGGAAGGCCTCGATGGAGGAGTAGTCACCGTAGTTCATGCCGCGAACCTCGCGGATGACGTCGTAGAGGTGACTCGACGAATTGCGATGCTCGCCCAGCCAGGAATTGGCGAGCCATAGGGCGTAAAATTCGCGACTACCGCGTTGGAGATCAATCGGGAAGCCGAAACTGATCGAGGCGTCGGCGCCGGGTTTCGAAACCAGCGTCACCTGGCGGCCGGAGATGGCGGCCGGTTTGATGTCTACGGTGGCGCCAGCGGTACCTTCAGGCAGCGCGCCGAGACTGTCGGCAAAGCGGTCGACGAGTTCGTCTTCATAACCGCCACCGAGGGCGATGACCGCGTTGTTCCGCGTGTAATGAGCGGTGTAGAACTGCCGAACATCGTCGAGCGCGAGCCCTTGCAGACCTGCGACGGTCCCGGCAATCGGATGACTATAGGAAGTGCCAGCGAAGATACTGTCGGTGAGTGCGGCTTTACCGAGCTCTTCGTCGGAGGCGAAACGCAGGGATTTTTCGATGAAGTTCAGCTGGTCGCTACGGAGGCGGTCGAAGTCTTCTTGGCCGAAAGCCGGGCGCAGATAGGCGTCCTGCAAGAGTCCGAAGAAGGTCTCGAGATTGTCCCGATGGGTGCGACCGGACAGGGTTGTCATCTCTTTGTCGACGCGAACACTATAGGACGACGCCAGTGGATAAAGCTTGTTGAGGATCTCTTCGTAGGAATTTTCGGTGGTCGAACCGCCCGAGATCATCGCTGCAGTCAGCTGGGCGAGTCCCTCTTTTCCTTTGGGGTCGTTCTGCGAGCCGACCTTGAACCAGACGGTGAAGCTGATCGTCGGATCATCCGCCACCGGCAGCAGCACATGGCCAGTGCGATCTGAAGTTGGGTCGGGCGTCGAACCGCCA
>JAJCXQ010000943.1 GCA_029263355.1 Acidobacteriota bacterium | reverse complement strand
CGCCGAGCAGCTGGTGGGGTTCTTCACCCAAGAGCAGGCCGTCGCCGACTTCGCAGCTCGAGGCTTGCGGATCTCGAGCTACAGCTACGTCTTCTGGGCTTTTGGCATGATCACCGTTCTCGCCTTCAACGGCGCTGGCGACACCACCACTCCAACGTGGATCAACTTCTTGGTCTACTGGGTATTCCAGCTGCCCCTCGCCTATATGCTGGCGCACCCTTGGGGTTATGGGCCCGAGGGTGTCTTCATCGCCGTCGCCTGCTCGCAAACGTTCCTGGCGGTGGTTGGCACCCTGGCCTTTCGACGGGGCTCCTGGAAAACCCGGATGATCTGACGGGAGGACACAAGGTCCTCCCCTACACGTTAGTCTTCCAACGCCACATGCCAATAGCGAACCGACTGCAGGTAATCGCGCCAGGTGAGCGGCATATCATCGGTCCACACCAAAATTGAGGATGCTGCTCCATGCAGGTACTTGGGCCGCACCGGTTTCGAGCGCAGCTTCATATTGGCCTGGGCTGGGGTGCGATTACCTTTGTGCTGATTACACGGAAAACAGGCGACAACAATGTTCTCCCACCGGGTGCGCCCACCTTGAGCCCGGGGCACAACATGCTCAAAATCGAAGGCGTTGGACGGTACCTTCTCGCCGCAGTACTGACAGCGCCCTTTGTCGCGAAGATAGAGGTTCTTGCGGTTGAATTTGACGCCGCCGCGGAAGACGTAGCTCACCCGTCGTACGAAGCGTACGATCGAGGGCATCGGAAAGACTTCGCAGGCCGAGCGGATCACACGATCGGCGTAGGTCTCGACGATCTCGGCCCGACCGGTGAAAACCAAGCAGAAAGCCTCCCGCCAGCTGACACGGTTGACCGGCTGATATGACGCATTCAGAACCAGAGTTTCCATCGTCCGTTTCCCTTGAGCGGTTTCAGAATCCTCCCTGCCCTTGCGGCACTGAGCTTATCGCAAAGTTGCTTTGGAGGACGCCCACGCCTGATTCTGGGGACAATCCAGGCGCCTCACGGTCGCCAGCCCCCTCCGACACCGACTGGACGATGGCGCTGATCTTGCTTACGATCCTAATCATGTGGCGTCGTCTTGTCCCGATCGTTTGTCCCAGCGTGTTGGCGTTTGTTGTTCTCCTTGCCGCGGCCATCCCAAGCCTTGCGGAGGACGAAGTCACCGATCTCGATCCGCGTTACGTCGATTGGCTCGCGATGGTCGACGGAATGATCACCGACGAAGAGAAAGATTTCTTCTCAACGATCGCTGAAGATTTTAGGCGAGATGCGTTCATCGAGCGTTTCTGGAAAGTTCGGGACCCCGATCCTCTCACCCACATGAACGAATTGCGGCGTCCGTGGGAGGAGCATGCCGCCATCGCCCGCAGTCGCTATCCGACCTTACTCGACGGTCGATCCCGGTTGATGATGCTCAAAGGCGAACCGTTCGCCTTCTGCCTCGAACGCAACCGCGAAATGGAGGTCTGGTATTACGAGATCGGCGAAGACGAGGTTTTCCCCATCACCCTCTACTCCAACATCCAGCATCGCCCCTACGAGATCTACAAACCCGGCATGATCCTCAACACTGCATTGCGGGCCGAAGCTGTCGTCGGCCTAACGATGCGCAACATGTGCGGCGGCATCAACCCGGAGCTGATGTCCAAAGAGATCACCCGCAGCTACAAGGGCGCACTGACCTACGAGCAGGCTCTCGAACGTTTCCTAAAGACGCCGGAAGAACCCTCTAAAGAATGGGTGGCGACTTTTGCCAGCGCAACCACCGATCTACCGGCGGACGCCGAGACCTTCGACCTCGCCTTCGAAGTCGCTTATCCCGGTTATTACCAACAACGAACTGTAGTTGAAGGGATTGCAGTGGTGCCCGCCGGCTTGGCTGGCACCCTCGACACCTCCGGCGAGGGGACCCATCATTTCCAGCTCACCGGCGAAGTTGTCCGCGATGGCCGTCTGTTTGACAGCTTTCGCTACAGCTTCGAGCTGCCCGCCACCGGCGGGACGCCGCCAGCCATTCCCTTGATCTTTCAACGTTATCTGAGGCCTGGGCCGGCCCGCTTCCTGCTCCGCGTCGAGGATTTGTTCGCCCGGCGCTTCGCCCGCGTCGAGCTCGATATCGACGTTCCGAAAGTGACCAGCGCCGCTGATGTTCCGCAGCTCGCCGAGTCCGAGCTCATGCGCCTGCTGGCGGAAGCCAACGCTGCCGCCGCCCGCGGTGAGCACATCCTGCGACTGGTGGCGCCGCAACGTTTGGTGTCGACCGGGTTGATCCGCTTCAAGACCTTCTCCGCCGGCCACTTTGACCGCGTCAGCTTTTTCCTCGACAACAAACCCCTGCTCACCAAGCGCAGCCCACCCTATAGCGTCGAGATCGACCTCGGCGACACTCCCATTCCTCATTTGTTGCGGGTCAGCGGCTTCGACGAGAACGGCGAGGAGACCGCCCGCGACGAGCTGCAGGTCAACCCCGGCGGCCAGCGCTTTCGCGTGCGTTTGGCTGAGCCCAGGGCCGGTGGCACCTACCGTCGCAGTGTGCCGGTGGTGGTCGACATCCAGACGCCGGACGACAAGCCGATCGAACGGGTCGAGCTCTACATCGACGAACGCCGCGTCGCGACACTCCATCAACCGCCCTACGCACAACCCATCCTGCTACCTGAAGATCAAGCGATGGTCTACATTCGGGCGGTCGCCTTCCTGGAGGACGGCAACTCCACTGAAGACGTCGCCTTCATCAACGCCCCGGACTATCTGGAAGAGATCGACGTCCAGATGGTCGAGGTTTACGCCACCGTCCACAACCGGCGTGGCCAACCCCAGCTAGGGCTCAGCGAGGAAGCCTTCACGGTCGTCGAGGACGGCAAGCTCCAGACCCTGCGGCGCTTCGACTGGGTAAACGATCTGCCGATCCACGCTGGCTTGCTACTCGACGTCTCCGCGTCGATGGAGGACAGCCTCGAAACCGTCACCGCCGCCGCTCTCGATTTTGTCGAGCAGACCATCCAGACCAAGGATCGCCTCGCGTTGCTGACCTTCAACGAGCGGCCCGACGTAGTACAACGGTTCACCAACGATGTCTCCCTCATCCAAGGCTCGTTGGCGGCATTGCGCTCTGAAGGCGGCACCGCGATCTACGACAGTCTGGTGTTCGCGCTGCACTATTTTCACGGCATCAAAGGCCAGAAGGCGCTGCTGTTGCTCTCTGACGGCCAAGACGAGTCGAGCGGCTTCGCGTTCGAGGACACCTTGGAATACGCCCGCCGCGCCGGGGTGACGGTTTACGCCATTGGACTCGGCGAGGCGGTTCAAAAACGCGGCCATCGCAAGGTGCTGACCAAAATCGCCGACGAGACCGGCGGCCGCGCCTTTTTCGTCGAAGACACCTCGGACCTCGACTCGATCTACGCTACGATTCAAGAGGAGCTGCGCTCGCAGTATCTTTTGGTCTATCAGAGCACCAGTCAGCAGGATCCCGCAGCCTTCCGGCGAGTCGAGGTCAAAGTTGATGGCGACCACGAGGTGCGAACGATGAGCGGGTATTACCCATGAGGAGTCCTCGTGAGCCCCAGGCGCCGTGTCTTGTCGATTTTCGGAACCCGTCCCGAAGCCATCAAGATGGCGCCGATCGTCCGTGCCCTGGAGTCGGCTGAAGCGTTCGAAAGCCGCGTCTGCGTCACCGCCCAGCACCGCGACATGCTCGATCAGGTACTGGAGCTCTTCGAGTTGAAGCCCCACCATGACCTCGATGTCATGCGCCCGCGCCAGACCCTGGCCGCCCTCACCGCCCGCGCCCTCAGTGGTCTCGCCGACGTCCTGGCGGCAGAGAAGCCCGACGTCGTGCTGGTGCAAGGCGACACCACCACCACGTTCGCCGGCGCCCTCGCTGCCTTTTATGCTGGCATCCCTGTTGGCCACGTCGAAGCCGGGCTGCGCACCGGCAACCTCGACGCGCCGTTTCCCGAGGAAGCCAACCGTCTGCTCACCGACCGTCTCACGACCTACCATTTTGCGCCGACCCCGCGCTGTCGTGACGCCTTGCTGGCCGAGGGTGCGCCGCCAGTTCGGATCTGGCTCACCGGCAACACCGTTGTCGATGCCTTGCTCTGGGTCCGCGATCGGTTGCGTCAAGTTCCCCCCCAGCACCATCAGGGCGAGCTCGGTAGCGCCTTCAACGTCGTCGCCGAAGAAACGTCGCCTTTAGTGCTCGTCACCGGCCACCGCCGTGAGAGCTTCGGTGAAGGTTTTCGCAACATCTGCCGAGCCCTCCACGACCTCGCCACCATCCGCCCCGACGTCTACTTCGTTTACCCCGTCCACCTCAACCCGGAAGTCCAGGGGCCTGTCCACCAAAGCCTCGGCGAGCTGCCCAACGTCCACCTGCTCGCTCCCCTCAACTACGCCCCCTTCGTCCGACTGATGGATCGCGCCACCTTCGTCCTCACCGACTCCGGCGGCGTCCAAGAAGAGGCACCCGCTCTCGGTAAACCTGTGCTGGTGATGCGCGACGTCACCGAACGCCAAGAAGGCGTCGAAGCCGGCACCGCCCGCCTGGTCGGCACCAATCCCCGCAGGATCGTCCACGAAGCCCTCCGCCTACTCGACGACCCAGCCGCCTATAAAACGATGAGCCGTGCCCACAATCCCTACGGCGACGGCCGGGCGGCAGAACGGACCGTCCAAGCATTGGCGTCCGCGTTGGGTGTCTAGCGTCGTTCGTCGCAAAGCCCTGGACCAGGGACCCGACGCTCAAGGGTTCAATAGGTTTATATCTGACAACATCGGCGTGTGGAGCGTCGCCAAGACGGACTTTTCGACTAGATTCAAAGAAGACTTGCCGGTCAAACTGATGAGTTTCACGATCGGTAAAGGGTGTCTTGTGAGCGCACGGAACGATGTCTAAATTGCGCCGTCGCCCAGGAGCATCT
>JAJCXQ010000942.1 GCA_029263355.1 Acidobacteriota bacterium | reverse complement strand
ATCACCGGAATGGTTGCGATCGAAAGGCCCGCTTGCAAGCCTCGCCAAAGAACATACAGATCATAAGATAAATCATCTGGAGGGTTGGATAAGCGGGCGAGGTGGCTGTGGTGGAAAACTTTCGGTTGCGCATTGATGTCGACCAGCTGACGCATCAAGATCACCGACGCCACCACCGACATCCCTTTGGTGATCAGTTCGGCACCGAAGTCGCGCGGCGCCCGCTGGCCCTTGACGATGACACGCTGTGGATCCGTGGTCTTCCTTAACTCGTGATAGGCCCGAAACAGGTCCGCCGGATCGGTTTGCATATCAGCGTGAGAGAAGCCGACTACTTCGCCCCGGGTCGTCTTCAAACCGGTGTGGATTCCGTGCCCGTATCCTCGATTGTCAGAGATTGTCACGACGCGGGCAAAACTCCGATCCGAGCGCGCTAGCTCTTTCTCGAGCACGGCTGCCGTTGAATCGGAAGAGCCGTTGTCGACGATCACCAGCTCGCCGGGCAGGTCTTCCCAGACTTCCGCGTAGCGTGCCAGCAATGATGGCAAGTTGGCGGCCTCGTTGTATGCGGGAATAACGATCGAGAATTTTAGGGACTGCGTCATGGGTCACCGCATTTTTTTGCCGAAGGGGTGGTGATCAGCCTGACGGAAGAACGAAGACCAGTAGTCGAACGTTCGGACGTCATCGGGTATGCCGAAGTTGATCAGCTGTTCCACTTCGAAGGTTCGGGCTCGGCGCCCCTGCTCGACAAGTACCTCGATCGCGGTATCGACGTAGAACTCCCCGTTCACTCGACGATCTTTCGCGATCAGGAGATCCGCCGCCTCCAGGAAGAAACGGGCTTCACGAAACCAGAAGATGCCAATGACACCGGCGTCCTCATGGACGTTGGGGCTCAGCGGGGTCTTGCACGAGATGCCTTCCACCTGGCCGTCAGGTGTCGTTCGCACCCAGCCGTAGTGGGTTGGGTTGCGATTTGCGTGCGGATGGTTACGGAAGGTCCAAACCAAACAATCAATTTCAGGATCTGACGTTATTTCGGAGTATCGCTGCTCGTCATAGATGACGGTGGCGTCACAACAACCGATCAACAGCGCCTTTTCCTTCTCCAATCGGGATCGGGCCATCAAACACGTTGCAAGCTGGCCCTCGGTCAGTCGATCGACCGGTACGATTTCGGTTTCACAGTTGTCCACCTGTAGGGCGGCGTGCAAATCGGGATGCTGCAGGTGTTCGCTGCGTACCAGAGCGATCCGCCGCTCGGCTGCGGGAAGCCCACCCAAACTGCGCGTGACCATCGGCTGGCCGCCGACCGGCACCAGAGGTTTCGGCTCGGTGTAACCTTCGCGTCGAAAGCGAATTCCGTCTCCGGCCATCGGAATGAGATGAGTTGTGGTAGTCGCTTCGAGGGCGGGTCGCCAATTTGAGTGCTGGGCGAAATAATTGCTCCAAGTTTGGTACTCTTCGAGATCTTCTGGAGTCCCCCACTGCAGGAAATACTCCAACTCGTAGATCAAAACAGGCAGATCTTCTTCAACCAAGAGGTTATAAGGCGTGCTCGCGTAGTACTCACCGCCAGTGTGAAGACCGCAGGCCACGGCTTTTTCGAAAGTGCTTTTCATTAACGCGCCACGATTGAAAAAATAGGTACCAGCGGAGGCATATTCGTTCATGCGGTCGTCGGTAAAACAACCCTTCTCGCGGATTTCCAATAAGTACTGATCCTGCTCTCGAAGATAGGCGTAGAGGTTGGGCCCTAAAGAATGGGGATGAAAGCCTTTGTAGGCCGTGATGCAGCCGGCGCAATCGGATTCGTCGAGGGCTTTCTTGTAATCGGTGTAGTCCCATCCGACGGAAAAATCGCAGTAATTAAGGGTCACCGGTTGGTCATCGACGATGTGCGCGGCGGCACGCAGCACGGCCTCTACCGGGCCGAGCTTGTGCGGCTCGATCGCCACGATTTTGGCCCCCGGCACGAGATTCTCGAGCACGCTTCGTAGGGGAGTCGAGGCTAGATGGTCGGTGGCGCAGATGAACACGAAATCGCTTTCGCCAGGGAACATGCGAACGACATGCTCGATCATCGGATCACCATCAACCTCGATCAGTGGCTTGATGACGTCGTAGCCAGCGCGCTTGAAACGTGCGCCGCGACCCGACATGGGAATTACGATTTGCATTCTGGTTCTCCCTCGATCGCGCGCCGCGCCAAGGCCTGGCGATATTGCTCCGATTCCATCCCTAACAGTTCGTCAACTTCAGCCGATCGTAGGTATCTTGGGGTACCCCGCCGGCGTATCAAGTGGTGTAGTAGGACGTTCGCCAGCAGATTTTCCTCCATGAGCTGGAGCGTCTTGGGGTTGGGTCCAACGAGGACCACGCCCTCGCCCGCGAGGGCCAACACGGCTTTGGCAGGTAGCTCTCCGCGGCACTCATCAACCCATTCACTCGCCGAAGCACGGGCCTCGAGTTGCCAGAAGTTGTGGACGCCGTAGACCGCGTCGTCCGGCACCAGTGGGCCAGCGGTCAGCTCCTGCGGTAGCCGGGCGGCGGCGAGCAGGCCGTTGAACTGGGCAGGGCGGGCGATCGCGGGATGACCTCTCTCGACGAAGATCTTGGCCAGCCGCTCAGCCCAGTGCGTAGCCTGCTGAGACGGCTCTCCTTTTTCGCAGGCCGCAGCGGGTACGGCGCCAAAATAGTGTTGTGCGCATCGCACCAGGGCTCGGGTGTCGTCCATCGCCTGAGCCGCGGTCTGCGATGTGGTAATCAACCCATGATTCTCGAGCACGATTCTGCTTGGCAAGGAGCCATGTTCCGCTGAGTATTCTGCGCAGCTCTCAGCCACCACGGTGGCCAACGGGTAACCGGGAACGGCGTAGGGGACCCAAGCCACCGGTTCGTCAAAAGCTTGGTCGAAGGCTTCACGCCCTTCTTCGCTGCAAGTAAAGGCGTTGAGATAAACCGGATGGGTGTGGAGCACGACACGCTCCAAGAGCAAGTGGAAGCCGGTTTCCATTGAGGGGCGCGGCGCCCCTGGAGTCGAATTCAGAGCCTGCACTCGCTGCACTGTTCGGTCTTGGGCGATGTGAGGTGGGAGACTCGAGAGAGCTGGTTCTTCGAAGATTTGACGCAGGGCGCCCAGGTCGAGATCGAGGTAGCCAGTGGTTTGCGAAATATCGTCGAGTCGGAAACCCGACGCCTTGATCAACAGGCGTGATCCCTCGTTGGCTTTGACCGAAGTGTTGCCTCCAGCTCCCTGGGCCAGCAGTAGATCACGGCCAGCGAACTGGGAGATCGCCACTAAATCTCTCAGGTCATCAGTTCCAGACATCGCGCAACACCTCTTGGAGCTCTGTCCAGTTCTTCACCGAGTGCTCGGGACGGTCTGGCCGGTCAGGGTGCGGGTTGTCGCGCTGAAACCAGATGAACGGCAGTTTCCGGGCTTCGGCCATCTTCCCATCCTCGATCAAGTTGTCGCCGATGACCCACGCTTTCTCTGCCTCGGTTCCCATTCGCTCGAGAGCCAGGTCCACCAAACGACCGGACGGTTTTTCGACCCCTGCCTCTTCGGTCGTCAGGAGGAAATTCGCGATCGTCGCGAGGCCCAGATGTTCGAGCTTGCGCATCTGGCGCTCGGTGGTGAAGCTGGTGATCCAAACGATGGCGATGCCTCGCTTTCGCACCGCTGCGAGAGTCTCGGCGCAGCCTTCATCACGTTGCATGGCAGCGAAGTAGCCGTCCCAGTAGCCCGTTTCGAGTTGCCGGGTTTCGCCCAACAGAGAGCTCCCAGAGCGCTGCTCCAACATCGCCTTGAAGTAGAGCAACCGACAATGGCTGGCAGCTTGACTCCCGACCTGTGCTTTGACGGCGGTACGGGCTGCCAGATAGTCGCGCTCGAAGCGGCGCACGTCAGACCAAACGGCGTCCAGCCGCGAAGCGATGGTCTGCGCTGCTTCGAGTCCAGAGCGGTGGCAGGGGGAGTATGCATAAACAGTGTTGTCTAGGTCCAACAACAGAACCCGAGGGGCCGCTAGGCGGGTCAACCCTCATTCCTCTTCCAACGTCGCTTCGAGAGCAACTCCGCCACCATCTCTATCAAAACCATGCCGAAGATAGTAACCAATCCGGGGGTATCGAAGCGAATCCGAGGCTACCGAGCCGAGGAAGTCCAGTCTCCTGGATAGTCGGTGCAGACCGCATCGATCGGTAAGTCGGCGAGTTGGCGGCGGAACTGTTGAATGGTGGCGCGAGGGTGTCCCTGGAGCTCTGGTGAAACCACGCAGACCTTGAAATGTTCTCGCAATTGCCGGTGGCTGTCGCGATCCAGTGGCAGGTGGGTGAAACAGTCGACCCACACCCAGCGCGCCTGGCCCGCGAACGCCAACGCAAAGCTGATCGGCTCATATTCTGAATAACGCACCGCGACGGATTTCTCGCCGCCTCTCACCAGCCGTACCAAAGTCGGGTTGGCCACGTCGAGGAAAAAGTACTCTCCGACTCCGTGCTTCTCGGCCAACCGCGAGATTCTGTCTTCCAAGCCATCACACTTGACGTTGAAGATCACCAAAGCGTGGTGATAGTGGCGCAGGAACTCTTCGAGCCCAAGTCCCTTTTGGAAGGGATCATGGGCCAGCGTGAGCTCGCCGTCGTAGTCACGAACATCGATTTCCACGCCATGGTCGGCCGGGACCTTGGACAAGCATTCGAGGGTATTCACCCGATGATCGATGAGTAACAAATCGTTTGCTAGCGTCCGGGTAGAGAAGTTCGCCGACGATGCCATTGGCCAGCAGCTACGGTGCAGGCGCCAAGAATCAGTCCTAACGTTGACATGCCGAGACCGATCCTAAGGCTTGCAGGAGAGTATGCCAAGACTAGAAGACCCTGCGCGCCTGCTGGCACTTCCACCGCCGGTAACATTCTATTGAGTGCCTGAACTGGCAGTGGCTGTCCGTTGAGCGTCGCACGATAGCCCGGATACCACGGCCGCGAAAAGAGCACCAGTGAGCTGCTGTCGGAAGACAAGGACTCGATGTCGACTTCTACGCGAAGGCGAGAAGCGTCCCTGATCTCGAGCTTGCAGGGGGCGAATGGAACCACCGTATCCTGAGGCTGGCTACCGTCGTGCAGTAGTAAAAAAGGGACCGGTAGCGATTTGCGCTTCACAACACGTTCCGAGATTTCCTCTGGAGAATCGACGAACACCGCTGACGGAAGGGTCCGTACTTTTTCGCTGAGCGGCGCCGTTCGATGAAGGACAGCCCCCTCATCGGAAGTAAAGACTACTTCCCAGCCCTTCCCGACGACCGAGGCAACATGCTCTTGCAGGCTTCTTGCAAGCACCAATCCGTCAACGCCCATCAGCTCCAGCATCCCTTCTCGGCCAACTTCCTGCTCGAGGATGCGGCGTGCTCGAGGCTCAGAGGAGAATCCGAGGTGCGAAGGCAATCCGAGAGTAGTGGCGAGCCCCGCGGGTCGAATAGGTGAGTAGCCGTTCACCAAGTGGGCTCCCGAATGCATCGCGGTGTTACCCGGCCGTATGAAGTTCGAGAGGGCGGCGTTTTCAAAGTATGCCTCTTCTTTGGAGTACAGGCCCAGGTACTCCATTTCGGGGGAGAGGGGCTCAATCTGGCGCAAAGTCTCCGGAAAATCCCATCTGGCGACCCAACGGGTCGAAACCGCCGAATACGTCGACCACAAAGACAACAATACGACGACGCACGGTAACCCATGCCAAGAGCATTCTTTAGTTCCCCTGACCCTGGGGAGGCGACTTCTCTTGAACAACAGGATGCTCAAAATGATCAGCAAGAGCACGAGGGCCGCCAAGGAGACTTGGAAGACAAAATCGAGGTCGAGGAAGAGGCTGCTGGAAATGATTAGGACCGACCATTCCAGAATGGGGAAAACAAGGCAAGCTGCGACCAGCCAGATGCTCGCTTCGCGGACTGTCGAGGCTGCTGGACTGGCGGCCCTGGTAGCCTCGTCTGAGCGCAGCGCTGACAAGGCATGAGCCCCTAGAAGCCCAAGAAGTAGATGAAATAGCGGCAACCATCGGAAGCTCATTTGGAATGGCGCTGTTGACGGTAAAACGGAGAGCAAGAGCACCGATCCAAGGGCGATGAGATCCCACCGAAACGCGCGCGCAAAAGCGAGGCGGAAACGGAAGAGAGCCGCCGCCAACATGACCTGGGGCACCAAGCCAGACGCGAGCTCGATTGCAGGTCTGGCGTATCGGCCTCCCCAGCCGTACCATTCACTGGAGAAACTCGGTGCGAACAGCC
>JAJCXQ010000941.1 GCA_029263355.1 Acidobacteriota bacterium | reverse complement strand
GCTAGCGTCAGGTAGTACCGGCGGCATTCTTCTGCATGGTCTCAGCCTGGAAGTGGTTGACGAGAGGATCGATCACTGGATCCAAATCCCCCTGCAGAACGGCCGGAAGCTTGTGTAGCGTCAAGTTGATGCGGTGATCTGAAACGCGATTTTGCGGAAAGTTGTAGGTCCGGATTTTCTCCGATCGATCACCCGAGCCCACCATCTTCCGGCGTTCTGCGCTCAGCTCCGATTGTGCTTTTTCCTCCTCGGCTTGCAGCAGCCGGGACTTCAGCACACGCAGCGCCTTGGCCTTGTTTTTGATCTGGCTACGCTCGTCTTGGCAGGTCACGACGATGCCGGTCGGCTCATGGGTCAAGCGCACGGCTGAATAGGTGGTGTTGACACCCTGGCCCCCAGGTCCCGACGAGCAATAACGATCGATCCGCAAGTCCTTTTCCGAAATATCGATCTCAACTTCATCCGCTTCCGGCAACACCGCTACCGTCACCGCGGAGGTGTGAATGCGGCCCGAGGCTTCGGTCTGCGGAACCCGCTGAACTCGGTGCACTCCGCCTTCATACTTCAAGCGACTGAAGACACCCTTGCCTTCGATGATCGCCTCCACGTCTTTCATGCCGCCAGCTTCAGACTCGGAGATATGCAGAATGTTGACCTTCCAGCCCTTCTGCTCAGCATACCGCGTGTACATTCGGAACAGCTCGGCAGCGAACAGCGTTGCCTCGTCGCCGCCGGTGCCGGCTCGAACTTCCAAAACGACATTGCGGGAGTCATTCGGGTCTTTGGGAATCAGCTCGACCCGGATCTCGTCGAGCAGCTCCGCCAATCGGCTATTCAGGCCGTCGCGTTCTTCCTGCGCCAAGAGATAGAGATCGTCGTCCTTGGGTAGGCTAGCAAGCATCTCTTCGGCGCCATCGCGCTCAATTTCGAGCTTCTTCACCTCACGGTAGAGGGCGACAACGTGGGTGATCTCGGACAGCGCCTTGTTGGTCTCCCGGTACTTGGCCTGGTCGGCGAGCACCACGGGATCCGCCAACATGCGGGTCAGATCATCGTGCGTAGTTTCAATCTGGGCGAGCTTCTCTTGCATCGGTCCGGTTCCTGATTCTCCGCAAAAATAGCAGGGAGGGGGCCTGGCGGCCCCCGGCGAATCTGGAGACCGACCTGGCTACTTGCCGGCTTCCATCCCGTAGCGACGCTTGAAGCGCTCGACGCGACCGGCGGTATCGATGAACTTCTGCTTACCCGTGAAGAATGGGTGGCAATCGTTGCAGATCTCGAGTCGAAGCTCTTCGAGCGTCGAATGAGTCTGAAAGGTGTTGCCACAAGCGCAAGTCACGTCGATGAGATTGAGCTGTGGGTGAGTGTCTTTTTTCATATCCATACTCCTTCCGCGATCTTGAGGCTCTGTTTCCTAAGTCTTCTCGGGACTCGATGTCTCGAGGACCCTGTTTCCGGCCGCTGTCTTGAGATGCGCACACACGTTCTGTGGTTACACCCGCTCTGTGGTTAGACCATGCGGCCAGGCTCAGATCACGACAAATTGGAGACGTATTGGGAAACTTGGACGATGCGACGACTCCGCGAGCCGCGAGCACGGCATGATAAACGAATCACGTCACCTCGGCAAGCGGTCTTCGTCCACACTTCTACGGGTTCGACACGCGCGACAGGCCGATCCAAGGACCCTTCTACGGGTCAGGTGGGCGGACCGACCCGTTCCAAGGACCCTTCTACGGGCTCGGCGGGTGACACAGCCCGTTCCAAGCACCCATCTACGGGCTTTGCAACCGACACAGCCCGTAGATGGGCGGAGACTAGCCGCGGTTCCGTCGGGAGCCCACGTTGGTACCGGGGGATCCCGCGATGTTTCGCGGTACTTGACCGTTTCCCCGGGGAACGGGTGAGATTTCGCGTAGAATCGGGAGCTCTCCCGGTACCAACGAAGGATTTTTCCGAATATCGAGTCCTCCCCCGGTACCAACGGGGTTACCACCGAGAAATCGAGTCCTCCCCCGGTACTAACGGGGTTGCCAACGAGAAATCGAGTGATCCCCCGGTGCCAACGGGGAGACCGGCGAGGCCGGCGACATGGTACCGTCACGCCGACCATGGGAAAAATTTCGCAGGCTAAATTAGTAGGTCACGGTAGGACCGGGGCCACCCTTCAAGTCATCTGATTTTCATAGTCTGCCTTACTAATTCATCAGACGTGCTCAGTCGCCAGCGGGCGCCTCGACCACGGCCCTCGCTGACCAGCAGCCCTTCATCACGCATCTGGCGCAGCACACGGCGGACCATGTCACGGCTGACGCCGGGGCAGTCGCGCTCGAGTTCGGAGATGGAAAAGGGGGCCACTTTACGCAGTACTGCCGAGCGTACCTGGCGTGTCTTCGAACCGCGTCCGGTGTCGATGCTGCCGACCCGCTCCTCGAATTCCTTGTAGGCGCGCAGCAGGGTGCCCCAGAAGTAGCTCATCCACGGCCGTACGTCGTGCTCGTTCGCGTGCCAGCCACGGGAGCTGGCCTCGAGGGTTTCGTAATAGGAGTCCTTCGACTCCTCGAAGATCCGCTCGAGGCTGATGTATCGGCCCACGTCGTAGGACGCGTGATAGAGCAGCTGCAGCGTCAGCAGGCGGGCGACCCGCCCGTTGCCGTCGGTGAAGGGATGGACGCAAAGAAAGTCGAGGATAGCAAGGGGAATGAGCACCAACGGGTCGTACTGCTCTTCCCGGCTGGCGGCCAGGTACGATCGGGTCAGCTCCTCCATGGCGTGAGGCGTCGCAACGGCCGCGACCGGCGTGAAGCGCACCCGCAAGATCTCCCCACCCGGGCCGCGCTCGACGATCTGGTTGTCGGCCATCTTCCAGCGACCGCCCGCCTGCGGCAGGTACCGATAAACGGTCGAGTGCAACTGGAGAATGACGTTGGTGGCGAACGCCATATCGAGCGCCGACTGATGGAGCAGGTTGAGTGCGTCACGATAGCCGGCGATCTCTTGCTCGGACCGGTTTCGGGGGCTGATGTCCTTGAGGACGAGGGCCTTAATGCGGGCCTTGGGCGCGACGATGCCCTCGAGGCGGTTCGAGGACTCGCTCGATTCGATGACGGCTGCCGAACGCAAGGTCTCCAGGACTTCCGGTCGCTGCCGGACGAATAGCTCCTGCTTGCCGCGGTACTCACCGAGCTGGCGCAGACTAGGGACGTCCTCGGCGGAGTAGCGGAGGTGTGCGAGAGTGTTCAGCGACAGGGAGGGCATGGGTCAGATCCTCAGGACAGAGGTAGTCTACCGCGAAAGGGTGCAATAAGGGTAAACTGAGGCCCAAATTACCCCCTTTCTTGCCTGGAGTACCCCTTTTAAGCCGAGCGTCCGGCGCAAGCTGACCACTTTTAACCCGAGGAGGGCCCCCAAATCGACTCGCTCAGGCTACTGGTCGCTTTGCGTCGGAATGGGTGGTCGGAATCGTCGGAATACGCACTGAGGGCACCCGGGCGTTTCCAGGCACCGGGACCCGGCAGACTTGTGCTCGAGCCAGAAACAAAAATTATTGGTCCCAGCACACTTGCGCCCGAGCCAAACCGAGCAGCAGAAGCGCGGACACAAAGTCCGCCCCTACACGTTCTCTGCAACCCGCCCGAGTCGGGTGGCACCTCGACCCCTTACAGCTGGTCTCGGCGCATGCCGACAAGGTTGGTGACGATGCCGTGAAACGTCCTCACTTCTCGGTCCGTCAACTCAGCTCGCGTGAAAACATTGCGGATCGACTGTAGGCTCGACGGCTTCATCTCCTCGACTTTGAAGTAGCCACCGGCGTCGAGAGCCTCTTCGAGATGGTCGAGAAAACCCAGCAGCTCTTGGCGTGTCGCTCTGGGGTAGCCATCGTCGATATGTTGACGAGGCGGAGTCTCATCGGCTACTCGGAACCATTCATAACTGACCAGTAGGACTGCTTGGCCGAGGTTGAGCGAGCAAAACGCTGGATTCAGCGGTACCGTGAGGATGGCGTCGGCGAGCACCGTTTCCTCGTTGGTCAAACCGATCCGCTCGCGGCCGAAGAGTATGCCAGATCGCTCCCCCGCAGCGCTGCGACGACGGATCTGGTGCGCAGCTTCAACTGGCGTCACCTCGTCTTTGACCATGTCGCGCCGGCGGCCTGTGGTCGCACAGATCCACTGTAAATCGGCGATGGCCTCAGCCAGGGTTTCGAAGACCCGTGCGTTGTCGATGACTTCTCGTGCTCCCGAGGCCATCGCCTGCGCCCTGGGATTCGGCCAACCATCGCGGGGCTTCACCAGCCGGAGATCCGTCAACCCACAATTCAACATGGCGCGGGCGGCCGATCCGACATTGTCGCCTAGCTGAGGCTCCACCAAAACGATCGCCGGCAGACACTCGTCCATTTCTTGCTCCGCTGTCGTCACCGGTCGGCCCCGTGAGAGGCCACTTCGCCAGCCCCAACTTTACTCGCTATCGCGTCACTGCGAATCGAGTCTTGCACTCGGTCGGAACAAACGCCACCAGAACCGACATTCGAACAGCAGCCCCAACGGCAAGAAGATGAAAAAAGCAATCATGACCCCGAGGGTTCTAGCGGCAAACGCAAAACCGTAGAACAGCAAGGCCAAGCCGGCTAAATGAACTAGGTGTCGAGTCGTTTCTTTCATGTGATTCTCCTTGAGTCCGTTACTAGTGTACCCAGATAGGGGCCAGCTGCCAATCTCGCCTCACCCTTGACGCCCTAGAGTCCAGCGAGCACGTCAACTGGCGGGAACTCGATCCCTGTGCCTCGGGTCTATCCCCATGAGGAGGAACCTACCGAAAGGAGATCCGATGCGCAGATTCCGCTTCGCCCTTACCACCACCTTGGTCGCCGTGATGACGGCAGCTCCATCGCTCGCATCCTGGGAAGACGGCGTCGCGGCCTTTCGTGCCGGTCGATACCAAGAAGCGGCTGAGACCTTCCAGTCGTTCGTGGCTTCGAGCCCAGACACCCCTGAAGGCCACTACATGCTGGGCATGAGCCTGGTACGTCAACAGCGCCACGGGCAAGCCCTCGAGACGCTGCGCAAGGCTCTCGATCTTGGCCCGACCGACGCCCGCTACAGCTTGGCGGTGGCGCAAGCACAGCTCAAGCTCAACCGAGCCAACGACGCTCTCGAGACCCTCAGGACGGCGCCTGCTGTTCCGGAGGCGATGCGGAAGAACTTCCACCAGCTCCTGGCGCTAACCGCCGGCCTCGTGGATAGCAGTCGGGCCGACGACACCCGCCCCCTGCTCGAGAAAGCGCTGGCAGCCGATTCGACATCGAAATCCCTGTGGATGGCGCTGGCTGATATCTCGCACCATCAGAATTTA
Organism: Acidobacteriota bacterium; assembly: GCA_029263355.1. GTDB lineage: Bacteria > Acidobacteriota > Thermoanaerobaculia > Multivoradales > J023 > JAAELT01. The sequence continues at coordinate 8,843 of JAJCXQ010000941.1, read as the reverse complement.
CCTGCAGAAAAATTCTCGGCGCTGGCCAAAGCCTTTGACATCGACCCGAAGGATGCCGAGCTCGGCAAAAAAGCGATGCATGTCGCCATCTCTATGGCGCAGTCGGAGACAGCGGATACCGATGAAAAAGCCGGGTGGTATCGCAAAGCCGCGAAGCTTGGCAAATCGTTAGTCGCGAATTTTCCGACCTCTGAAAACCTCATGCGGGTCGGCGAAGCCGAAATGGCGGCTCACGAGTACGACAACGCGATCAATAGATTCGAAAGATTGCGCGCTGCCGGGGCGAACGATGCTCGCCTCCACTACTATCTTGGGAGCTCTAATCAGGCTTTGAAACGCGACGACGAAGCGCTGACTCATCTAAAGAATGCTCTCGACCGATCCCCCGATCCGAAACTGGCCCAAAAGATCCATACGGCCCGGGGCTGGAGCTACCGCAACCGAGACGAGTTTGACCTGGCGTCTGTGGCGTTTCGGCAAGCGGGCAACGTCGAACGAGCCGATGAAATGGCGGGTTACGCGGAAAACCGTCGCGAATGGGCTCGGGAGAAAGCCAGCTGCACTCACAAGCGGGCCGAGATCGACAAGATGCGCGAGGATAGTGAGGGACTGGAAGGGACCGCGGAATGGGACGAGCTCAACCGAGAGTTCGAAGACTTTCTCACCGCCTGTGAACCCTATTTTCAAGATCAAAGCTGAGTCGCGCAGCCAGGGCGCCTGACACCGCTAAGCGCAGGGACCGCAGCGCAGGGACCGTATCCCCGAGCAGGCATGCTCGGGGATCCAACCATGACCGGGATCCAGTCATTCTCGGGAGTCCTGTGCCTGGACAAAGACCCGCCAACATGCGGTACTCTGGCGAGACACACTGATCTCGCGCTACTGGAGGCATCATGCGGGTCCACATCTCTACCTTGTCAGCCGTTCGTTCTATTCTGTCCAGGCCGCTCGGTCTTCGCGGACTCGCGACGCTACTCGCCTTGTGTATCGGCTTCTCCGCATCGGCGGAGGATCAACAATGGGCCGGCTACCGTGGCCCCGGCGTCGTCGGGGTTGCCAACGACTCACGGGCGATCAGCGATTTCGGGAACCTCACCCTGAAGGTGGGTTGGCAGACCAAAATTGGCAGCGGCTACTCGGGGATCGCGGTGGCGGATGGCAAAGCCGTCACGATGTATGCCGACGGCGAGACCGACGTGATGGCAGCGTTCGACACTCGGGATGGACGCCAACTCTGGTCCTATCCCTTTGGTGAAACCTACCCCGGCCACGATGGCTCGCACGACGGACCGATCGCGACACCTCTCATTGCCGATGGTCGCGTTTTTGGCGTCGGACCCCGCGGACAATTTTTCGCGCTCGACGTCACAACCGGCAAAGAGCTCTGGAAACACCATCTCGTAGAGGACTACCAAGCCGTGGCGCCGTTCTACGGCATCGGCACCTCACCGATCCTCGACCACGGCACGCTGCTCCTCCAAGTGGGAGGCGAAGGGCAAGCGATCATCGGCTTCGACCCGGCGACCGGCAAGAAGAAGTGGAGCGCAGGAAGTGACACCATCGGCTATCAGGTGCCCGTCCCCATGGAGCTTGATGGCCAGCACCAAATCGTAGGCGCTGGAGAGACCAAACTCTTCGGGATCAACACTGGAAATGGTGAGGTTCTGTGGGAGTGGGAACACGGCGGTCAAGGTGGGCGCGGCGCTCACAGCATGACGCCGGTACCGTTGGGTGACAACAAAATTTTTCTCGCTCACCGCGACGACTCGTCGACCGTCGTGTCCTTCAGTCAGCAAGACGACGCCGCCAACTTCAAAGAAACATGGACCGACCGCTCGATCCGCAACAGCTACAACGTTCCGATTTACCACGACGGGCACATCTACGCCTTCAGCAGCCGCTTCCTCACCTGCGTCGATGCAGCAACCGGCGAGAGCCGTTGGCGGTCCCGCGAACCGGGGGATGGATTCCTCATCGCGGTCGGCGGCAATCTGGTGGTCATCACCAAAAAAGGCACCGTGCATCTCGTCGAAGCAACCCCAGAGGGTTACCACGAGCTCACCGCAACAACGGTCTTCGACAATCTCTCGTGGACGGCGCCCAGCTTCGCCGACGGCAGCATCTACGTCCGCAGCTTCGGGGCGATCGCCCGTCTCGATTTTGCTGGCGGCGGGCTGGCGACTCGGGTCGATGTCGCCTCCCGCGGCGTTTCAGACTCGGCCTTCGATCGATTCCTCGCCGAGGTCGAGGCAGCAGAAGGTGACAACAAAACCGCGATCGTCGATAAATACATCGCCGCTCAGAAGAGCTTTCCGATCATCGAGGGCGACCGCCTGGTCCATTTCGTCTACCGCGGGCAAGCCAACGATGTGGCTGTCGCGGGGGACCCTTTCGGTGCGCGACTGGAACAGACGATGACCCGCGTCGCCGACACCGATCTCTTCTACCGCAGCGTCGAGCTCGAGTCCGACGCACGGGTCAATTACCTCTTTATCGAGGACTATCAGGAGATCATCGACCCCTTGAATCCCCGTGAAACGTCCACCACTGTGGTTGGCCCGGATATGGAAATGTCACGCTCGGGGGAAGAGATGGCGATGTCGTGGCTCGCCATGCCAAAGTGGACTGCGCCAGCTCATCTCGACGAGGCGCCCGCGTCATCCCGCGGCACACTCGAAGCCCGTGAGCTCGATAGCGAAACGCTGAAGAATGCGCCGGCGCGGCCCGGAGCACCGCCCCGCGACTCGAAGATCGGCCTCGAGATTTATCTACCCCGAGGCTACGCCGACAACGAGGCTCGTTACCCCGTCGCCTTCGTGCATGACGGTACGACCGCCGTCGAGCGCGGACGGATACCCAATAGCCTCGACAACTTGATGGGCAAAAGCGTCGCGCCCGCCATCGTCGTCTTCGTCAACATCGCTGCCCAGGGCCCACTCTACGACCAGGCCTTCGTCGGCGAGGTGGTTCCCTTCGTCGACGAGAATTTCCGCACCCTCGCCACCGCCAAGTCGCGAGCAAATATCGGAACCAATTTCAATGGCATCACCGCACTCCTCACAACTCTGAGCCATCCCGATGTCTTCGGCGCGGTCGGAACTCAATCGCTGGTGTTGTTGACCATGTTCGAGAGCATGATCCATCCCATGATCGAAGAGATTGGCGACCATCCGCCCACCATTTATATGGACTGGGGAACCTACGACATTCGCAATCCGCACGAGAATTGGGACACCGCCACTGGCCACCGGAAGTTGGTCGAGATGCTTGAGGCACGGGGTGTCAAAGTTGCGGGCGGTGAAGCGCACGACGGTAGTGGTTGGTCCAGCTGGCGCAACCGTACCGATCGGATTTTCGAAACTTTGTTTCCTCTGCCGCCGAGTTAGACTCCTACCGAGCGCCTGGCGCCCATGGATTCGCAATAGGAGGATACACATGCAACGTCGCCGTCTAGGAAATCAGGGTTTGGAAGTTTCGGCCCAGGGGTTGGGCTGCATGGGGCTGTCCGAGTTTTACGGCGCCCTGACCAGTGAAGACGATTCGATCGCCCTGATCCATCGCGCTCTCGACCTCGGCGTCGACCTTCTCGACACCTCCGACATTTATGGCCCGTTCACCAATGAGCGGCTGGTCGGTCGTGCGGTATGCGATCGACGGGAGGCGGCGATCGTAGCTACCAAATTCGGAATCGAGCGTCACGCCGATGGTTCGTTTGTCGGCTTCAATGGTCGACCCGAATATGTGCGCCAAGCGTGTGACGCCTCGCTGCTGCGTCTGGGCATCGACCACATCGACCTCTACTACCAACATAGGGTGGATCCCAACGTTTCGATCGACGAAACCGTTGGCGCCATGGCGGAGTTGGTGAGTGCCGGCAAGGTGCGTTTCCTCGGCCTATCCGAGGCCGCGCCACATACGCTGCGACGCGCCCACAGCATCCATCCGATCAGCGCCCTTCAGACCGAGTACTCGCTGTGGAGTCGCGATCCCGAGGATGCCATCTTGCCGACGGTGCGCGAACTCGGCATCGGCTTCGTGGCCTACAGTCCCCTTGGCCGTGGCTTCTTGAGCGGCCAAATCCAGAGTCTCGACGATCTCGAGGCTGACGACTACCGACGCCACTCGCCACGCTTCCAAGGTGACAATTTCGCCAAAAACCTCGAGCTGGTGGAGCAAGTCGCCGAGATCGCGACAGCGCGGGGCGTGACGCCTTCTCAGCTCGCTCTCGCCTGGGTGATGGCCCAGGGTGACGATATCGTGCCCATCCCCGGCACCAAACGGAGAACCTACCTCGAAGAAAATGTTGCCGCAGCCGCCCTCGAGCTCGAGCCTGCCGACTTGGCCAGCATCGCAGCCATCATGCCGGTTGGCGTAGCGAGTGGTAACCGCTACGACAAGCGAGGTATGGGCGCAGTCAATCAATAGGGCTTCGACCGGCGGGAACTAGTTAGATCGCATCCAGAAACCCGTTTTTCGCCTCCCAGGGAGGCCCCTGTGGAGCGAGCACGCGGCGAGTATGTATGAGCAAGAGAACAGAGTTTAGCTCTCCAAACTATTGTAACCAATGGGGTTGGCGGACACTGAGGCACCGAGGCGAGTTACGCAGCTGCGCGCGCAGTCCACAGGGGGCGGCAGGCAGAAGGCGAAAACTGGACGGGATCTAGTTAGGCTTCCGGTTCCGTCTCCCACATACCGGTCGATCCGTACCGCTCCCCCGAGTCACTTAGCACCGTGACGAGGGTTTTGTATCGCCCTGAAGACGCGACCTCCAAGGCGGCATGGACATAAGCCCCCGACGAGGGGCCAACAAATAGGCCACGGCGGGCTAAACGATGGCACATCGCCAGGGCCTGTTCGATCGTGATCTCGATCCGGTGATCGATCAAATCCTCATCGAGGATCTCGGGCACGAAGTCTCCGGGGTTGCCGAGGGGCTTCAAGCCTTCGATACCGGGGAAAATCTCAGGCACGATGGCGGTGATGTGGACGTCAGGGGCATGTTTGCGCAGGCGCCGTCCGACCCCGGTGAGGGTACCGCCGGTGCCGACGCCAGCAACAAACGCATCCGGCAACCCACCGGTCGCCTGCTGGGTCTGCTCGAGGATCTCGACACCGGTGGTCTCGTAGTGAGCCCGCCAGTTGTCATCATTCGAGTATTGGTCCGAATACCAATAACGATCGGGATGAGCCTCGCCGAGACGCCGAGCAGTCATCACCGCATGGTCATACCCTTCGACGGGATCGGTGAGCACCAACTCGGCGCCATGAGCGCGGATGCGTTCGAGGCGCTCACGACTGGCGTTGCCGGGCACCACCAAAGTCACGCCGACGCCGAAGGCGGCGCCAAACTGAGCGTAGGCGATGCCGGCATTGCCAGACGACGAGTCCAACAGCCGGCGCCCGCCATGGAACCGCCCCGCCTCACGTGCCCGTGACAACATCCGCAACACCGGCCGATCCTTGATCGAGGCGCCTGGATTACAGCTTTCGAGCTTGGCGAGAAGACGCACCCCAGGCGGCAAATCGTCCGCAAAGACGAGCTCGACGAGGGGAGTTTTGCCGACCGACCGCAGCAGATGCTCGATCGACGGTGCCGGCGGCGGAGCTTCGATGACGACTGCGGACGGATCTGCCGATGATGAACTCAAGGGTGTTGAGCTCATGGTTGATGTCGTGGTCATCGCGATGCCTCCTCAGGAAACAGCACACATCTCGACGTAATCGATGTACTCGGTAACCCGCGTTCCATCTCCGCAACGCGGACATTCCGGATTGTGCTCCACTTTCAGCTCGGTGAATCGCTGACGCAATGCGTCGTACACCAAGAGTCGGCCGACCAGGGGATCACCGATGCCGAGCAGAATCTTCACCGTCTCGATCGCCTCGAGAGTGCCGATGATGCCCGGCAATACCCCCAACACCCCAGCTTCCGCACACGACGGCGCCATATCCGCTGGTGGCGGCTCTGGGAACAGGCAGCGATAACAAGGCCCTCGGCGCTCACCGTAACTCGGCCAGAAGACGCTGACTTGGCCATCGAACCGAAAGATCGAGCCGTGGACGTTGGGGATGCCCAATTTCACACAGGCGTCGTTCACCAAGTAGCGGGTGGCAAAGTTATCCGAGCCGTCGACGACAACATCGACCCCCGCGAACAGCTCATCGACGTTGGCGCTGGTCAAACGGGTGGCGTGGGTGACGACCTCGATCGCCGGATTCAAGGCCGTCAAGGTCGCGCGGGCGGACTCCACCTTCGAAGTGCCAACCCGATCGTCGGTGTGCAGAATCTGACGCTGCAGATTCGAGCGATCGACCACGTCATCATCGATGAGGATCATCTTGCCAACTCCGGCAGCCGCCAGGTAGAAGGCCGCTGGCGAGCCGAGACCCCCTGCTCCCACCATCAACACCGTGCTGTTCAAGAGACGCGCTTGGCCCCTTTCGCCGACCTCGGGGATGGTCAAGTGCCGACCGTAACGCTCGCGCTCCGCCAGCGTCAGGACTCGCGGCATATCGACCGGCAGACCCTGATTCTTCCAGGCGTTGAAACCGCCGGCAACCGAGTAGACATCGGTGTATCCGAGCTCTTGGAGATCACGGGCGGCAAATAGAGAGCGGGTTCCGCCAGCACACAACACCAACACGGCCTGATCGAGACCCGGCACCTTGTTCTCGATCTGAAGCTCCAGAAAGCCCCGCACAATACGCTCCGCAGAAAGTGGGCTGCCGCCGGCAATCTCGTCGGGTTCACGCACATCCACCAACACCGCACCGCGACTCTGGAGCTCGAAAGCCTCACCCGGTGTAATCTCGGGAATCGTCTCCTTGAGCGCCGCCAGCCGGCGCTGACGAGCGATCACCTGGTCTCTCCAGCGATATCGTCCCCAGGAATACCGTCCCCAGAAATATCGTCTCCAGCAATACCGCCCCCAGGAATATCGCGGCCTCCGGCCACTGCGGGCACAATGTGGATCACAGCCCCGTCCGCCACCGCGGAGTCGAGGCCGTTCAAGCTGCGCACATTCGAGTCGCCGAGGTACACGTTGACGAAGCTACGCAATTTGCCTTGGCCGTCGAGGATTCGATCGAGGAACCCGTTGTGCCGGCCACCGAGCTCCGACAGCACTTCACCCACCGTGTGGCCGACAGCCGCCACCTCGTCCGAGCCTCCGGTCAAGGGGCGCAAAGGGGTGGGAATTCTGACGGTTGCCTGACTCATGATTCTTCCTCCGAAGAAGACGAAGTTTGTGGGGTCTCGCGAATCTTTTCTTCGATGAACTTTCCACCCTGCAAGCGCCACGACCGAAAATCATTGGCTCCGGACGCCGTCGTCGAAATGATCAAATAGGAAAAACCTTCCCAAGCCGCCTCCAGATCCGTGATCGAGGGTCGTGCGGGATGGTCGGGATGGGAATGCCAAATGCCGACAATGTCGAGCCCACGGGCGCGGGCCGAGCGATCTGCCGCCATGTGATCATCGGGATCGAGCAGAAAACGATCCCGGGCCCGCTCGACGTTGAGATTCCGGGCGTGGAAGACATCTTGGACGTCGACGCGCTCGGTATCGGCGGATCCGACCAGCAGGCCACAGGCTTCAAAAGGGTACGACGCTTCGACAAGATACGCCAGATCCCGCCGCTGCACACCGGTGAGCCAGAGCTCGGTTGCTGCGACCCCCGGCACGGTCACCGCATCAACCGCTGTGATCAGGGTCGCGCTAGACTGGGTCGCGCTAGACCGGGTCACAGATTCAGACAAGTCACTGATCATTGCATGGCCTCCTTCGGATCGACTGTGGACTTCAATCCGGAGGCCTTAAACTAAAAAACCGCCGGATGGCTAATCCGGCGGTCGACGAAGCTTTGTTGTTGGTTTCAAAACCATCAAGTTCGTTGACGCAGCCGGAGCCCGCTGATGTCCATACAACAGCAACACAGACGACCTCCGAGGTCGTTTGATGAGGACAAATGGCTGAGCAGCGTCAACATGACCAACCTATTGTACAGCTCTCGCGACCACCGATGTCAAGCATCTATTTCAGGAACATTACCGTCACCATCCCAGCTGAGCACCAACGCCGCCAACGGCGGCAAAATCAAATTTAGCGAATCCCGGCAGCCATCCATCGGCACCGCTTCGCTCTCGATCTCGGCATGGGTCTCGTAACCGCTGCCCCCAAAGAGCACATCATCGGACGACAGCAGCTGGCGATAGCGCCCGGGGCGCGGAGCTCCGATGCGATAGTCCGGGCGCGGGACCGGCGTTAGGTTGAGGACAACAATGAGGCGGTCACCGTCTTCGTCGTCCACCAGTCGCCGCTCGTAGCTGAACACCGACCGCTCCTTGTCCCAACAACCGATCCATTGGAATCCCTGCGGATCTGGATCCGACTGCCAGAGACAAGGGTGAACCTGGTAGAGCGCTCCAATCTTGTCCACGAAATGGGAGATGGCAGCACGATCAGGGTCGCCGAGTAGATACCAATCCAGAGTGGTCTCGTAATTCCACTCCCGAGACGACGCCAGCTCACTGCCCATGAAGAGCAGCTTCTTGCCGGGTCGAGTAAATTGGTAGGCCAGGAGCGCCCGCAGGTTGGCGCGCTTCTGCCAAGGATCGCCGGGCATCTTCTGGTACAGCGAACCCTTGCCGTGCACCACCTCGTCATGGGACAACGGATTGATGAAACGCTCGCTGTACTCGTAGACCATGGCGAAAGTCAGCTGATCATGGCAACCGGAGCGAAAAAAGGGATCGACGCCGAAGTAACTCAAAGTGTCGTGCATCCACCCCAGGTTCCACTTGAAGGTGAAACCCAAGCCACCGTCCTCAATGGGCCGGGTGAC
>JAJCXQ010000940.1 GCA_029263355.1 Acidobacteriota bacterium | reverse complement strand
CAAGAACTTATGTGCCGCCTTTCGGAGATGCTCAGGGTTGGCGTGCAGTTTGCACACAAGGTACGTGTAGTCCCTGAAATCAAGCCGTTTGTGGCCACATCCACTGTACTCGTCCCTGAGGCGAGTCAAGCACTCGGACAGTTTCAGGTCTACTTAGGTGCTCTCGGTTTTACCGCGAGCAGAAGTTGTAACCGCTTCCGTTGAGGAGAAGAGGAAGCACGACGGAATGGAGAAAGTCGTATGAGGAGAAGCAACAGACGAATGACCCTTTGGGTCTGCTTGGCTGTCGGCTTGCTGCTCGCACCTCAGGTGCTGGCGCAGAACCCGACCGGGACTCTGAAGGGCACAGTGACGGACGAACAGGGCGCCGGTTTGCCGGGTGTCACTGTCAACGCCACATCGCCCAGTCTGCAGGGTCAACGCTCAACGGTGACGGGAAGCAACGGCACCTACAAGATCGCCTTCATGCCCGCGGGCGAATACAAGTTGGCCTACGAGCTCGAGGGCTTCGCGACCAAGATCCGGACCCAGAAGATCTCGGCTGCGCAGATTTCCACTTCGGACATCGAGATGCAACTCGCCGAGGTCGTCGAAGAGATCATCGTTACCAGCAATGTTGACATTATCTCTGAGAACACGACCCTGGCCACCACGACCACGCACTCCGAGCTCGAGAACTTGCCGATCGCCCGCACCCCGTTGTCGGCCGTCAACCTCGCTCCCGGCGTCTCCGACACCGGGCCGAGCACTGCACCGTCGATCTCAGGTTCGTTCTCCTACGAGAACCTTTTCCTGATCAACGGCGTCGAGGTCAACGAGAACATCCGTGGCAGCTTCTTGCCACTGTTCATCGAAGATGCCATCCAAGAGACGACCACTGCCACCGCAGGCGTCTCGGCCGAGTATGGCCGTTTCACGGGCGGCGTGGTCAACGTCATCACCAAGTCCGGTGGTAACGAGTTCTCGGGTTCTCTGCGCGTCAACGTCGACAACGACGATTGGGTCTCGGACAAGACGGATCGGCTCTTCGATCCTACTTTCCAGCAGATCGATGATCGCAACGAGATCTACGAAGGTACCTTCGGCGGCCCGATCTGGCGGGATCGGATTTGGTTCTTCCTTGCGGGTCGTGACCGCACCGAAGCGTCGCAAGACACGACGGTGCAGACCAACATCACCTACCCGACGACCGACGAAGAGCAACGCCTCGAGGCGAAGGCGACGATCGCGTTGACCCCGAGCCACAGTGTCATCGGCTCCTACTTGGAGATCGAGCGCACCCGCTCCGGTTCCACCTTCGGCAACGTCTTGGATCTGCGTAGCTTGAACGATCGCACCGATCCTCAGGACATCAAATCCGGTAACTACACCGGCATTTTGACCTCGAGCTTTTTCCTCGAAGCGCAGTATTCGGAGCGCTTCTACGAGATCGCCACGGGATTTGGTGGTCCTCCAGATCTGATCGACGGAACATTGCTCCGGCATCGGCCCACGGGTCGCCGCTTTTGGTCTTCGACCTTCTGTGGCACCTGCGAGCCCGAAATCCGGAACAATGAGGATTACCTGATCAAGGGTTCGTACTTCTTGACCACCGAGAACGCCGGCAGCCATGACTTCACGTTCGGCTACGACAACTTCTCGGACATTCGTTTTTCCGTCAATCACCAATCGGGTAGTGACTTCCAGGTGTGGGCCGACGACATCGTCATCGATGGCTCGAACAACATCTTCCCGGTGTTCTCTGGTGGTGCGACTTGGGTTGTGTGGTGGCCGCCTTTCGGCCTCGACATCGCCCAGGACACCGACTTCGAAACTCGTTCGTTCTACGCCAATGACAGTTGGCAGCTGAACGACAAATGGAGTTTCAACATCGGTGTTCGCTATGACGAGAACAACGGTGTGGACTCGAGTGGCGCCTTGGTTTCGGACGACAGCAACATCAGCCCCCGTTTGGGCCTGTCTTATGACGTCAAAGGCGACGGTGATCTCGTGATCAACGCCAGCTTCGGAACCTACGTTGCGGCACTCGCCAACACGGGTAACGTCGCTGACGGTGCGTCGTCCGGCGGTGCTTTGGGTGGCTTTTTCTCCACCTACAGTGGCCCTCAGGTCAATGTTGGCTGCGCCGCTAACCCGGCCAGCTGCGTCACCACCGATGTTGCTCTTCAGACGTTGTTCAACTGGTACTTCGCGGCTGGCGGCACGCAGGATGTCAACGACATCCTCAGTGGCGTTGCCAATCCGCCAAACCTGTTCTACAGCTGCATCCCTGGGCAGACCAGTGTCATCCGCAACGGTCTCAATTCACCGAGCACCACAGAGTTCACCATTGGCGCCACTAAGCGCCTCGGAAGCAAGGGTTTGGTCCGCGCCGATGTCGTTCTCCGCGAATGGGACGACTTCTACTCCTCGCGGAATACCCCTGGCGACCAGGCTTTCGGTGCTGACGTCAGTGAGATCGGAAACTTCGGTGGCAACGTTCTCGAGCGTGACTACATCGGTGTTCTGGTCTCGAGTCGCTACCGCTTCACCGATCGTTTCACCCTGGCTGGTAACTACACCTGGTCAGAAAGTGAAGGTAACGTCAACGGTGAGACCGGTGGCTCGGGTCCGATTTCGACCGACCCGAACCAATACCGAGAGTACAAGGATCCGGCCTGGAACCTTCCAGTCGGCCCATTGCTCAACGACCAAACCCACAAGCTGCGCATTTGGGCTGTCTATGACATCCTCGACAACGAGCGTCATAGCCTGAATGTCAGCATCTTGGAGAACTTCTTCTCCGGCACTCCCTACAGTGCCGCGGGTGACGTCGACTCTAGTGGAAGCATCAACGGGGTTCCGTTTGTCGTCAACCCTGGATATGCACAACCGCCGACCAACACCACGTACTTCTTTAGCCCGCGTGGTGCGTTCAAGACCGATGACGTCACCAGAACGGACGTCGCACTCAACTACACCTTCCGCTGGAACCTCTTTGGCAAGTCGTTCGAGATCTTCGCTCAGCCGGAGATCATCAACCTCTTCGACGAGGACAGTGTCGATGCGCGGCGTGAAAACTCCGACATCTTCGAGGCAACGGACGGTGGAGCAAACTGCCCATTGGCTCCGGGTGGAGTCTGCCAGCCCTTCAACCCGTTCACTACGACGCCGGTCGAAGGCGTCCACTGGGCGAAGGGTGCTGACTTCGGCGAAGCAGATGAAGCGGATGATTTCCAGACCCCGAGAACTTTCCGGTTCTCGATCGGGTTCCGCTTCTAAGCTGATTCGGACACGTTGAGAGGTGACCGGTTTATCCGGCCACCTGACTACTTGAAGCCCCGGTCTCTGGACCGGGGCTTTTCTTTTTCAGCGGAGTTGTTCGAGGCGCTAAAATCGCCCTCACCCGCTCAAGGTTTGGCCAAGGGACGAACTGCCGATTGAGGGGGTCGAATTCCCTCTAAGCTCACAAGATCCTTCTGTTACGCTGATCTGTACCAACGCTACCGAGAGGCCACTGGGCCCCTAGAGAGATCGTCCCGATGGCCTTCGGGACCTGGCTGCGGTCCGACTTCAGCCTTCGAAGAACACGCACCATGGAGAACACCCATGCCGAGAGCGACGTCGTGATTCTGAGTTTGAAGTTCACACCTCGCTCCTTGAGTCGATTCAAGCTCAGGCGGCTCTTTGTGATTCTCGCATTGCTTTCAGCATTGGAGGGGACTGCGCAAGTCCTGGAAACAAAACCGGACAACCTGCTTGCGACCAGAATAGACGCCTCTGGACCCAGAGCAGGGGACATCCAGGCTCTCGAATCGATCAAGCTCGATAGCTTGACTACCGAGAGGCTTGCTTCCTACCTCGACTTCGAGTCTGGTGAAGAGCTCGCCTTCGAGGCGCTAGCGTTGCCGCGACGAGTTGCTGCCGGAAAACCCAATGTGCAGATCATCTTGGAGATCGATGGACCGACCATCCTCCAATCGACGGCCGCCAAGCAGAGTCAAATCGAGGTCTTGGTGATCGTATTGTCCGATAGCGACGCTGTCGTCGAACACTCGGCGGAAGTCTTTACCGTGGACCCTGAAAGTCTTGGCGAAACAATCTGGCAAAGAGGGCTGAAATATAGCACCTTCATCCCTCTTGCTCCCGGCAAGTATTCGCTTCGCATTGTACTCCGCAATGGTCAAACGACAGCTTCTGCAGTGCGGTCCCTACCTCTCGATGTTCCAGCATTCGAGTCCCTCGACGGCACCTTCATCCAGCCTCCTTTCTTCTCTCGTCAGCGCAGAAGCGACAGCTGGTTACCCGTCCACGGGACCTCTCGAGAAGAGCTACCGCAGCGAACCCTGAACAAACTACCCATTCCATCTGCCCGTCCCGTTTTAGTAGCAGGTCGCCGAGCCAAGGGCCATATCGTCGGCTACAAGCTGCCAGATCGTGGCTTGCAAGGGCGGATCCGACTCTCGAAGCAAGGACGTATGGTAACCGGGGCTGCTCTAGGAGTCGGCGCACGACACGAGTACAACAGCGCGAGCTTCGAAGCTGTTTCTTTCGGCTTTGAAACTCCTAAAGTTCTGCCTGGTGATTATGAACTCTTGGTTGAACTTTCGACCGGTGTTGTCAGCTCGAGAATTCCGGTTGTCATTCTGCAGGAAGGATCCCGTGACCGCGGATTGTTGTGGACAGATCTGCGTAGCAGACTCACCCCAGCGTTACGTGATTCGGAGAGCGGTGAACCGACGCCCCCCCTTGAATCCGAATCTCCTGCGGAACCGAAAGACATAGTTGCTCGTCAGATCGAGGAGCTCACAACACAATACAAGCATGCAATCGCGAGAGTTGGCCAGAGCCTTGAAGCAAAGACACTTCTCCTGAATCTGGAGTCAAGTGTATTGCTCAATGGCTCTCTGGAGCTCTTACAGACAGCTGAATTCGAGGTCGTTGAGCTGCTAGCCAAGAAAGACGTTGAGAGCCTTCTTCCCGTACTTGTCCTGCACAGCGATATGTACCTAGTCTATCGAGACCGAAAGCTCTTCTCCTTGGCTTCCATTGCACGTACCCTGGCCGAATACCTAGCGGATCTTTATGCCCACTACGGTAAGTCTCAAGGATCTCGCATTGTCGCGGCGCGTGCGTTGACGAGTTTGGCGGGACACCTCCAAGAGTCCAATCTGCCCTCCAATAGTCGCAGACTCTATCGGCGGGCCCTAGAGTACGACCCTCAGAATGAAGCTGCTGTTCTGGGACTAGCAACAAGCTACGAGCGGCATGCTGAGTATTCTCAGGCCGTCAGGTTGCTTGAAGAGCTCGTGGAAGGACATCCTGAATCTGGAGAAGCTCTGCTACGCCTATCGATCAACCTCGACAGACTCGGGCTGGAGGGGCGGGCAATCGAGCTGACTGATCGCATATTGGAATTAGACGTTGCAGACTGGGTGCGCTCGCTTGCGTTCCAGAATCAAGCCAGGCGGCTGATTCGTCAAAATAACTATGAAGCAGCGACTCTGCTACTGGAACGAGCCCACAAAGAGGTGTCAGACCACCAAGGTTTATCCTACCTACTCGCTCATGCCTATGACCTCCAGAGACAGCCCTTGAGGGCACTGGAGGTCATCGAAAAAGTAACGCCAGAGACTTTTCAAGGAGAGTCCGCCCGGAAAAACTACGACAGTTGGCCCAAAGCCTCCTTGGAGATTGTTCGTCGCGAACTTTCGGCAGCAGCGACTGTTAGGCAAGGGCTGGTCGCAAAAACTCTTCAGCCCGAATCCGGAGCGGGACAATGAACATCTTTGCAATCTGCAGGATCAGCCCGGCCGTTGGATTGCTTTATATTGGGCTGTCTACTTTTTCGCAACACGCCGCGCTTGGTCAGGCAATTGCTGAACATGAAAGACTGCTGGATGTATCCATCTCGAGCCCAGCTCCAGGCCAACCCCTATTTGGTGACATAGAGATCGCAGCGAACGTCTATCCCGAGGGAAGCGTCTCAGCTGTCGAGTTTTTTGTCGATGGAAAGATGGTTGGAACCATCGAAACGCCACCCTTTAGCCTCTTAACAGACATCGGGCAAGAGAACCGTGAGCACAAGATCGAAATACGAGCTCTAGGCTTCTCTGGCAATGAGATGAGAGCAACCCTCGTTTCGCCTTCGATTCGTGTTGATGAAGAGATCGACGCCGAACTGCAACAGCTGTATGTCACTGTTTCGCGCAGAGACCAGCGTGTTCTTGATCTCTCCAAGGAAGAATTTACCGTCATCGACGATGGTAAGCGCCAACGACTTGTGACCTTCGCCCGCGGCGATGTCAGACTGACAGCGGCGATTCTCATTGATTCCAGCGTCAGCATGAGAGGCGAACGCTTGCAGTACGCGTTACGCGGCGCTGTCTCGTTCGTGGATGGCATCAAGTCAACCGACGATGCGTCGATCATTCTCTTCTCAGATCGTCTACAGTACCTGACACCGTTCTCCAATGATTCCGCGGTTCTAACAGCTGGCCTAGACAGTGTAAACGCCGACGGTGGAACCTCTCTGAATGACCACATTTACCTCGCGCTCAAGAAGCTAGAACACCAACAAGGGCGTCGTGTGATCATTCTGTTGTCGGACGGCATTGACACCCACAGTGCATTGCGCATGGCTGAAATCAACTGGCTGGCCCGCCGCAGCCGGGCACTCGTCTACTGGCTATGCACCCTGCCTCGGGATGACGCGAACAAATCGCGGACTTCTGCTTGGAAAAGCTCAATCGCTTATCGCACCGAATACCAGAAGTTGACCCAGATGGTCCTGGAGACGGGCGGAAGAATCGTCACCCTGAAGCGAATTCAAGACGCTGAAGTAGCGTTTAAGGACATACTCCTCGAGCTTCGCGAACAGTACGTCTTAGGCTATTACCCAACGATCAGTCGGGGCGATGGCGAGTGGCATCGCGTCAGTGTTCGCGTACCCCGTAGCGGACTTCACGTTCGGACCAGAGGTGGCTATGTCGATTACTAGTCCAGGGTGTCTTGGGCGCTCGCAAACTCCAGGACAGCTCAGGGATAAGGTCGTCTCAGGGAGACAGGGTAGCGATGACTATGTTCCAGACATCACGACTCCGGCCCAACGATCTGTCGTCGCACGGAGGCTACTTAGCCCTTGACACTGGACCCATAGCACAATGAACGCGATAGGATGTCAAGCAATGCGTCGGAGAAGGACTCAACAGACGCTCCAGGAATGAGAGGAAAACGATGAAGATCTCGACCCGCTCCCTATCCTTCACAATGTTGTCTCTAGCTCTTGTAGTTTCGGCCGGAGCCCAGCCAAGCGCTGACTCCATCTTCGTTGACCGGGTAGACGTCAATGTCGTTAATGTCGAAGTTTTTGTCACCGACCAAGACGGTCACCGCGTCACTGACCTCTCTCCAGACGACTTCGAGGTTCTCGAAGACGGTCGTCCTGTAGAGATCTCCAACTTCTACGCAGTGGCTCAGAACGACCGGATCCTCGATGATCTGGACAGGGACCGACAAGTCCTGCGCTCCAAACAGTCAGGCCGCGAGCGACGAAATGAGCTACCCCAGGATCAGCAGCTTAACCTACTTGTTTATGTCGATCACTTCAATTTGCATCAGGGTAGCCAAAGACAAGTGCTCGATGACTTGGACGCTTTCCTCGAAGACCGCCTTACTCAAGGTGACAATGTCATGCTTGTCGGCTTCAATCGGAAGATCGAGGTGGTACAGAGTTTCACCCGCGACAGAGAGGCTATCGCAGAGGGACTCCGGAAGCTGCGAAAAACTGCAACCTTCGGGCAAGCAGATGACGCTGAGAGATTTCGCGCGATGCGTTTGATGTTTCCGACACCACAAACCTCATTGGTTGGAAACGTTACGCAACTCCCTGGCGATGACGAGTCATCGGCCTACCACGCGCTTCGGTCATACGTTCAAAAGGCGCGTAGCGATCTACGCTACTCGACCGCTGGTCTGGAAAGTATCGCTCGCTCACTCGCAGGACTTCCCGGCCGAAAGGCGATTCTCTACGTCAGTGATGGTCTCCCAAAACGGCCAGGGGAGACGCTCTATCAGCACTTTCAGGATTTATACGGTAGCGCCCTGCCCACCACACCCGGTCAGTCGATTGACCCTATGCTCGAGTCTCTCGCCGAGAACGTAGCTC
>JAJCXQ010000939.1 GCA_029263355.1 Acidobacteriota bacterium | reverse complement strand
CACCTTATCCTTGCTGACCTCCAGGGTGGCCCTGATCAGAGAGCGATACGCAACGGTGGCCATGCTTCTAGACTGGCAAATACACTCTGCAACGCTCTCCACCGTTTCACCAGCAACCATGACATTGACACTCTACATATCTTCGCCGGAGCACCCAACGCTTTCATTTTTTTACTCGGCCGCCTGAGCCGCAGGTTCCACGATATACAACTCTATGAGTATGGCTTCGGACGCCGGAAGTCAACCTACACACCCTCCATCAGACTCTCCAATAAACAGGTAGAAAAGATCCTCAGCGGAACCCAAGAAAACACCTCGCAAAGGAACTAACAGCTCAGGAAACATCAACGGAGTAATTCTGTGAACGATCTTGTGACACTCACAAACAATCTTGTACGAGGCTTTGCTAAAGCACTGGGCACAGAGCCAAACGCTGAGATTGTGGCCTACGTCAAAGACGGCCAAGGCTCCCTTCCCGGCGATGGTGCCTGCTTGTTGGCGTGGGACGCCAACAGTATCCACAGTTTCGTGTTCGATACGACGAATGCAACCGGCATTCGGGGCGCCAGCGACGCGCTGAAGCGCCTAGACGATCGGCTGCTGACAGGAACGGGCCTGGAGCTCGATCGCAATCAGATTCTCTTCGCTGGCGGCGGTCGAGGACTGGCCGTGGTGGCACGAGCTGACGTCGATCACATCAGCCAGCGACTGCATGCTCTCTTCGCCAAAGAAACCCGCATCGCAACCTGTAGCGTTGAATCTGCTCCGATCGTTGCCGGGGACTATTCCTTTGGGGATCAGGTTCGTGCGTTGGATCAGGCGATCGCCCAAAGCCGGCTGCTGACGGGGCCAGACGCCGAGCCGATGGTGCCGTTCTTTGCGGCTCGCTGTGGAGTCTGCGGGCGCCGAGCCGCCGCAGTGAAGATCCCCCGCGGCACCTCACGCGAAGAACGCTTGGAATGCGAACCGTGCTACCGCCGAATCCAAGAGGGCAAGAAAAACGTTCGCTTCCAGAACGAGCCGACCGATTACGAGTCGATCGCCGACAACGTCAAGGGCGGATTCTTCGCGGTCGTCTACTTCGACGGAAACGGCATCGGCCGGATGATTCTGAACCTCCAGAGTCCTCTCGACTACGCCGCATTTTCCCGCACAATATCGGACTTGGTTCGCGATGCATTTAACTCGCTGGCAGTGGGCTATGGCCTCCGAGAGGAGGGCGGCGACGCCCCGTCGGCAAAGGGCTCGGCCTATCAACGGCCGATCTGTGGCGGCGACGATCTGGTGGCGATTCTGCCGGGAGATATTGCCGTTCCTTTCGCGCGTGACCTGCTGGCTCTTTTCCAACACCGAGCAGACGGCAATCCGGTTCTCCAACATCTCGGCGTTGGTAAGCTTGGCGCTTCAGCAGGCGTTGCCATCGGTCACGCCAAGTTTCCTATTCGCCATCTCCTCGCGGAGTCCGAAGCGCTTCTGAAGAGCGCGAAAAAGCGCGTCTACACGAAGGGTGCCGACGGGCGAAAGGCCCGGAACGGACTGGACTTCGGGATCGTGACCGACGGCTCGCCTAGGATCGAGTCGGTGGAGCCACCACGCTGGGCGGCTCGAGCTGACGATTTCATCCTCTCCGGTCGGCCTTATTCCTTGGACGAGTTTGCTCGCTTGTCTTCACGCTTTCGTGTCGTGCGCGACGCGGCACGCGGAATCGGCCGAACGCAGCTTTTCAGTGTCGCCGACTATGCCCAGGCCGGCGCCGCCCAGTTACGCAACCATGTTCTGTACCAAGTCGGGCGAAGAGAAGGATGGCGAGATCTGATCTGCAAGCTCGGAAGCTCCAGAGAGACGGGCCTCGATCTCGAGATCGCCCTCGACAAGGAGAAGTGTATGGATCAGATCGCACCGCGCTACGGTGGGCTTCGGGTGTTTGATCTCGCCGACATGCTTGATCTCTACGACCACTGGCGTGAGCCGGATCAGGAGGTGAGCCCTTGACTCGATTCGCGATCACCGTCAAGCCACACGGCTCCCTCTTCGTGGGCGGCTACACCCACGCTCAGGGCGACTCGGACGGCGATACTGCTACGGATACTCGCGGCCTGTTGGTTCCTGGTAGCGCAATCAAAGGCGCTCTGCGGGAGTCGGCAACCCGGCTGGTCAACGCTGTCGAGCGAGGGGAAGATCTTCTGATTCAACTCTTCGGCGACGAGAAGGACAAACCGGGAGTGATCCGGTTCGGACCGCTCCATGCGAACGAGACCTCCGAAGAGGACACCTCACGTCACCTCACGTCACGTCACCACGTCTCTCTCGAGCGGGCGACGCGCCAGGCTTCGCCGGGTCGTCTGTTTCAAAATCGGGTGACCCCAGCCGGCCACGATCTGCCCTTTCGCGGCGAGATACATGCCACGAGACTGCTGAGCGACGAGGAGCTCGGCTTGCTGCAGTCGGCAGTTGCGATCACCGACCAGATCGGCGGCGGTCGAGGGCGTGGGCTCGGTTATATCAGCGTTGAGTTGGCCGTCGATCCCGCACCGGTGACCGCAGAACCCGTTCTGCCCGCGGGTATATCGACGATGACTCTCGTGCTGGAAGCACAGGAGCCACTTCAGTTGGGCGCGGTCAAAGACCCCACCAACGTCTCGTCCACGAAGGGTTACATCGATGGCAGTGCCGTGCGTGGCGCAGTGGCCGCAACGCTTGCCAACCTGGATCGCAGCCAGCTGGAGACCGTATTGGGCGGCACCTCGCCCGCGACTTTTGGCGACGCCCACCCCGGGCATCTCTCCGCGATTCCGGCGCCGATGACCCTGCGCGAGCCCAAGGGCAGCGGCCGACTTATCGACGAGGCGGCAGATCTATGTGCCGGCGCCACCGCTCGGCACTTCGACTACCGGCCGGCAAAAGGCACCTTTGCTCAGACTGTAGATCATGACAACCAGGAGGCGGCGGACGAAGGCAGTGGCTGGGTGGCCGTCTCCTTGCAACAGCGTATCGTCACTCGGACGGCTCGCGATCACAAGGTGGGCCGCGCGGCCGATGGCCTGCTCTTTTCCCTCGAAGTCATCGATCCAGTACTGCGCTGCGGGACCGCAACCGAAGCACTGCGGTTTTATGCGCCCATCACTGGCACTGCAGAGCAACTGCACTGGATCGCCCGAGCGGCTGCGGAAGGGCTGCTGGTCGGCGGCACCCGCAGCCGCGGCTTCGGGCGCCTCACTCTAGATGGTTTTGAGCACGACTCCGGTCTGCCGAGACTCGAGCAGCGCCATCAACGCTGGGTGAGTACGGTCGAGGCCCATGGGGGCTCGAATGGCATCGCCACCGGCGTGCTCTTGGCACTGGGGCCGATCGCCGTCGATCAGGCGCGGCTCGAGGCGACGCTGGCAGACCGGGGATTCGAGCTGGTCGGCGGCGTCAGCCGACGGCGACCCCATGGCGGCTGGAACAGCAAAGTGCATCTGCCGCGGGGCGTTTCGAGTCAGTTTCAACCCGGCTCCACCTTCATTGTGCGAACCCACGACGGGTCGTCCGCGCTGTCGAGCCTCAGAGAGCTCGAATCGAACGGCATCGGCCCCGGGCGGCCAGACGGCTGGGGCCGGATCATCGCTTGTCATCCCATTTACGTCGACTGCTGCAAGGAGAATTGACCGTGTTAGCCCTGACATTCGAGCAACATCGCGCCATCGATCGCTGCAAAGAGCAGCTGGTAACCGCGGCGGAAACCCTTGTCGAGAGCGCGACGGACATCCGCATCGGCCGAGACTTCGGTCATTCGCAGCTCCGTAACCTCATCGCCGTAGCCACCGAAACCGAATCGCCGGCGGTGGTCCTCAACTTCATCCGCTACCAGATGGGTCGTGATAACTACGGCAACAATTGGGCGCGAACAATCGGTGGCGATACCCTCGGAGAGCGGTTCATCTACCAGCTCGACTTGGAAGGGGGCGCGGTGGCAGGCGCTCTCGCACAAGTGATGCAACGGGCTCCCGGAAACGCTGACAACTCCGAGATGCGGCAGTTGATAAGGATTGTGCTGATCCGTCTGTTCCTCGGCTTTGCCAGTCGCTACCTCAAGTACCTAGAGTTCACGGCCAGGCAAGCTGCGGGGGCACGCCGGTGAGCGCTCGACTCCTCGATTCCTTCGACCAACGTTTGCGCTTGGAGGGCGTGCTCGCTACCCGCACAGGCCTCCACATCGGCGCGGGATCGAGCGGCGATCCTTTGGCCACTGATTCGCCAGTGGTCCGCAATGCCTCCGGGGCGCCTTACATCCCTGGTTCCAGTCTCAAGGGTGTCGTCCGAAGTGCCGCAGAAGCTCTGTTCCGCAACACCATGCCCTTGGCGGATGCGGACGAGGTGCTCGCCTCTTGCGATCACATCGCCGGGAAGCCTTGCGTCACTCACGACGACCTGACGGGTTTTCGCGAAGATCATCCGGAGGATAGCCAGGCAGTGGCTGAAGCGATCTGGGCCAAGAGCTGCACGGTTTGCCGGCTGTTCGGCTCACTGGCGATAGCCAGCCGGGTACGGTTCCCGGATCTGCCCCTCGTTGGCGGTGCTCCGCTCCTGGAGCTGCGCAACGGCGTCGGCATTGACCGTGACAAAGAGCTGGCAGCCTCTGGTGTGCTCTACGACTTCGAGGCAGTGCCACCGGAAACGCCTTTTCAGCTGACCGTGATCCTCGACAACTATACAGATTGGGAGGTCGGCCTGGTGCTCTACCTTTTCGAGCAGCTCGATCAAGGTGGCCTGGCTCTTGGCGGCAAGACCAGCCGCGGCCTCGGTCAAGTTCGAATCGACTGGCAGAAGATCGACGAGACGAGTCTCGAAAAAGGCAATCCATTTGCCGATCTGCTTTCGACACGAGAGTTGCTGTCACCTGACGAAGAGACCGCAACCGAATCTACAGAGAAGGAGCTACCTCTACCGACGACTGGAAATGTCGAGGACTGGCAAACACTGGCGACGATCCTGCGTGCCTTGCCTGCGATCGACAAAACTCAACTCGGCAAGCAGGCAGGGAAGCAAGACTTCGTAAAACCGAAGCTCAGTGATCGCCTCGGGCTGGGGCTCGAGAGTCCAAGGCAGAAACGTAGAGCCTGGGATGTTGTCCTGCAACGGTTTGTCGACTCTGGATTCCTCGTCGAGAAGAACGGGCGGTATCTCTTGGCCGAAGACTCTCTCGAAGAGGCGGCTCCGGAAGAACAGGAGCTCGCCGAGCACAACCCGGTTCTACAGAAACTCTACGACCGTTATGTCGGCGCCATGGCTCAACTCTGGGAGGCAACATACTGATGTTCGCACGACAGCTCAATCAGATCCGCATCGATCTCTCGATCACCCCTCGCGGTCCAATGTTGATTCGCAAAGGCCGCACCGGCGCCGACCCGACCCGACCGGATCTGGAGGCTGTACGCACGACCCTCGAAGGGCGGCCCAGTGTCTACATCCCCGGATCTAGCCTGAAAGGCGTCATGAGAGCCCATGCCGAGCGGTTGCTGCAAAGCGAGAACCTAGCGATCACTCCGACGTTCTCTGCCGAAGCGCGGCACGCTTTCAACCAGAAAACCCCCGGTGACAAAGCCTATGCCGGAACCTGCCCCCTCGGCAGGACTTTCGGCAATCTACACCTCAAGGGGCACACCGCGGTCTCCGATTGCATACCGGGCGGCGGCCATCCACCGGGTAGCGTCGAGCGCCTGAAGCAGGTAGATCTTGCCAACGCAACTGAGCAACGCAACGGCGTCGGCATTGATCGCCTGATGGGGTCAGCCAAACGGGGTGCCCTCTTCGATCAGGAAG
>JAJCXQ010000938.1 GCA_029263355.1 Acidobacteriota bacterium | reverse complement strand
CCAGATGAGTGATCGCCGAGCCCCACTGCTGCTTGCCGCTTGCAACTCTGCCCAGGAGGCTTTCGACCCACTCTCGCTCCTGGTCGGAGTCGACCTGGGCGCTCTCACAGATCCGCTCGACGGTGTCCAGGTCTCCGAGCTTCAACAGAGCCATCAGGATGTTGACGATCAACAAATTGAAATGAAGCCCGACCGGTGTCCCGATAGCCGTTTCGATCTCGACATGACAGATCTTCCGGCCGATCTCGGCGAGGTCTTGTCGCAAATGCTCGAATTCTGGGTAGCGGCGCGCTGGGTCGTTCTCCAGGCACCTCCGTAAGATCTCCGTCAGTCTCCGGCTGCCGTTGAAGCTCGGCAGGTCGCGGAGGGGATCCTGCAAGTAGAGCGTGTCGTCCTCGCGCCGGGCGGCGTTGCGGAACGGCCGACGCCCGACGAGCATCTCGAAGAGGATACAGCCCAGCGAGTAGATGTCGCTGCGCGGATCGAGGTCTGCCGCGCCGCGCAATTGCTCCGGCGACATATACCCCCAAGTACCCGCCTTGTAGCGATCGGGTCCGAGCTTGCGGTCGGCGTCGGGGAACGCGACTCGTGTGGGGCCACGGTGCTCTGCGGCATCCGGGCCGACCAGCGTCCGCAGCGGCCGCACCAGTCCGAAGTCGGTGATCTTCGCGGTCCCGTCACCCGCGATCATGACGTTTTCTGGCTTGAGGTCGCGGTGAACCGCCCCTGGCAGAACCTGATTACAGTATTGCATACCGTCGCAGACCTGGATCGCGATGCGCAGAGCTGTCGCCAACCCTAAATGTGATCCTGCCATGCGCTCGCGGAGATTGCTCGGTACATACTCCAGCACCAACTGAGGCCGCATTCCCGACACCAGATGCAGCAGTCTGACGCCGACAATGTTTGGGTGTGTGCCGAGCAAGGACCAGGCATGGCACTCGCGAACGAACAGGGTTCGGATGCGGCGATCAACCAGCAGCTCCCTCTTGGGCTCCTTGATCGCGACCTTCTCGCCGAACATCTCCGAGTGGCAGATGTAGACGGTACTCATACCGCCTTGACGAACATCGATGACGTCGTAGCCATCGAGAACCTTGTGATCGTGACTCCCATTCATGAGGGTAAACATCCGATACACTCGACGTCACGTCGAGCGTTTTTTTCCAGAGTCTCATGAAGGAACTTACAGCAACGGATCTGGCCAGTCTACTAGCCGTTCGGGCAGAGCTTCCTAAAGCGGATGATTTCTATTGCTTCCGTGGACAATCGGATTGCCGTTGGCAGCTGATCCCGGGGATGTACCGGCGGCTCGAGCAGTTCGATCCACGTTTTTCAGCGGAGCAAGACGGCGTTGCGCTGGGCGAACTAGAGAGGGACTCCTACCGTGCGTTTTTCCTGCGGTCGAGAACCAAGGTAAGAGATTCGGGGCTCGGAAAGTTGGAGCGGTTGTTTCTCGCACAACACTGGGGCGCTCCCACGCGGTTGCTCGACTGGACCCGCGTCGTCACTATCGCGGCGTACCTGGCGGTTTGGGAGAATTCCGACGTCGACGGCGCCATCTGGTGTCTGCATCTCGAGGCTCTTCCGGTGCCCGCGGCTCTGGGGCGGCGACCGGGCAAGCAGGGATATCCGATCGCCAAGTTGAAGACCTGTGTCGATCTGGAGCGGCTGAGCTTCCTGCTGGACGACACCCAACTACCGCGTCTCGCCAGCGGTTTGCTGGCGCCGAGTGCTTCCGCTATTCCGTCGGACCAGGCGGGAAGATCGGAGTGGGCCGGCTTCATGGTCGGCATCGAGCCGCCTAATGTGGAGGCTCGTATCAAGAACCAGCAGGGACTGTTCACGATCTACCTTTCGTACGACGACGATGACGTCGTATGGAACCACGCCGACTACCTCGTCGCGGTCGAGCAGCAGCATCAATGTGAGCTATTGACCAAGATCGTCATTCCGGCGGAATGTAAGAAAGAATTGAGGGAGTCCATCGAACGAGATGCCGGGATCGATCCCTACTTTCTATTTCCTGATCCCGCCGGTCTCGCCTTGCTGCAGCAGCGTGAGCGGGTCGCTCGTCTCGAACGCCTGCTCGAGTCGCGGCAGCGGTTGTAAAAAGATCTTACCTTTACCTACCGGTTTTGCTCGAACAGCGGATCGGCATCACCCCTGAGACGCCGGCGGTCAGCAGCACGGCGACTCCGTCCGCGCGGAGAATGTGCTGTTGATTCTCTTTCAGACCTTGGACTCGTGAGACGTCATAACCGTAGAGCCGCAAGAGCGGCGAGGGGTCGTTGAGCCGCTTGATATGATCGTAATCCACGTCCCCCAGGAAGTTCTCGTAGGCGAAGAGGTGGACAGGGTACCGGTCTGAGGGGAAGTCTTCCTGGCACGATGGGCAGCGGAACGACAAAAACTGAAGTCCCGGGCGCACCTTCTGTATCAGCTTGGCCAAGTTGCCCGAGACTTCGGTTCTCACGGCACAGTCCAGACAGATTTCCTTCGCGCAGCGTTCGCATGTCGACGCGAAAACCGGGAATTGGCCGTAGGGGCAGAGCATCAGGACACGACCGGAAATCGGAACCTCTGCTCGCCCACATGCAGTGCAGATCAACTGTTGCGGCGTACTCACGACAGATCAATCCATGTGATCCGAACAAGATCACAATAGCCAAAGAGTCTATCATGATTCGCGGATCACGAGACGTTGATCAGCTGATCAGCGAGAGCGGAAGGGCAGCAGCAGAACCCCTACGCCCGGAATGGAAGCTGAGGTTTGGCTTCGCGTTCTGATAGGCGCAGGGGATGCTTTCCCACGGGAGGTGTGATGACAAATCCTCCAAAAGGACAGAGTCTCAGCTCGAGTCTTCCGTGTTCATTGCGCTCCCAGAGGAATGGGCGGAATCACCACTTCTTCCTGGCTATCGGGCGCTCCTCCGGCCTGGTTGTCGAGCAGCACGAAGCTGAATGAATAGCCCTGAGTTTGCGCTACGCCGTGGCAGCCCATGCAGCCACCCATATTGAATGCGCCTCTTTTGTTGCCGGTGAACTGGCCGTTATTCGCCTTGATCTTGCTTTGCTGCTCGATATCTTTGACCCGTGGAGCGATGCGCCAGGCGAGGTTATTGTCGGCGTGGGCAAATTTTGTGCTCGAATTCTCCACAATTTCCGGCGCATCGCCTCCTTGACCTCGGACTCGACCGCTCGTGCCCGGCGGGGGCTTGGGGCCGGTGAAATGATCCACCGGCTCGAAATTCGGCGGCGTACCCTGGAATTGCTGGAGGCCGAGGTTACTCTCGATCACCAGATTGGCGAGGTAATAGGGCTGGCCAGAGCCGGAAGGCGCCTCGACGTTGGGCAGCGGTTGATCGGGGATCACAGTCAATAACGTCGGAGCCGGCGACGGCAGATTGGCGGCCTTATATTGCGTACCGATCAACCGGTAATTACACCAGACGCTGGCGCCGGCTTCGCTACAGCCAAGGGCGTTGTGCACCAAAGTATTGGCTGCCTGGGTTGATGGCAGGAGGTCGTAAACCCGCTTCAATGGAATCGCATCCTCACCTGCGGTGACATTTGGAAAAGGCTGAGGATCATCGACCGGCTGGCCGTCGAAGGAAGTGGGACCTAAATTGGCATAAGTGAACCCGGCGGCGTCATTGCCGATATGTTCCCAAGTGGCAAAAATGAAGGTGCCACCGCGCGGCCCAGCAGCCGGATTCGGCGTGCCGTCGTCGGCGAAGGCCTCGGAGTGAATCCGCTGGATGATGTGCAAGCCGATCAAACCGAAAAGCTGCAACTGCTTGCATTTATCGGCGCCAGTATTCTTATAAAAGTAGGCCTCGGCGACATGATATTCGCCTGATGCAGCTTGTTGCGGGCTGAGCGGCAGCCAAGCCGCCTTGATGTGGACCGAGCCGGCTGGACACGGCGTCTTACGGGGTCCTTGTAGACACTCGCTGGCCAGATACGACGTCACCAGCGGATTCGGGCCGTGCACTGTATCCGGCGTCACATGCGAGCCGGCGGGCACAAAAGGCGGCATGGCGGCGCTGGTACGCGCCGGAAGCCGGATATCGCCCTTGAGCGCCTCCGAGCGCGCCGTCGGTTGCACCCAGAGCGGGCCGGCGGCAAAATTCTGCGCGTAATTGAAGAAGTCCCAATTCACTTTCACTTCATAAACCACCGGCAGGCCACCGTCATTGGGCTGGCCTTTCCACACCCGCGGGCCCACCGGATTGCCGGAGACGCCGCAATTGGGATCATGGCCCTTACAGAGGACTTCGTCGGTTTCGCGAGCTTCCGAAGCCACTTCGGCGGTCTCGTCTTCAGTATCGAAAATATTGGCTTTGGTGGCGAAGACGATATGGCGCTCGAGCCCGGGGGCATTGCTGGCCTCGCCACATGCCGGCACTTGTTGATCGGCCGGTCCGTAAACCGGAGCTGCGTTCCAGGGTTGCGGCTGCGGATCGGTTGTGATAACGCCAGTGAAAGGATCAGCGAGAAAGACCTCGCGCTTTTCTTTCAGGGTCTCCCAGACAGCTAAAGCGTCCGGCGCCGCTTTTGCGAAGCTTTTGCTGGTATCTGGGAATCCTCGCCGCCAGCCGTTGCTCTCGCTCGGGACTTCCGCCGGCCAATTCATCGCGATGAAGGAATTCCAGGCGAAGATGTCGTAATCGAGGTATTCCAAGTTATTCACCGGATCCGTGACCATCTTGCCGCCCGCGATGGTATTCGGCAGTGCTGGACAATTTAGCTCGAGCGTGACCGGCTGCTTGACGTTGTCGCAGGCAATCGAGACCGCCGGATCGGTATCGGTATCATCGTCAGGCACATTCGAAGCTTTGCATCCCAGCAAGCCACAAAACAAGAATAGTAGGCCGATCCCAGCAAGCCATGTGTGGGTGAACTTCCTCGAATTCATCTCCGACTCCTCTCTTTCCGGCTGCTTCTGAGTACCGCTTAGAAACCGAGTCTTTCGATAGCTTGGGGCAGACTCAGCATTCTCAACGATGCCGTATGCCGATGATTTGCCGACGCTTCTTAATGGATTAAGCCACATCGAAGATAGCAGCCCGCCGAAGACAAGTCAAAAGATCTGTACGCTTCGCCGATCAGATCTCTCATCACTCTCTAGCGACAGCCGGGTTGCGCCGCCGAACCCTGCGACAAGTCACCGATACATTTGGCTACGGTGTCTCAGCCAGCCATCGACGTGTCGACCTCCAGGATCGTGATGGGTCCAGTGCAGGACGCCGCCCCTCGAATTCCATTCGTATTCGCCATAGAAAGCGACAGTGTCGCCCTCTTCGAGGGATGGAATTCTTGGGGCTAAGTCGATGTTGTGTGCAACCAGCAGGGTTTGGCCCGATCCTAGCTCCAAGATGAATCTCTGATGGCGGCTGCCGTCATTGTCGTCTCGCAGGACTTTGACAACCTTGCCGACGCCCTCGATTTGGAGGTTGCTGGTGCGATTTCGAAACGCATTCGCCAGCGCGCGATCGCTAGCGCCCACGACTCTGGAATCAGCCGAATCGTTACGGCCCGGGACCTGATGCTCGCCGCGGCCCGCGACTTCATAGTCGCTACCGCCCTCGACTTCGTAAATTGGTGGAGCAACGTTGTGTTGTTGGTCCCACACATAGAAAGCGATGACAACCAACAACAAGATTGGGAAGTATCTTTTCACGGCACACCCTCATTCAATGAATGACCCAGGCATTACTTCCTCGGGGAGGTATGACAAGCTGTGACATCGAGTTACTGCGTTTCATCCGCTGTGTTACGTTGATTTCTTGATGGCCAATAAATGGAGGGCACAATGGTGCTTCCCAGTCCGAGAGTTTATGTGGTTTTAGCGGCTGCGTGGCTTTGCTGTGGCCACTTGGTTGCTCATGAGGGGACGCATACGCGTTTGGTGGTTATTGATGAGCAGATCGCTGAGGATCCTGACGACCCCGAACCGCGCCTTCGACGCGCCGAGGCGCTACGCCAATCCGGTCATTTTGAGGCCGCGCTGGTCGACTATCAATTGGCGGCGGACCGTGGCGGCGATCATGGACGGATCGCGCTCGGGCGCGGCCGTAGCCTGCTCGCCGTCGGACAGGTCGAGCAGGCTCTCGCTGAGCTGCATCGGGCCGTAGCTCACCTCGGTGCCGACTCGGTGGCACTGCGCGCCCGCGCCCGTGCTCACACCGTCCTCGGGCAGCACGGGCCGGCGGCCGATGACTTGTTGCGCGCCTTTGCCGACCGTGAGCGGCTGTCCCCTGAAGCCGTGATCGAGCTGGCGCGAGCGCTGTCCAAAGCCAACCGGGTCGACCGGGCGCTCGCCACTCTCGATGCCGCGATCGCCAGGCTCGGGCCGAGCACCTCGTTGACCCGCGAGATCCTGGGGATCGCCACCTCCCACCGTCGCGGTGCGGAAGCGGAGGCCCGGATCGCCGCATGGACAGCGGGCGATGCCCTACCAGCGCGCATCGCTGTGCTGGCTGCCGAAGCGCTTGAGCCTAGCGGGCGGTCGCAGGCTATCCTTGGAGCGTTACCGGCCGCGGCGACCACCGAAACCACCCTGACGGCCCGCGGTGCGGTTTGGCGCTACCTCGACGACGGCTCCAACCAGGGTGCTGCCTGGCGCGACCCTGCCTTTCCAGATGGCACCTGGGCCATGGGTCCGGCACAACTCGGGTACGGCAACAATGACGAGCAAACGGTTGTCAGTTTCGGCGGCGACCTCGACAATAGGCACATTACGACCTACTTTCGCCACGACTTCATGGTCGCCGATGCCAGTGTGTTTCAGCGCCTCGATTTAGCGTTGCTGCGCGACGATGGTGCGGTTGTTTACCTCAATGGTACGGAAGTGATGCGGAGCGCAATGCCAGCCGGCGTCATCGCCTTCAATACCTTGGCGGACGCGATGGCGGGGGGCTCGGACGAAGATGTCTTCCGGCCTATGAGCATCGATCCCGGACTCCTGGTTGATGGCGCCAATGTGCTGGCGGTCGAGATCCATCAGGAAAGTGTCACCAGCCCCGACATCAGTTTTGATCTCGAGCTTGTGGCTGCTGACGGTCCGTTGGTGATCACCCGCGGCCCCTATTTGCAGCGCGGTTCTGCAACC
>JAJCXQ010000937.1 GCA_029263355.1 Acidobacteriota bacterium | reverse complement strand
GGTAGCTTGGCGACGGGCAGCAGGCACCGAGATGACAATGTCCCCCAAGTGAGCTGCATCCCCAAGGTGAGCTGCATCCCCGAGGTGAGTTGCATCCCCGAGATGGGCAGCGCCGCCCACAAGAACCGCCAATGCCCCGGGCTCGATCGCATGGCTAGGGGCGGTCGTCTCCAAATCGCCGGGAAAACTCAGCACATCCGTCGTTACGTCTCGCTGCCGATAGGACCCGTTGAGCCGTCGCATCTCTCGGTCGCTCACGAAACGCACTGTCAGACTCGAGGCCGCGGGCGCCTGATCTTCGACCACACGCTCGATCCATGAGCGCAGGCGACGAGCGCCAGATTCCCGGTAGCTACAGGGATTCTGGAGGGTAATGTCACACCGCTGCCCGATCTCATGATCGGAGGGCGGTGCGCTGGGTATGGGAGGTTCGCTGTTCAAGGTAGATCGACTGAGATGCTCTGATCAAGAGTATCACTATCGGACCCGATTCTAACGTCAGCTGGTCCTGCGCACTTCGTCGCGCCCCTCCGGCTGCGGTGAGGCAGGCTGCTGTTTAGCCGATGGCTCGGCAGGCAGTGACGTCACCGACGATGGCTCTGAGAGCGCCGGAGCGGAGACTTTGCCCGATTCCATCGGCCTCGGCATCTCGCCCGACTTCCCCGAGCCTCGTTTCCTACTGCGCTCGTCCCCACGAGGGGCACGGTTGAAATTGAAGCCGGGATAGTCGACGCGGCGATGATAGATGTTGGTCAACACCCGCAGGAACGCTTCCTCGACTTTGCGGAGATCACTCAGGGTCAGATCGGTTTCGTCGAGTTGGCCGTCATGTAAACAATCGTCGATCAGAGCCTGAAGTAGCGTCCGAATCTGTTGCCGACCCGGGTTGACCAACGTACGGCTAGCGGCTTCGACCGCATCCGCCAACATCAGGACTCCCATTTCCTTCGACTGTGGCTTGGTGCCGGGGTAACGGAATTCTTCTTCGCGGATTTCCTTGGTACAAGGATCGCACCGCTCCTTCGCCCGGTTGTAGAAGAACTTGATCAGACGCGTACCGTGGTGCTGTTCGATTGCGTCCATGATCGGTTGCGGCAAGTTGAGCTTGTAGGCCAGCTCGAGCCCTTCCTTGACATGGTTGATCAAGATCAACGCGCTCATCGATGGCTGAATCTTGTCATGTGGATTCTGGCCTGGAACTTGGTTTTCGATGAAGTATCGCGGACGAAAGATTTTTCCGATGTCATGGTAAAGAGCACCGGTATGAATCAGCACCGAGTCGGCATCAATCGCTTCGCATCCGGACTTGGCCAGATTAGCCACCGCCAGTGAGTGCTGAAAGGTACCGGGAGCCTCGAAAGCCAAACGCCGCAGAATTGGCAGGTTGGGGTTGCCGAGCTCGATCAGCTTGATCGAAGTTGTGATCTGAAACAGGCTTTCCAAGATCGGCACGGAGAAGCTGGCAACCGCCGCCGCCAACAATCCACCGACGAAGCCACACATCAGATCGAACCCGAACTGTGGAAGTCCTCCCGCGACCTCGCCGCTCAAAGCCTTGAGCGCCAGCAGCGCCGCGACGTTGACCAAGCCGACCACGACCCCGGCCCGGGTCATCGCCGACCGTTGCTTGAATTGTTGATGGTCGAGCGCGAACACCGCCGCCAGGGAACCTGCTAGTGAGTAGACCATCGCGAACCACATGTCGATACCGACAACAATATGACCGGCCAACAGCGAGAACAGCAAGGACAACACCAGGGCGGTGTTGCGGCCGTAGAGCAGCACCGCGAGCAGCGCCAGAGACGCCAACGGGATAGCGAACGTGTAACTCGCGACCGAGCCGTAGGGCTCGTTGGTGATCGACTTGGCGAGAGCCGACGCGATGAAGTAGGCGAAACGGGTGCCCAGGATGTGAATCATCAACAGAATGAGGCACTCACTCAACATCCGGTCGCGGCTACGATCACGGCGTTTTTCTTGGCCGCACATGAGCCAGACCAAAAGAGCGGAAGCGGCCAATAGGAAAATCAGCCCCAAACCGGTCAACAGCAGTCGGCCCGAGTCGCGATTGCCGACCATCTGGGCGATCGCCTGGGCTGTGACCTCATCGACCTTGCCCCCTTTTCGGACAATGACCTCACCCTTGCGGATGTTGTGAGACACGGTACCTACCGACGCTGCGCCCTGATCCTTGAGCTCCAACGTCGCGCTCGAGTTGAGTGTCAGATTAGGCGACACGTTGGCCATCACCAGATCGACGAAGACTTTTCGATGCCGCTTCTTGACCGCGTCCCAGCCCAGAACATCAAGCTCAACAACCTGCGCCACCTGCTCCGGGTAGTCCAGATACCCGTAGAGATCCAATTGCACCTTACGAAAACCCGACGGCAGCTCCTGCACTGTGATCCCGTGCACACGGTGCTCGAGCAGCAGTTCCTTGGCACTGACCACCCCTTGCCGGAAGACTCGGTTCAAAACCCCCGCGATTCGATCCTCGAGCTCGGTCGAGAATTCCCGTGAGCTCAACAGCTCAACCTGTTGCTCAGTGACCCTGAAGGTGCTGGCCTCCGTCAAGCGAGCGAAGAGATCGGCGCCGGGATTCGCCGCCACCTCGCCTTCCCCTGGCGGCACGGTGACCCCTGGGGTCAGGGTGGACTCTTCGTTGGTGGCCGCTTCAGCTTCGACGGCGTCCGGCGCGAGGATCGAGCGCCCCGCCTCGAAGAGTTGGGCGAGCTGACGCCGAGTGTCAGCGCCGATCGCTCGGTTGAAATCATAAACCGGCAGAACGTCCTCTCGCGCACGCTGCTGTAGCGCGAGGGTCGCGGACTCGTTGGTGACCGAGGTCGCCTCGTCAGCGATGTAGGTTCGGTCTGCGATCGATCCAGCTTCGACCGTTGGCACGAAAAAGACTCGCCGTGGCAGCAAGCTCCAGGTCGCGACCAGCACGAAGAGCAGTATCCACAACGGACTGCGCTCCAGCAGCTTGCGCCACCACTTTCTGAGGTTGTGTTGGAGCCGAGGCAATCCCTTTTCAGGAGGCCGGCGCAACACCGCACTACGAGATCCTCGGCGGCCGGAATTCTGGGTCTGGGACTTACTCTGCCCCATCAATCGGCCTTCGAAACTTGGTGCCCGACAGCTTCATCCCTTCCTTCTCGGCGCAACCGGCGCTCAACACGGACAACTACGTTACACCTACCGCGGTTCGCGAGCTAGAAAGACTCGGCTGCGCCGATTCGGCCATCAATTGCTCGTGTCTCTCGTAGGCGGCAACAACCTTCTGAACCACCGGGTGCCGCACGACATCCCGTCGATCAAAATTCACGAAGTCGATGCCCTCGACGTTCTCCAGGACGTCCTGCACTTCACGCAGGCCCGAGGATTGAAACGACGGCAGATCAACTTGAGTGATATCGCCGTTGACCACTGCCTTCGAACCGAAACCGATGCGGGTCAAGAACATCTTCATCTGCTCCGACGTTGTGTTCTGCGCCTCGTCGAGAATCACAAAGCTCTCGTTCAGGGTTCGACCCCGCATGAACGCGATCGGCGCGACCTCGATGATACCGCGCTCGAGCAGAGCACCAACCTTCTCGTATCCGAGCAGGTCGTAAAGCGAGTCGTACAGCGGTCGCAGGTAGGGATTGACTTTCTCCGCCAGGTCTCCGGGCAGGAAACCCAATTTCTCACCCGCCTCGACCGCCGGGCGCGCCAAGACGATGCGCCGTACTTTCTTCTCCTTCAAGGCCGCTGCCGCCATCGCCACCGCCAGAAACGTCTTACCGGTTCCAGCCGGTCCAATCGAGATGACGATGTCGTGCCGCAGCATCGACTTCAAGTACAAATGCTGGTTGAGGCTGCGCGGAGAGATCAGCTGTCGAACCGCGCTCAGCAGTAAGTCTGAGGGCTGAAAGAATTCCGCCAGATCCATTTTGGGAGCCTGTTGGGTCACCCGGATCGCAGTTCGGATGTCTTCTGTACGAAAACGAACGCCTTTGCCACTGAGCGTCGAGAGCTCGGTCATCAGATGACGAACTCGCTCCACTTGCTCGGGCTCACCATCGATCGCGAGCTCGTTGCCTCGGGCAGATAGCCGGACGCCGAACGCTTGCTCGATGAGCTTCAGGTTTTGGTCATGGGCCCCAAACAGGGACTCGAGCCCCTCTTCAGCCAGGGTCAATCGCGACATCGAAGATTCTCGTTGGGAAGGAATGGGGAGTGGTGATCTGAGAATGGGCGAGTTATCGCTCGACTTGTCACCGGCGGACTCGAAGGCGTCGTCAGCCAGCTTCGAGCAAGTTCTATCGATTCACTGTAGCACAGCGCCCCTCTGCCGGTCGCGCTGATGGGCTACGCCCAGCGCTGCGTAACTCGCCTTGGCAGTGTCGAGTCTTCCAACTTCATTGTTTACAATGTTTTGTGGTTCAACCGTCGTCCAGCGCGGCCGCAGCGTGGCGCCGGACGACCTCGACATGGTGGAGATCATGAAAGTGGGTGAAGAACAGCATCTCACGCACGGTGAGCTTGCCGAGGAGCGGGTGCGGCATGCGGTACTTGTCGAGAGCAGCCTCTCGCCATTTGCCTAGCCCCCGCACCAGGTCGCGCCCCGCCCCCTCCCATCCCGCGAGAGCCCGGTCACGGACCCTAGCGGCTTCTGACGCGTCGGCAGGCTCGAGCGTCGCAGGCACATAAGGTCCCGTTGCAACACCACCCTTTGCCAGGCGCTGGTGGTAGTCGCTGCGGACTTCCGGATAAGTCCGTGAGCCTCGACGAGACGTTCCAAACCGCAGTGTCAAGGCTACTTTGGGTACTCTCAGAGCCGATGCGACCGCCTTCACCGATTTGATCAGGTGGATCACATTCTCCGCTGGAGACCAGACTCCGCTCGCCGGATGCCGGAACAGCTCTTGCTGCGATAAACCGCGGAACAGCTCCGCTGATTCACGATGCACGGTTTCGAAAGCACTCAGCAGCTCATTCTGAGAATGCGGCTCGTTCATGACTTCCTTTCGCTAGCGCCTAGGGCGCTTGTGCCCTCAACGCTTCGGGTACTCGTAGAAGCCGCGGCCGCTCTTGCGTCCCAGTCGGCCAGCCAACACCATCTGCTTCAACAGAGGAGGCGGTGCGAAACGCTTCTCTCGGTACTCATCGAACATGATGTCGGCGATGTAGAGCGTGGTATCGAGACCCACAAAATCAAGCAGAGTGAAGGGCCCCATCGGATAGCCACAGCCCAGCTGCATCCCCTTGTCGATATCCTCGACAGAGCCCACGCCTTCTTCGTGAGCACGAATGGCGTCGAGCAAATACGGCACCAGCAAGCGGTTGACGATGAATCCAGAGTTGTCGCGGCAGGCGATCGGCTGCTTGCCAACGGCCTGCACGAAGTCGGTCGCGCGCTGGGCCGTCTCGTCCGACGTCACCAGGGTTCGCACCACTTCCACCAGCTTCATCACCGGCACCGGGTTGAAGAAGTGCAAACCGACAAAACGTTCTGGACGATGGGTCGCCATCGCGATCTCAGTGATGGTCAGCGACGAGGTATTACTGGCGAAAATAGCGGATTTCTTGACCGTTTCGTCGAGCACCTCGAAGGTTTGGCGCTTGGCCTCGACGTTTTCGACGATGGCCTCGATGATCAGATCGCAGTCCGACAGGTCTTCGAGCTCGACAACACCGCTGATCCGGCCGAGGATGTTGTCACGCTCGCTGTCTTCCAACCGCCCCTTGCTGACCGCCTTGGCCAGAGACTTCTCGATCCGCTGGTGGCCTTTTTCCCAGAGCTCCTCGGAGACCTCACGAACCACGGTAGCAAAGCCGCCCCGGGCCGCCACCTCGGCAATACCTGCGCCCATCAGGCCACAACCCAAGACTCCAACTTTCTTGACCTTCATCCCTTACTCTCCTGTTGCTTGTCGACGATCAGAATCCATCCTACCAAGTCCCTCGGTCCAGAATTAGGCGGAGGGCGTTTCGATCACAATCTCATGTTCATCTGGGGCCAACCTCTGCAGGCGAATGCGAACGGTATTGACCGTGCCGGTATCCACCGTGCCTGTACCCACGGTGCCTGCATCTACCGTGCCCATATCAACTGCGCTACCCACCGGCCAATCATGCAGCCGTTCCGCCCACTCGACAGCTTTGATCCCTTCGCCATCCAATATTTCTTCGAGCCCAAGAGCGGCGATCTCGTCACCTTCGAGCCGGTAGAGGTCGACGTGAACCAGCCGCCCATGTTCCCCCTCGTGCTCGTGGATCAGGTTGTAGGTCGGGGACTGGATCTCGCGCGGGTCGATACCCAAAGCGCGGCCGATGCCGCGCACCAACACCGTCTTACCGGTGCCCAAATTACCCTCCACCAAAACCAGGGCGTCGCGGCTCAAAGTCGCCGCCAACTCCGCTCCTAGACGCTCGGTCTCACCTTCGCTGGTGCTAACGATTCGACGACTCGAGAACTCGGGACGATTCATGATCCGAAGCCTCCTTCACGCCGCGCGCAAGCGCCTAAAAGCTCGCGGCATCGCGGTGATCAGATCGCTCGCCGCCAGGGCTTCAGGGGCGCCTTCTTCGACCACCAGATCACCGGCCAGGCCATGCAGGAAGACCGCGAGTTGACTGGCGATCAGTGTGTCGTACCCTTGAGCGAGCACAGCCGCCAGCAGGCCGGTCAAGACATCGCCACTGCCACCGGTCGCCATGCCGGGATTACCGGTCGAGTTGACGTAGATTTCGCCCCCCGGGTCAGCGATCAGCGTCTGATGCCCCTTGAGAATCACCATCGCGCCGGAGACCTCCGCGGCCCGACGCACCGCGACGATGCGGTCGGCTTGGACCTCGGCCGTCGTGATCCCGAGCAAACGTCCCATTTCCCCAGGGTGGGGCGTCAACACAGTCTCGCCGGAACGGCTTTGGAGCTCACCGAGGTGGCCGGCCAGCGCATTCAGGCCGTCCGCGTCGATCACCAGGGGCGCCTCGAGCTCGGCCACCAGCTGCCGGACAACCCTAACGGTTTGCGCACCGAGCCCCAAACCCGGCCCGATGGCCACTGATCGTTTACCTGCGGCTGCCGCCAACACCGCCGACACTGCCTCGGAGCTGAGCTCGCCGAGGGCATCCACTGCCAGGCTCAGAGTCATAGATTCGAGTGAACCAGCATCAACCGCCGACAGAATTGGACTTGGCACTGCTGCTGTGACCAATCCAGCGCCGCTACGCACTGCGGCGCGGGCCGCCAGCACAATCGCGCCAGATTTTCCAGACGAGCCACCGATCAGCAGTGTGTGTCCAAAATCGCCCTTGTGAGTTGAGGCCGCACGTGGGAGCAGACAAGCTGCCAATTCGTCACGGTCGAGCAAATGAAGATGACCGGGCGCTTCCTCGACCAGAAAGGGTGGAATCCCCAAATCGGTCACCACAACCCGCCCGACCTTCTCTGCCGCTGGCTCGAAGATGTGGGCCAGTTTCGGAGCCGCGAAGGTCACCGTGACTTCCGCCGACAGTGTCGGTCCAGGAATCGCTCCCTGGCTCGCGTCGAGACCGCTCGGCAGATCCACGGCGAGAACCGGTGGCCCGGAGTCGCTCAGGAGCTGCACCAAATCCGCAAAATGGCCTTCCAGAGGCCGACTCAAACCGGTTCCAAAGAGTGCGTCGACGATCAGGTCGCAATCGCAACAGGCTTGCCGAGCCGCGGCGAGTCCGGTTTCGGGGGATAGGTGCTCGACCGACTTGCCGGCGCGTTGCAGAATATCGAGTTGTACCGCCGCATCACCACGCAGTGACGCAGCTCCCGTCACCACGAAGGTGCGTAGCCGGTAGCCCCGGCAATCAAGCTGACGGGCGACCGCCAGACCATCGCCGCCGTTGTTCCCCGGGCCGCAGAAAATTGCCACCGTCTCGGCCTGCGGAAAACACTCCGCGATCGCGTCAACCACGCCGATGGCGGCGTTCTCCATCAACACCAGACCGGGGATGCCGACCTCGTCGATCGCCCGACGGTCCACCGCTCGCATCTCCGATGTGCTCAAGATCCTCATCGCATTCCCCTAATGCTCAGCTCTCTCGATGCTCGCCAGCCAGCCCCACTGCGTCAACAGCGCCCGGGTGCGAGGACAACTCGTCTCGTCAGCGCGCAATCTCGCCGCCAGCTGGTGTAGATCCTCGGCGAAGTCGATGTCATGCCCTTGCGGCAATAATGCCACCTCGAGTCCAAGCTTTTGGCAACGATCCAGGCTCGCCTCGAGCACCGACGGGGTGCTCCAGGGAACGCCAGCGAAGATTTCCCGACGCACCGCCTCGCGGCGCAGACCGATCAGATAATAACCACCGTCAACGGTGGGACCAAAAACCGCATCCGCTCCATCCTCGAGTTGCTGAAAGGCGTCGTCAACGGTCTCGGCGTCGAGCTCGGGGTGGTCGCTGCCGACAGCTCCAACGGTGGAGAATTGTTTGGCCGCCGTCGCCAGTCCGGCGTAGAGACGGTCGCCGAGGTCCCCCGGTGCTTGGGCGACATGGTCTCCCCCCGCGGTTGCCAGATCTCGCGGCACTTCCTCGCCGTCTGACAATGCCCAGGAAGTCCGCAAGTGAAAACGTCCGGTCGCCAGCCGCTCACCCACGTCACCCAAGAAAGCGGCATGTATCGCCGCTGCCTGGTTCGCCGACAACTCACCGATCAACCGCGTCTTGACCCGACCCGGATGAGCCGGTTTGGTGAACAACAGCAAACAGCGCCGCTGCGCGTCGTCACCGGTCAAGAGCCTGCCCTGTCGGTTTGCGGCCTGAATTCAGCCCCAACTTCTAGATAGCGGCAAGAGCCTGACAGTTTCTTAATGTGGATTGCAAACATTTTCGACCATAGTCTTGGTAGACGTTACGTAACACTCATCAAGGGAATGTCCCAACCATCAGTAGGAGGAGCAGCATGGTCCGATGGGAGTACAAGATCATCAACATCCGAAGTGAGAACTATCGTCTCGACCCCGCGGTCAGCCCGGAGCTCAACAGCCTCGGGCAAGTCGGCTGGGAGCTTGTCGGTCTGACTTCGGTAAACTTCAAAAGCGGTGCAACCGACAACATCGCAATGGTTTTCAAGCGACCGGTCAACGAATGACTGTCAACGAAGGAAGGTAGACGAATGACGTCGGGATCCGTCTAACCCCGACGACGAGCAACGATCCAGGCCGCGGCTGCGAGCCCGGAGGCGAAGGCCATAGCGGGCAGGGCCCAGGTCTTCGCTTTCGGGGCCCAGCCTATCTCGCGATCGACCGCTCGACGCAAATCAGTAAATCGCGTCTCGAGCTCCTGTCGCCGTTTCGCCAGGAGCTCAGTCGCCTGATTCGAGGGTTTCATCGGCTTCTCCTTCCGTGCTTTTGCCGTCACTCAGAATCCGTTCACTCCACCAGGCGCGATGATCGCTCACCTGGTTCTGAACCGTCGTCACCGGACTTTCGAAACGATTCTTCATTAAGTGAAGTGCGATCCACGCCAAGCCCCCGATCACTGCCAGAACCACCCCAACGACGGTCAGCGCAGATCCCCACAGCGGCCAGCCCAAGCCCTCGTAGAGTCCGGCCAGCAACACCACGATCAACAGCGACGGCAGGCAAATCAGCCCGAGGTATGCCGCAGCAGCGACTAAGGCCGCAACTTTACCGAGCTCCTTGCCGGATCGCTTCCAAGTTTCGACGACCACCGCCAACTCGGCCTGCAAGACACCGATCAGCGACTCGCCGAGCCCACGAAACGTCTCCTGCCAACTCTCGCGCTGACTTCCCATTCCTCGGTTTCTCCTAAATCTATCGACTGCGATTCACGCTGCCGATATGGACACCGCGAGTAGCGAACCCGTTGACTGCCCCGATCTCATCACGCACACCGACCGCCACGATCTGCCGACCGCCGCGCATGAGGAGCTTCACACTGTACTGATACATCTGCTCTTTGGCACGCTCGAAATCGGCCTGTGGGATGTCGATCGGAACTGGGACGTCCTGGATAGGAGCCAAGCCGCCCTCAGAATCCTTGGCGCCGATGAAGAGTCTGACGCGGCCGCGCTGCATCTCTTCCTGTGTTATGAAACTCAGTTTTCCGATCGGAATCTGGATTTTGACATCGACCATGAAACGGTCTTTCGACTTGGTGCTCTCTTGCCCGATATCGATCTCGACCCCGAGGGGGTTCGACTGAAAACCGTAGTGAAGCGCCGCCAGGGTTCCTTCCGACATCCGCGTCGACACCGGCTTGTCGCGATAGCCGTCCCGGGTCCTCACCACCAATCCCTTGCGGCCCTTCACTTTGACCTGGAATCGATGATAGCGCCCGGAGTCTGAGGTCGCGGGACTGAATCCTAGCGAGTAGTAGGTGTCGAAGTCTTCTGCCATCCGATTGAATAGCGGCTCGTAGTTGTTGGTATTGAGCAACACCATGCCACCGGTTTCACTGGCCATCATCCGCAACGAACTTTGGATGTTGCTGAAGTGCACTTGGTCAATTTTAGAGCCGCCGCCGATCGTACTGTTAGAGGCATCGAGGTAACTGTAGGTCCGGAGTCCCGAAGCATCAACGGTGTAGAACGTCACCCGATGGGTGTTGGCCCGCGATGTCAGCTCCTGGAACTGGCGTGACATGTCAAAGCGCAATCCATCCATCAACACGTTGTCGGAAGTGTTGGAAAAACGATCGTACATGGCGTGGAAGATGTCGTCACCGGCGCGCATCGGCAGGCCGTCGCTAACGTAGAGGATGGCTTTGCGCCCGGGCAACCCAGCGAGGGTGTCTACCAACTCGTCGAGTGCATCAACCGTAAAACGCATGTCGCTGAACAAAGACTCGGCGTATTGCGTGGCGCGTCCACGGATCTCGTTGATGCTATCGGCCTCATAGATGTCGCGCAGAATGTCACGACGATCAGAGTCGGCGTGAACCCCCATGCCCGACATCTCTTCAACCTCGTATAGCGCCGACCCGATAATCTCGGGATCGCTGGTGAACTGGTGCCGGATGTGGAGCGCCCGTTCATAAGTCGCGAGCATGACCTCGTCGCCGGGGCGCAGGCGATTCCGCAAGAAGGTCCGGATGTAGCGAATCGTTCGATTGCGGGTGAAGGGACGAAGATTCAGATTGTCGATGTAGACAATCAGATGTAACCGCTGGTCCTCGGGCACTTTGCGCCGGCGCGGATCGGCTTGCAACCGCGGATCGAGGTTGTCCGAGGCCAGTGCAACGTCGGTCTCGGTAGTAGCAACACCGCCCTCGACAGCAAAAAAATTGGTGATCGCGATCGGTTTACGGTCCGCGAACAGCTCGAAGTCTTCCTTCTCGAGACCGGTGATGCGGTTACCCTTCTTGTCGGTGACGTAAACCTCGACATTGACCACGCTGACATCGATCGAGTCGATGACAATGCCATCCAATACGGTTTCGCTACCTGGCGCCGTTTCGGTACCTGGCGCCGTTTCGTCACCTGCCGCCTCCGTCCCGGCGCCGTCTTGGGCGAAAACCAGTGGCGTCCAAAACAGAGCCAGGGACAAAAGCCCGAGCCACACATAGGCGGGTATTGAAGGGCGTAGGGTGTATCGGGTCATGGCGATCTCCAAGTTCTGCTTTCGCGGCGCGGACAAGCCCATCGATTATACGAGAACCTCACCGTGCAAACGCCCGATGCCCCACAGATCCACCACCTCGCCTGGCGGCGGGCTTGCTCCACCACCTGCCAGGCACCTATACCTGGCAGGATATCGGCACTCTAGGCTAGGCCACCGGACGCAACTTCTCCCACCAATCGGACGCCGCACGCCGCACTCGACCCAGCTTCGAGGCCGATGGTGCTGTTACCCCACTCTGCAACGGGACGTCATAGGCGCGTCTGCCGGCGGTGTTCGGCTGACGACGCTGACGCCGTCTCGGCAAGATGACTGACGGCGGCACTCTAAGTGTTGAACAAACGTCACTTACGCCGCTTCTGGGCAGCTCGGGGAAACCATATCCGCTTTTTCGGCCGTCGATCTGCAGCTCGGGAAGCGGAGTTTCGATTATTCTGAGGCCCTCCAGCGGCTCGGAGAGGACGTGTTCGATTTTTTCGAGACCCTGTGCCAGCTCGGTGAAGAGGTGTTCGATTTTTTGGCAGGCCAAAGAGTCGTCGTTGGCGCTCTTCGGGTTGGACAAAGCCCGCCAACCGCCAGTGTTTTCGACCCTCGACGTTGTCTCGAGGCCGATGCTTCCGGCGTCGGCAGTCTCCGTCGACGACCCAGAGCCCAACTCGCGGTCGTCGAACCCAATCATGCCGACGGCACGCACCTGTTCGACGAGGTCGGGATGAAGATCCACCGGCCGTTGCTTCAACGGCCGGCCGCGACGGCCGATCT
>JAJCXQ010000936.1 GCA_029263355.1 Acidobacteriota bacterium | reverse complement strand
CCTGTACTCGCTCCACCAGCGCGACCTCGACAGTCTCAAGTCGCTGTTTCTGGACTTAAATTAGCTAGGTTGGGCTCAAGCACCCGAAATGACTCCTCCTAAACAAGAGGAAGAGTCCTCCAGACAAGGTTCTGGCCGGCTTCGCCGCTACGGCGAAGCTTTTCTACCAGGAGCTCTCGCTGGCACCCAAGTTGCGGGGCTATTGTATTTTCTGAACCCTCATCTCCCTTTTGACCCTCTGCCAGTTCTTAGCAGTGTTGTTTTTTATAGTGGTCTACTCGGGTGTGCCTGCCTGATCCCTACCTTTCTTTTTGCATTCCGTAATCGAGCTTCTAGTGAGCAGCGGCTTCCTGTCACCCTTACTTTAGTCTTAGCAGCTGCAGGTCTTAGTGCCTGGATACACGCATCTTACTTCTCGTTTTACCTTCCGCCAGGTATCAATCGGCGCTTGCTGAAGGCTGCGATCTGGCTAAGCCTTTCCTCGCTGGTCTGTTTCTATACGACTCTGCTTCATCGGGTTCGCCATCGGCCCTATGGGAAACGCAGTCGAGCTTTGTTCACACTCATGGCCTTGGCTTCCGTCTATGTTGTTCTTGAGCGTAGAGATGCTTTTCGGCCAAGCCTCAGTCCGACGCCACGTCCAACAACTTTTCAAAGTAGCCAAAGGCCTCGCCTCTTTGTAGTTGGCATCGAGTCTGCGACCCTGGATGCGATACTTCCCTTGGCCGAGCAAGGAAAGTTGCCTTTCTTCAACCGGATGCTGCAACAGGGTCCTCACTCTCGGTTGTCCACACTGCGGCCAGCTCGCCGGGCTGCTCTTTGGACCACTTTGGCAACCGGCAAGTTTCCCTATCGTCATGGCGTTGTAGGAGATCGCGTTTATGAGGCTCCCTTTCTGTCAAGCGGCTCCAGACTCAATATCCTCCCGCTAGGGATCGCATTCAAGCATTGGGGTATTTGGAAACGTGGTATTCCAATTAGCGCTGCGGAACGAAGGGTCGTCTCCATCTGGGAAATCCTCAGCCGCCTCGGTGTTCCGACTGCGCTCGTTGGCTGGCCTCTGACAGAGCCTTCAGACGGTCTTGAAATCGCATTATCCGATCGGTTTTTTGAAACCGATGGCATGAAACAGTATGCACCTTCGGCGGAGTTGGCCGAACGCGCTCGACTCTTTAGGACTGATGTTGGAGACATAGACCCAGCGATAACATCACGCTTCGGAATCAAGCCACCAGTTTATGTTCTCGATGCCTTAGCTCGCGATCTTTGGCGTAGAGACCTAAGTCTTTTTTTGGTTGATCAAGAGCCGCAGATCGATGCTTTTTTCGTCACGCTACCCGGCCTAGCCGAAATTTCGGCACGCTGTTTCGGGGGTTACTCTGCTGTCCAATTCAAGGGTTTGCAAGAACCGACATCCGAACAGGCAGCGCATCTCGTCAGCGCTTACTACATGCATCTGGACCAGACGCTGGCGTCGTTCTGGGAACGAACCAGTGCCCCTCGTCTGCTTATCGTCATCTCTGCCAACGGAGCAGAAGGTCCGCAGGGATGGCGAGAAGCGCGCCGATTGTTGCTTCGCCGCCCAGCACTTGAAGGGTACGTAAACCTACCCTCAGACGGGATCATGATGTTCCTTGGCGAAGGTTTCCAGAAGGGAGCCTTACTGCGCCCTGCCAATCTGGTGGACTTGGTCCCCACCTTGCTTTACGGACTCGGATTTCCGATCGCTAGAGATCTCGACGGAGCAGTTCTGACACCTGCTTTCGAAACAGGTTTCCTAGCCCGTCAGCCACTGACGTTCTTGCCATCGTATGAGACATTGGCAGAGCGAACCACAGCAAGCCGGGATCTCTAGGAGTATCTAAGAACTACCGAAAAAAGAAGTGTATCTACTGATGTTCTGTGAGGGCAGTATTTAACTTGGTTTGGCTCGCTTGATATGCGGCATCTGGGCTACTTTATCAAGCTCTCTTCCCTCAGCAGGCTTGTCTAGCTGGGCCATCGTACACCTGCCTTCGAAAAAGGCTCCCTCGTCAATGGTCAACGTGGGTGTAAACACATCTGCCATGACCTTGCCTACAGCAGTGATCTCTACCCTTTCGGATGCGCGCAAGACACCGCGCACGATTCCTGAAACGAAAACTCGCTGGACGCTGATCTCACCATCAATATCGCCGCGCTCACCTACGATCAGGTCGCCATCGGAAACAACACTACCCGTGAACTTGCCGTCGATTCTGAAAGTATCCTCGAAACTCAGTTCGCCCTTCATGTGGCTTCCAGCATCGAGAAAACCATTGAGGTCACCTTGGGCGCCTGAGCCTTTAAACATCGTCTTTCCCCTGCATTAGACGGTCGTAGAGGCGAATCAGTTCTTCTTCAGAATGAAAATGGATTTTTAGCATTCCACCGCGCTTTCTTCGCAGAATTTCTACCTTGGTCTGAAGATCTCGGGTAAGTCTTTCCATAGCCGCTTGTGTATGGACGTCAAGTTCTTGCGTTTTGGGCTTCTTCTGTTGCTTTG
Source organism: Acidobacteriota bacterium (assembly GCA_029263355.1). Classification (GTDB taxonomy): domain Bacteria; phylum Acidobacteriota; class Thermoanaerobaculia; order Multivoradales; family J023; genus JAAELT01. The sequence goes on along the minus strand of JAJCXQ010000936.1, from coordinate 16,466 downwards.
GCTTCGGAGCAGCTACCAGCGCCTCGAGGTCTCTTGCTGTCAGACCTTCTTCGATCACTCGGTCGGCTAGTTTGATCTGTTGAGATCGGTCCTGGATAGAGAGTATCGGGCGAGCCTGTCCGGCAGTTATACGTCCATCACGTAGAAAATCTTGAACTTCTTCAGGTAGTCGAAGGAGGCGAAGCGCATTCGTAATTGTTGTTCGACCTTTACCTACCTTCGATGCAACCTCTTCCTGTGAAAGTTCGAAACGCTCTGTCAGCATCCTGTAGGCTTCGGCTTCTTCTATGACATTCAAGTCAGCACGCTGCACATTTTCGACCAATGCGAGTTCAAGCATCTGTTGGTCGTCAGCAACCTCTCGTACTACGACGGGTACGCTTTTTAAGCCTGCACGTTGAGCCGCACGCCAGCGACGTTCTCCAGCAATGATCGTGAAGCGTCCATGTTCATTGGGCGTTACGACGATTGGTTGAACCAATCCTTGGTCCTGAATCGACTTTGCCAGTTCTTCAAGTCCTGATTCATCGAAGGTGCTGCGGGGCTGAAACCTGTTTGGTTCTAGGCGTTCGACAGAAACTTCGGCAACTCCTGCAGAAACAGAGTCAGCCTCAGCTCGCTTTTCTGGCTCTGCTCCGAGAAGAGCATCCAGTCCTCGTCCTAACCCTCGACGCTTGGTATTCATGCGACCCTCTGAAGGAATTCCCGGGCCAATGCAAGGTAGGCATCAGCGCCGCGACTCTTAATGTCGTAGTGCAAAATCGGCAGCCCATGACTCGGCGCTTCTGCGAGCCGGATGTTCCGTGGAATCACGACATCATAAACCTCGTTCGTGAAGTGCCGACGGACTTCATCTGCAACATCACGGGAAAGGTTGGTCCTCTCATCGAACATCGTCAGGACAATTCCGCTGATCGTCAACCCAGGGTTGAGATGTGCCTGAACTCTTCGAACGGTTGCGACCAGTTCGCTGATTCCCTCGAGCGCATAATACTCGCACTGCAGAGGCACAAGGATATGATCCGCAGCAGTCAGCGCATTGACGGTGAGGTGGCCCAGTGAGGGAGGGCAATCCAAGAGGACGATGTCGAAATCGCTCGCGACTTCTTGCAGAGCAAGGCGAAGCTGATACTCCCATCGGTCACGACCGGTTAACTCGACTTCTGCTCCAACCAGCTCGCGATCCGAAGAGAGTAGGCTCAATCCGGAGAATTCCGTCTTCTGAATGGCCCCGACAGCAGGCTTGCCTTCGCAGAGAACATGGTAGAGATGCGGTGCTGTAGCCTCAATTCCAACTCCCCTTGTAGCGTTTCCCTGGGGGTCACAATCTACTAGGAGAATACGTTTTTCCAAGGCACCCAAGGCGGCCGCCAGGTTCACTGCGGTTGTCGTCTTACCGACTCCACCCTTCTGATTTGCTACTGCTACAATAATCGCCATGGTTTGTGTCGGGTTTCTTTGTTCTTTCGTTAGTGGCTACGAAACTCAACGATCCTACGGTGTTTGCTTCCTGGCAACGAGAGTTCACCAACCAATTCGCAGCAGTCAGGCACCATGGGCTCTTCTTTTCCACACCAGACCAGGAATCGGGCTTGTGGAGAGGAACTAACTAACGCCTCCAGGATGGTCGGCGAGATCGTAAGAGCTCTATAGGTAACGATGTCGAGGTGACGGGGGAGGCTCCGCGGTAGCGGAGACTCGACTCTAACATTCAGACAGCGGCAGGACAATCCAGCACGCCTTTTGGCACTCTCAAGGAACGCCCACTTTCGTTCCCGAGGCTCGACGAGCGTGACCTTCAGATCAGTGCGAGCAGCGGCCAGCACCATTCCTGGAAATCCGGCACCGCTACCTATATCAAGCAGTGATCTGGATTCCGCTGGGATCAGAGAGAGGGCTTGCAGAGATTCACCGTAGTGCCTCTCTATGACGGTTTCTGCTGTTCCCGGTCCCACTAAAGAGAGTTTGACATTCCATCGCTGTAACTCTCTATAGTGAGAGAACATGGCCTCGAGGCTAGAGTCGCTGATCGCAATTCTCGAACAGTTCTCTATCCGCCGTCTAAACAGAGTTCTTTCTATCGCTGGGAGTAAGCACCCCATGTTTCACGTGAAACAGGCCAGTAGGCCAGCACTCTCAGCCTTCAACAGGAATAACCCGAACACACTTGATAAAGCCCTCGCCTTCGCTCTCTGTCCGAACCGTCGGATCTTGAGCCAGCGCTATGTGCACCACTCGTCTATCAGCGGGATTCATCGGTTCCAGAAGCTCATCACCTAAGAATTGCACAGCTCTTTCTGCTGCCTTGTGAGCTAACTCCTCCAACCTAAGCTCACGTGAACGTCTGAATCCGCCACTATCTACTCTGCAAAAGACACCTTCCCCCACCATTCGCCGCGAAAGCCTTGGCAGCAGGTGTTCCACTGCGTAGAGGGCTCTCCCCTCCTCCGCTAACAGTGCCAAACTGTCATCTCCCCCAATCTCAATCTCGAAGACATCTTCACATCGCCGAGTTTCGACTTGAAACGAAGCGCCCATTAAACAACCGAGTTCATCCAAGGAATGCTCGATGCCAGCGGCCGCCGGATCGGGGAACTTCGACCCTTGCCACCTGTTCACTTCACCTAACCAGTATTCGCCCGGAACTCTTGGTTGCCAATCAGCCTGAGATAACTCAGCCGCATTAATCTGAGAATTCTCGCTCTGATTGCTCGTTGGAATGACCCTTAAAGGCTCTTCCCGACGGGGCGCTTTGGGATCAACTTCAATCACGACCCGCCTGCGAACATTGACGTACCCATGTCTCTTCTCGCGCAACTTGTAAGCAACGAGTGCAGGATCCAAACCATGGTGTCGAGCTGCTGCCAGTACAGCCTGCTCTACAGAATTTCCAGAAAAGAACTGTCGTTCCACTATTCGACCTCCGCTCTACTCTATGACGTCTCAATGGACTTGAAGCTCGTCGCGTCAGTGGTAGCTAATACTAGCCCCGCTGTTTGACCCTCATCGTGATGCCTTGCTGGATCATGGACAGAACATTGTTCGTGATCCAATACAACAACAAGCCACTGGGGAACTGAAACGCAAAAAACGTAAACATAACAGGCAAGAGTTGCATCATTCTTCGCTGCATTGGATCCGGCGGCGCTGGCATCATACGCTGCAGCGCGATACTTGTTCCGCCCATGACGAGCGGTAGAACATAGTTGGGGTCTGCAACCGAGAGATCCGATATCCAACCGATCCAAGGCGCATTTCGGAGCTCCACAGCTGTCGAAAGCAGCCTAAAGAATGCAAAAAACACTGGCGCCTGCAGCAAGAGTGGAAGACAGCCGGCAGCCGGGTTTACGCCAGCTGTCTTATAGATCTGCATGACCTCTTCATTCATCTGACGCGTAGCATCAGCGTTCGGCCGCCCCTGTCGATCCTTCAACTTGCTGCGGTATTTGGCTCGGATCGCTTGAACCTTTGGATTAAGTTCCTGCATCTTCCCCATCGACTCCTGGCTCTTGTAGGTCAAGGGAAAAAAGAGGATTTTGATCAAGCAAGTCACCAGGATGATCGCCCAGCCATAGTTGGGCACCATTGATTTGTGGATCCACTCCAGAGCGAAGTAGAGCGGCTTCGAAAGAAAGCCGAACCATCCCCAGCGGACAGTCCCCTCTAGACCATGTGGCATCTTCGACAGCTTGCTATACCGTTTGGCACCAAACAGAGTGGTCATCTCCATGTGCTGACCACTCGCACCCAGAAGAAGCATCTGCTCTCGCGTACCAGCATCTTTATCCAACGGCGTACCGACAGGGAGAAATCTTGGTTTACCCTCTTCGATTTCATGTCGTTGAAACACAGGGCGAACCAGGACTTCGCGTATTCCCTCTTCAGGCAGCACGGCAGCCAAGAAGAAGTTGTCCTCGAGAGACACCCAGCGTAATCCACTCGCAGGAATCAACTCATCCTCTTCTTGTTTACGTGAGGCAATCGTCTCTAGATCTCCTCCGCGGAAGTAGCCAACGTTTCGCTCAATGAAACGACTGTTCAACTCCTTCTCATTGAGGTTACGCAATCCCGGCCCCACGACAACACTCCAGTCGCGCTGTCCCAAGACAGTCATCTCGACCTTCAACAGTCCATCCGGTAACAACCGAAAGACCTTCTCAGCTGCACCGCGCTCGCTTCGGTGTCGAAATCGAAGAACACTACCTTCGATATCACGATCACCCTGTTCCGATTCTTGCTCCCACCTGAACAGCGCGCTATTGAGCCTATGAGACTTTGTACCGTTAACAACCAAACTGAACGGATACGGGTCCGAACCTCGATCGCGGATCAACTCGAGAGATTCACCCCCCACCGCAAGGTCTTCTTTCAGCAGAAAGGATGTCAATTGAGCTCCTCGACTACTGAATTCGATTCTCACGGACGCATTCTCGAGTACAGGGTACTCTTCCCGCTCAGCGATCACCGCTTCTTCATCAAACTCCAGGATGGATTCAGCCTCAGGAAACTCCTCTTCTTCCAAGCCGTCCCCGCCATAATCCGCACCTACTGCTGAACTTCCCTCATCAGCCAAAACGCTACGACTGGTGGAGTCTCTTGAATCTAACTCCACCACATCGGCTGGTGCTGAAGTCGGTGGAATAGGCGGAAAAACATAGTTCCAGACAACTAAGATCAGAGCCGACAGAAACACGGCAGTGAATAGGCGACGATTTTCCAAGGGCCTCTATTTCCTTTCTGCGATCCGATGCCGAGACTCTTTAGGCGTTATCGCGCAGTCTCACGGTATGTCTACTCCACCAGGATGCAGAGGATGGCACCGCAGCAAGCGATACAACCCAAGGACGAGTCCCTTAGACACCCCGTACTTCACAACAGCCAGCGCCCAGAACTCTGAGCAAGTTGGTGAAAACCGGCAAGAGCGCGGAAGGAATGGAGACACGTAGCGTTTATAAGAGCGTAAACTGCTCGTGAGCGCCTGCCTCACGATCGTCCATTACCTAAATGCCTGACGGCGGAAAGTAGGCCGCGCACCTCTAAACGAAGTACTTCAAAGTCACTCCTAGCAGCAGCTGGTTTCAGATGAACCACAACATCCAGACCAGCCAGCGCACACCGCTGGTCGAAGCGTCGAAAAACTTCACGGACTCTTCTTTTCAGTCGATGGCGAACGACAGAATTTCCGACTCTTCGACTCGCTGTAATACCCAACCGAGCGGCTTGACGTTGGTTAGGGTGACAGTGGACTGAGGCGAGGGACCCATGCTTCTTCAATCCTCGTCGGTAGCAACGGGCAAAATCTGCGCTTCTTCTCAGTCTTTGATCGCGACATAGGCCTTCACCCATCGACACCCATCTTCTTCTAAGAAGTCTATGCGCTCAATCGCTTTCGACCCTTGCTGCGCCGACGCGCCAAAATGGCACGGCCTTGGCGGGTCCGCATTCGGACTCGGAAACCATGGGTCTTCTTTCGACGGCGATTATTCGGTTGAAAAGTGCGCTTCACGGCGTTCAAACCTTCCTGGAATCAAGAGGTCTAAGGAATCTCTCGAAGCCCCTGAGACATAAGCGGGGAAAACAACCGGCTTCGAGCAGTGTACGATGAACTGAGCAGACGTGCGTCCATCAGCGAAGAGCCCACGACCCTACCCTAGCCAAACCTGCCCCGTCAAGGCTCGACTATCTACAACAGCCACCAGAGGGGGGAACAGCCAATGGCGGAGAGGGTGGGATTCGAACCCACGGACCGCTTGCACGGGCAACGGTTTTCGAGACCGCCCCGTTCGACCACTCCGGCACCTCTCCATAAGCTTTGTATCTACTCTACTCTTTCGCTACCTTCCATCTGTAATCATTTGGCGGAGAGGGAGGGATTCGAACCCTCGGTAGAGTCTCCCCTACACACGATTTCCAGTCGTGCTCCTTCGGCCACTCGGACACCTCTCCAAAACCTGTTTCGCAACTTGCCATGCTTCTCCCTAACAATACTGCTCCCTGGACTATCTCCTGAGCCTCGAGAAGAAAGACTTCAAGACCTGACTACAAACATCCTCAAGAACACCTTCTCGGATATCTACTCGATGATTCAGCCTATGATCCTGAACAAGATTACCTAGAGAACCGCAGAAACCAGCTTTCGGGTCCCTAGCGCCAAAAACAAGGCCCGAGACTCTGCTGTTCACCAAGGCCCCAGCGCACATAGCGCACGGCTCTAGTGTGACGTACAGAGTGCAATCTATCAAGCGCCAACCCTCAACTGCGACAGCCGCTGCTTGAATCGCAAGAACCTCGGCATGAGCCACTGGGTTGCCCTCGGTCTCTCTGCGATTAGACGCTTGAGCAATCAACTCACCGTTACGCACGACCACGGCACCCACCGGCACCTCACCTAGTGTCGCCGCTCGTCTAGCTTCCTGAAGAGCTACCTCCATCCACTGTTGATCATCTTCCATGAAGCCTACCCAGGCGAGCACTGTAGTACCCCGAGCGGCTGATCTTAGCCTATGCAATGGCGACCGTAAACAAAACGAGTCAAACACAAGAATAGCGGAAGAAGAAAGACGAGCCTCGATTCTTGCGCAGTGTTTGCGGTCGAAGTGCCGCTTGCGGCCGGGAGAAGTCGGGAGAGGCACCACCCGACTCGGGCAACTCGCTTCCTGTCAGATGGGCCAAAACTCATAGCTTTCGGTCAGAAAGTCTACGTTCTGGGTGTCTCAGCAACAGCCACCCTCAGAGGTTCCGGATCCGGGGGAGTTTAGCCCCGGCTCGACCGATAACAAACGCCGCACCGCAAAGCGCCGGATCTCGGCGGGCCCACGCGGTTGTCTAGCTCACATCAGACGGTGGAGACGGCTCGTCGAGAAATACCTCGGGCAGGTCACCTTCCGACTAGACCGCTTTACAAGCTCCTTCATCTAGTCGTACCATACTCTTCTTGGGCAGTAGTGCACGAAGGGTTCGGGTCCTGTGCATCGGAACGTCTCCGAACCTCGTCAGGCCTGGAAGGGAGCAGCGATAAGGACACGCTCCGGGTGCCGCAGATTCACCGGAACCCTTCGTACACCACTGTCGCTCATCTTCCCGACCGAAGACCCTCACAACAATGGCCTACTGCCGACTCAACCTCGACCCTTACCGCCATTACCTGCCCCCCTCTCTCCATGACCTATCAGGTGCTCGCCAGAAAGTGGCGCCCTAGCGACTTTGCTGGCATCGTCGGCCAAGATCCGATCATCACGGCCCTTCGTAACGGTCTTAAGGAAAATCGCGTTGCGCAGGCATATCTCTTCTCGGGCATTCGCGGCGTAGGAAAAACCACAGCAGCGCGAGTGCTGGCCAAAGCCCTCAACTGCGAGAACGGGCCGACACCGGACCACCCGGCTCAAGATCCCTGTAACGAGTGCCCTTCCTGCAGAGAGATCGCCTCCAGCAAAGATCTTGACGTCTTAGAAATAGACGCAGCCACCTACTCCAAAGTCGAGCAGGTCCGAGAGTTGACCGAGAGCTTACGGTACGGGCCCGCCCGGAATCGCTACAAGGTCGTTGTGCTTGACGAGGTACATCGTCTATCGAAGCAGGCCTTTGATGCGTTGCTAAAAATCGTCGAGGAGCCACCCAAACACCTCGTCTTCATTTTTGCTACAACTGAGAGCGATGCGGTTCCAGCAACGATCCACTCTCGTTGCCAGGAATTCCAGTTTCGCCGAGTCCCCTCGCCCGTCCTCTCTAAGCACCTCAAGACGATCAGCGAAGTCGAGCAGATTACGATCAGCGATGCCGCACTTCGATTCATCGCACGTGCCGGTGACGGAAGCGTCCGAGACTCCGTAGCATTGCTCGATCAGCTAGCAACCTTCGGCAACGGCACCATCAGCGACCAAGACGCTACAAATCTTTTAGGTGGGCTCGATACCGAGATGTATCTAGGCCTGCTAGAAGCAATCTTTGAAAGAAACCCCTCCTGGATTTCGAATTTAGTCAAAGAAATTGAAGCAACCGGCACTGATCCACACAATGTCTACAGCCAATTCCTCCTCTACCTGCGGGATGCAATCCTGTTGTCTCTTGGGGGAGATCCTACGACCATTGATCTCCCTCTAGAACAAGCAGAAGATTTAGCGAAGCTTGTTCAAAATTATGGCTATGAAAACATACTGAGACTCTCACATCACCTCTTGGCCAGCGAATCCAACGTGCGCCGTAGCGAGTTCGGAATGCTAGCCTTAAAACTATCCTGGTTGCGCGCTGCCGAACTCCAAAAGCTGACTCAGATCGAAGATATTCTCGGCGGTCATCAACCAATCCCTACACCTACACCAAATACCGAAACCAACCATAGCAAGCCTGCTGCCGTACCAGGAGCGACACCAAAGCCCAACTCTACCAGTACTCCTAAAACCAAACAAAAGGACACCTATTCTACTTCCTATAACGAAATACCGAATGAAACGCCGCGAACAACCAATAGAGACAATTCAACTCTCGATAATAACGCTAGAGTTTCCAACTTTCTCGAACAACTTGGATTGCGCCGCCAACCTCTTGCAGCTTTGGTAGAGACAGCGCAGATCACCATTGACGAATCTAGTCTAGTTATTCAACCATTATCCAAAGACTCGCTGTTGCCTAACGCACTCCAAAGGAAGAATAACGCGTCGCTAGTAGACGAGCTTGTTCGTGATATTCTAGGACCAGATGCGAGTTGGAGCTTGATTGCTCCAAGAACCTCACGCGCTCCAAAAGAACCAACAGTCCAAAAGACACAAAAAACCGCTCCTGGAAACACTACTGTACAAGCGGTAATAGAAGTGTTTGGTGGCCAAATCCAGAACGTTCAAAAACCTGAGGTAGAACCTCCATGAACATGCAGAAAATGCTCAAACAAGCTCAGAAAATGCAGGACAAGCTTCAACGTGAACTGGCCGAAGTGAGTGTCGAAACCACCGTTGGGGGTGGAATGGTCGGCGTCAAAATGAATGGGAACAAGCAGCTACTCGCTATCAAAATCGAACCTGATGCCTTGGATCCAGACGACGCCGGGATGCTCGAAGATCTAATCGTAGCAGCGGTCAACGAAGCGAGCCGCAAGGTTGACGAAGACATGCAGGGAAAAGTCGGATCAATGATGCCAAATGTCCCAGGACTGTTCTGAGACCTCTACAACCATGTCCGATCCGCTAGCAACACTAGTCGGAGAGCTTGCGCGTCTCCCAAGTATCGGACCCAAGACGGCTAGCCGCTTGGCTCATCACCTTTTGAAAGTCAGTCGAGTAGAGGCGCAAAACCTCACACAGGCAATTCTCGACGTCAAAGATCTACTTTTCAATTGCGGCACCTGTAACGCAATCACCCCAGTCAATCCCTGCTATATCTGCAGTGATCCTCACCGAGATCGAACTCGAATCTGTGTGGTGGAAGAACCCTTCAACATCAAACCTATAGAGCGAACAGGAGAGCATAGAGGGACCTATCATGTCTTGCTCGGCGCACTCTCGCCGCAGCGAGGGATAGGACCAAAAGAGATTGCGACTGACCAGCTGCTTAACCGCCTCGAAGGTGTAGAAGAGGTTATTCTCGCAACCAACCCGAATGTTGAAGGGGAAGCGACCGCCCTATATTTAGCCCGTCTCTTAAAGTCTAAAGGTATCGAAGTTTCTAGGTTGGCCTTCGGAATGCCAGTAGGTGGAGACATCGAATACACCGATGAAGTAACGCTAGGAAGATCTTTGGCGGGACGGAGGCTGATCTGAACTCAACTTCTTACAAGCTTGCGTTCATCGGCAGCCACGGTGTTGGCAAGACAACCCTTTGTTATGGCCTGGCGGCACGCCTCAAAGCTACTGATATTTCTCTAGATGTAGTCGGAGAAGTTGCACGCCGATGCCCACTGACTATCAATCAAGATACTACGCTAGCAGCTCAGGGATGGATTCTTCATACTCAAGCAGCTGAAGAAATTCTTGCGAGCGCACGCTACGACTTGGTAATCTGTGATCGAAGTGTGCTAGACAACTTTGTCTACATGATGCTCTCGACGGGACCTCAACCTTTGTTTGGCGCACTTGTAGATTCTTGGATCTCTACTTATGATCTCCTAATCCGGATCCCTATCCTCTCCGACCCCAAAGTCGACGGGCTGCGTTCTACTGATCCGACGTTTCAAAGAGCTATACAGAATAGACTTGATCTGGAAATCCGCGACCGTAATATCGAGGTTCTCGATCTAGCCGTTCTCCCAAGAGACAATTGGCTCGATGCTATTGAATCCCTTGTCCGAAAGAGCTTAAGACCCGCCCAACTCGAGCTCATCCAAGAAACCCAAGACCTCAACGAAGCTCTATAACCATGGATGCTTTCGACCGACTTCGTCAGTTTGATATTCTCGCCCACTTCTCTGACTACCAGATTGAACAACTCTCAGGCTGCATATCGCGAGTTCAATATCAACCTGGTACTGCAGTTCTAAGCGAGGGAGATAGAACCAAAGACATCTACCTGATCGATGTCGGGGAAATACATATTCAACGCCAAACTCCTTATGGTCGATACACACTCGCCAAGCTCAAATCAGGAGATGTCTTTGGTGAAACAAGTTTCGTTGATCAAAACGCGCGTTCGGGAGACGCATCCATTGAGCTCGAAACAGTTCTATTCTCCACTAACCTAGAGGCACTTAATCCGATAATAGAAGCTGATCAACGTTTCGCGCTTGCGCTCTATTGGGCACTTTGGAAAAGTCTATCTTCTAAACTGCGTCATACCAATGGTGTGCTAGCGAGATTCTTTTCGACGGCCGATTCCACGACGAGCGAGTCAAACACCATACAAGAGCCTGAGAAGACTATTCATGTTGGCGTAGGCACCAAACGTAGTTTATTCCAAGAGCAGAAACTGTCACCCTTGGAAATAAATTTCCTAGCTACCTTATCAAATGAACAAAAGATACAGCCTAACTCTTACATTTTCCACGAAGGGGAAAAGGGTGATCGGATGTATGTCGTCTTAGAAGGTCAAGTTATGATCAGCAAGCAGATTGCAGGTGCTGGCGAAGAGGCACTAGCATTCTTAGTGAGAGGAGACTATTTTGGAGAAATGGCTTTGATCGATCAAGAGCCTCGATCTGCAGACGCCAAAGCTCACGAGTCTGGCGCTGTCGTTCTCTCCATATCGCGAGACGTCATCAAAGGGATCCTCGATATCCAAAAGGTTTCTTCCCTAAGTCTCCTAAGACTTCTCTGTAATCTTGTCGCAAAACGTCTACGAGAAATCGATGACAAACTAGTCGGTTGGTTTATTTTCGCAGCTGGATCAGGTGAGTCGTTAGACTCTATCTAGTACCAACTACAACAACTCGCTACTATTTTTCCAACAGCTGAAGATACCGCATACTCGACCTGCTCTTCACGTGAAATCCAAGCGGCTTCGAGACCTTCGGCAACCGAATGGCCTGCTTTGAACTCTCCTAGATGAACATGCAACCTCAAGGCTCGATAAGTAATTCTATGATTGATTATTGTATCAGTCAGTTCCAGCTTCCAACAGCCTCCGTACTTGCCTTCAAAAGCCCCCGCCATGACCTCTACGGAGCGAGACAGCGGTACATTGGGAAGCTCCCACATCCCTGCCATCAGAGCACTTTCTTCAGGTCGTCTAAAGAGCAAAATACTGCTGTCCCGTCGAACTACGGCTACTGCTAGCTCAAAGCGCTCTATCGTCCTTCTTCGACGAGGTGCCGGAAACGACTCAGGATTTCCCTGTTGTTGAGCTAAACAATCTTGCTTGAGTGGGCACTCGTCGCAGACTGGCCGCTTTGGACGACAGATCGTTGCCCCAAGTTCCATCAGGGCCTGATTACTCTCTCCAGGTTGTTCCGAATCCAGCACGCTAGCGGCAGCACCGAAGAGTGCCTTGCGCACAGCACTCTGTTTAGGGTCTTCAGCTAAAGCTAATCGCCGAGCCATCACACGCTCTACGTTCCCATCCAGAACCGGCACCACTTCACCAAAGGCAATACTCGCTACTGCTGCTGCCGTGTAAGGACCTACCCCTGGCAACCTCTCCAACTCCCGCGACGATGACGGAAATCCGTCGAGAGACTCAGCGATCATCTTTGCGGCGCTGTGCATCTGTCGCGCCCGTCGGTAGTAACCCAGTCCAGACCAAGCTGCCAAGACCTGCTCTAAGGGAGCTGCAGCCAAGTCCTCAACCGTTGGAAATTGACGGAGAAAGGACAGGTAGTACGGAATAACTGTCTGGACCTGTGTCTGCTGCAGCATGATCTCAGAAACCCACACCCCATAGGGTTCTCTGGACTCACGCCAAGGCAAGAGCCTCTTTTGAGACTCGAACCACCGTAGAAGCTTCTCAGATTCGTCCATCGCTGATCTACTCCCTCTAGCAGCATCATTCACAAGTAGTTCCACCGCCTCATAACCATCCCGAGTTTGCCCCCTCGATCTGCCCACAGGATTAGGCCTGTCGACACCACTATAGAACACTCTCCTGACCATCGACTCAGGCCCGCCTCTTGTTCTATGATAGGACTCTGATCCGGTTACAGACGGGCTTGCCAGCCAACTCACTCCACGAGCACACATCACATCATGGCCTCACCGCCTACAGTCACCTCTTCGCATCCTCATCATTTTCCACAGCCTGTGGAAAAACTGAGGAAAAACTACACCGCAACAGACCAGTAGCCATGAACCGCTGGCAGAATCTACGAGAGCGCCTCCAGAGCCAACTAGATCCCGACGAGTTCGAGACCTGGTTCGGCCCCCTACAGGTACAATCGCATACTGGGAACCGCTTGGTGCTCCTAGCACCAAATCAGCACTTTGTCCATACTTTGGAACAAACCTACCGTCCACTAGTAAATACTGCAATCGCAGAAATGGATGGCACTACCCTGGACGTCCTCTTCGCAGTGCAGGAGACGGATTCCGAAGTAGTTCAACAGCAGCCGCCAACCTCATCAAGATTCGATCATCGGTATCAGTTTGATAACTTCGTCGTCGGCGGCTCCAATCAGTTCTGCCATGCTGCCGCCTTAGCCGTAGCCGAGAGTCCGTCTCATAGCTATAACCCTCTCTTTCTCTATGGCGGAGTTGGTTTGGGAAAGACCCATCTGATGCACGCCATCGGTCACCGTATTATCGCCAACGATCCACAAGTTCGCGTGATGTACTTGACTGCCGAACAATTCGTCAACGATCTCATCAATTCAATTCGATTCGATCGAATGCCCGCATTTAGGGATCTCTACAGAACAATAGACGTGCTATTGATCGATGACATCCAATTCATAGCCAACAAAGAACGAACCCAAGAAGAATTCTTCCACACCTTCAACACCCTTTACACCAGCCAGAAACAGATAATTTTGTCATCAGACTCTTCTCCCCGAAGAATACCAACACTGGAAGAGCGCCTGCGCAGTAGGTTCGAGTGGGGCCTCATCGCAGATATACAGCCTCCTGAACTCGAAACCAAAGTCGCAATACTGAGACGAAAAGCGGAAACTGAAGCTATAGATCTTCCAGACGACGTCGCGCTCTTTATAGCCCAACACGTCAAAACAAACATCCGTGAGCTCGAAGGTCTACTAAACCGTGTTGTCGCCTTCGCATCACTTACTGGACGACCAATATCACTCGATCTCACCAAAGACACACTTCGCGATATTCTTCCTGCAAATAGAATAACAGCAAGTGAAATCACAAAATTCACAGCTCGTCATTATGGCCTTAAACTTAGCGAGATCAAGAGTAGAAACAATTCCAAGCACATCGCATTCCCGCGCCAAGTAGCCATGTACCTATGTAAGCAACTGACAAACATGTCCTACCCTGATATAGGTAAACAATTTAACGACAAACATCACTCGACGGTGATGCACTCTGTGAAGAAGATAGCACAGCTACGGGCACAAGAGGCTGAGATCGACAGAACCATCCAGAGCCTAGTAGATCACTTTAGTTGAGCCTCGAGCTCAAACCCTAGAACCTCAAACCCTAGAATATCCAGTAGGACAGATCCCTCAAATCTCTGATGATAGCCTGTGTATCGATTGTGGATAACTCTTAGCATGAAAGCTTTCCGACGGATTTGGACAAATTTCCAACACTTATCCACACTTTTTTCCTCACACAAAGAGTCCATCAAACTATTGAAAAAACGCGCTTTATCTAAGTTTTCGAGAAAATTCACAGTGCTTACTAGAGACTTTAAGTCTTTCAGATCTGACTGTTTCCTAAGAAGGAGATCAGCTTGATGGAGATCAGCCTCAATCGCCTGGAGTTCCTGAACGAGATAGTTCCTATGCAGGGAGTTGTCGAACGGCGAACAACAATTCCAGTTTTGTCACACATTTTGTTGCGAGCTACTGATGACCGCCTTTACATTGCAGCTACAGATCTTGAAGTCTCTTTAACATCCTGGTGTGAAGCAAAGGTCAAGGATGAGGGGGCTATTGCTATCCAAGCCAAGAAGTTGCAGGAGATTGTCAGGGCTTCGTCCGGTGATGAGCTGACTCTTCGAATCGAACAGGATGGTGTCTTGACGATCCTGGTCGGTAAGTCCATGTTCAAGATTAGAGGGCTACAGGCTGACGAGTTCCCAACACTCCCTAACATTGAGGGAGAAAAGCCTGTTCGATTACCCTTTCAGACATTTCGGAATATGGTGACAAAAGTTTTCTACGCTATATCTAGCGAAGAGTCTCGTTTTCAACTCTCTGGCGCTCTGTTGGAATTTCAAGACAGCGGCCTGATTCTTGTAGCTACAGATGGACATCGCCTTGCTTTGGTGGAGTCGTCCGTTGAAGGGATTGAAGAAGCGGAAGGTTTGTTAGTACCGCGAAAAGCTCTTCAAGAACTCCAGAGGTTTGAAGGCGGCGAGATGAATTTTCGCCATAGTGAACACCATTTGTCGTTCACTATCGGCCGCCGACAGCTCATTTGTAGAATTCTAGAGGGTACTTTCCCAGACTATGAGCGGGTTATTTCTAGAGACAATGAGAAGCATGTCGTAGTTGATCGGCAACAGTTGGCAGCCGTGATCAACAGAGTTGGGCTTCTCACAGGTGATAGAGCGCGAGCTATACGGATGGAGTTGGCACCTGGACGACTAGTTTTTTCTGCAGCCAACCCCGATCTTGGCGAAGCTAGAGAAGAAGTCGCTTGCAGTTATGAAGGCGAGACGATCTCTCTCGGTATCAATCCGGATTATTTTGGGCATTTCCTCGCGGTTTCAGATACCGAAGAAGTCCGACTGGAACTCAAGGACGAAAATTCGCAGTGTGTGGCTTATCCTGTTGGAGGTCTCGACAAAAGGTATGTCTGCGTGATTATGCCTATTCGTCTCTGAGATCTTGATCCTGTGATGTCCCGCGTTCATAGTGTTGGCAGATACTATGTTGCACAACCTCGAAATAAAGGGTTTCAGGAATATTGAGGAAGGGGCGTGGCTATTCGAAGCAGGTGCTCATCTAGTCTTGGGTCCGAATGGAGCTGGTAAGACGAGTCTTCTTGAGGCCATCTATGTACTTGGTACAACAAAGAGCTTTCGCACCTCTCGAATTCAGGATTGTTGTAACCACGAACACTCCAATTTCGGAATTATAGGGGAGATAGTCACCGATAGACGCGTCCGGCTCGAGCTCGATTGGAGTCATCGCGAACGGTCTCGCACAGTCAACAGGAAGCAAGCCTCTTTAAGAGACTATCTCGGGGTTCTTCCTGTCATTAGTTGGTCAGCAGGGGACTCTGCAGTGTTAGTTGGTCTTCCGGAGGCTCGCCGCCGGTTTCTTGATCGTGGAGTTGTTGGGCTACACTTGAGTGGTCTTCAGGTGCTATCACGATATCGACAGTCACTTCGTGAGAAGCGTCGGTTGCTTGAAGCTGGTGGTGTTGAACTTGAAACTTGGAATCAGATGCTGTCACATGCAGCCTCAGAGTTGATAGAGCTGAGACACACGTATGTTGAGCGGCTACGTACCTGCCTCACCACTGTTCTTGAAATCAGTGGCTTGACTTTTGGTCCAATCGATATTGCTTATAGAAGTTCCCTTCAATCTGGGCTTGCGGGACCTGATGCGATCATGGCCGAACTGATGGCAGTGAGCGCTCGAGAACGTGCCCAGCAGAGACCTCTATTGGGTCCTCATCGAGATGACTTGGCCATCCGGTGGGATGGGCACGAACTACGACGAGTAGCCTCTGCCGGAGAACGCAAGGCTTTGGGACTGGCGTTGGTCCTCGCACACGGAGAGTTCCTTAGCGAACTCGGTAGGAAACCGGTGTACCTTTTGGACGATGCAGATGTGGAGCTCGATCAGGATCGCTTGCGCGCTCTATGGAAATTGATTTCGCGCGCTAGCCAGGTCTTCCTTACCTCCAATCGTCCAGTCATTTGGGACGGATTGGACATTCATCACAGGTGGATGTGTGCTGAGGGGAGATTGGAAT
>JAJCXQ010000935.1 GCA_029263355.1 Acidobacteriota bacterium | reverse complement strand
GCTTTGTTGGCGGGGAACTCCTGGTGGTTGAAGAACGCCAGTTTTTCCGGCCGGGTGGCGTAAACGGCGTCGCCGTTGGGCAACGTCTTGCGGGCGAAGAGGTCTTGCCCCGGAGCGAAGCCGACAAAAGGATCCTGATAGAGGTCCCCGTCGCCGATCCGGAACAGGGTCAAAGCACCCTCGACCAAGACCAGGGCGAGGCAGAACACCGCCACGCCGAAGACGATCAGCAACAGCTTCTGACGCCAGGTGGTGACAACAGGAGTTGTCGCTGGCTCGATGTTGGCTGGCTCGGGCTTGGCTGGCTCGGGTTTGGCCGCCTGGGCCCTGGGGGGTTTGGATCTCGGTTTTTTGGCCACGGTCATTCCGGAGATGTTGCAGGTGTCCTCATTGACGAGGATACGGTATCGCAGGCCAGGTCTGCTGTGGGACTCGGACAATGGGGACCCTGACGATGGGGACTTCGCAGCATGGATTGCGCTGAGGGTATGCAGAAGGGTTTAGCATGCAAGCTTGGCTCATGACATCAGGAGGTTGCGGCGATGCGTACAACAGGACTTGGTTGGGGAACGACTCTGGGGCTCGTCGCCCTGGCGCCTTTGTTGGCGCCGAGCGCAACGGTTGGACAAAGCGGCCCGGATCTGGAATCGATCACAACGTTCTATGTTGTTCGCCATGCCGAAAAAGTCGAGGGACCCGGCGATGTCGCGCTGAGGAAAGAGGGTTATACCCGCGCCGTCGAGCTAAGGGACCTGATGAGCACCGTGCCGCTGGCTGCAGTCTACTCGACGAACTTCACTCGCACTCGGGAGACGGCGGGGCCAACCGCTGAGGACTCCGGGATCGAGCTAAGCCTGTATCCGCCCGCTGACCGGCCGACTGTCGCGGCCTGGACCCAAAAGCTGATCGACGAGCATCGCGACCGGAGCGTGCTCATCGTCAGCCACTCCGGGGGGCCCGATGACGCCTACAGCGTGGCGTCGATTGTCCACCACCTGTCAGGAATGCCGGTGATGGCGATCCCCGAGAGCGACTACGACAATCTCTTCGAGGTGACTCTGTTCGAGCATGGTGATGGCGACGCGCGCGAGATTCGTCGAACGTTGCAGCATCATCACTACGGACCGTTGTCTTTAGGCAAGACGCTGCAGGTCGACGGCGAACTCGAGGAGGGCAAGGACATCAGCGCGGTGGTGTCGACCGGGAACCATCTCATCGTCGGAGCGGATGAAGCTGATGCGATCCAGACCTTGCGCCGCGTGGGACCGTCACGTTACGAAGTTGGACAACTTGTGAAGCTGGGCAACGGCGAGGAGCTGGATATCGAAAGCCTGGCGCGGGTCGACAACACGTTCTACGTGCTCGGCTCCCATTCGCGCAAGCGCAAGAAAGTTGAACCCCACAATCTTAAGACCTTGCAGCGCTCCTATGCTAAAAACCGGCAGCGCTTACGTGCCGACGCAATCGAGTCCGAGGTGTCGCGTCGGCGGCTCTACCGGTTTGATTTTGATCCAGCGTCCGGCGAGCCGCCGACGGACAAGACATCGATCGACCTCAGCCGAGAGTTGGCGAAACACGAGATCTTGAAGGTCTTCCATGCGTTACCGAGCAAAGAGAACGGCATCGATATCGAAGGCCTGGCGGTGGCGGGAGACACCCTCTACCTCGGCTTCCGCGCTCCGGTGCTGCGTTCCGGCTTCGCTCCAGTGCTGCGCCTGAAGTTTGATCAACCGAAGGACGCCGAGCTGCTCTTCGTGGGTGTCGGGGGTCGTGGCATCCGCGAGCTCACCCGGGTAGACGACGGCTTCCTGATCATCGCTGGCGCGGCGACTGACGCACCGTTGTCGTATTTGCTTTATCACTGGGACGGCAACGACATGATTCCCGGGCATCGCGACGCCGGTGATCCACCCCTAGGGAAGGCGACTCTGTTGGGGCGGATTCCCACTCCCGCCGGCGCCAAGGCCGAGGGCCTGGCGGTGTTGGCGACCGCTGATGATCACTACGACTTGCTCGTGGCTTATGACAGCGTCGTCAACGGAGGGTTGAGGACGTTTCGGGCGCCCCG
Source organism: Acidobacteriota bacterium (assembly GCA_029263355.1). GTDB lineage: Bacteria > Acidobacteriota > Thermoanaerobaculia > Multivoradales > J023 > JAAELT01. Next base: position 14,161 of record JAJCXQ010000935.1, on the reverse strand, counting down.
TCCTGAAGCTCAATGACAGGGGTCACCAGCCGGGCGTCGGTGGAGAGAGGGCGTTCGCCCCTCGTCGAGACCGGATGGTCACAGCGGTAGCTGACGGCGTCCGTCGAGTATGGCAAAGTGGCGCTCGAACGCACCACAAACTCGCAAAATGCCGACTCGAAGGAGACTCGCTGCATGGCCGATTCTACTTTTGAACGCCCCCGATGCCTCGTGCTGCTACTGTCCATCCTGGTGATCGGCGGATGTCAGGGCTCGACGCAGTCACCGGTACCGCCTGCGACCCTGGCGATCACCCATGTGACGTTGATCGACGGCGTCCACGACGAAGCCCAGACCAACATGACGGTCCTGGTGGATGGCGACCGGATTGTGGCGGTGGGTCCGGCGGACGAGTTGGTTGCGGCGGAAGGGACGCCGCAACTCAATGGTGAAGACCGCTTCTTGATCCCCGGTTTGTGGGATATGCACGTGCATCTGGCGATGGGCGAGCCCGAGATCGAGCCTAGCCGCCAGCTCGAGCTGTACCTGGCCCACGGTGTGGTGGGCGTGCGCGACATGGGCAGCGAGTGGCAACAGATCCAGACCCTGCGGCAGCGGGTGGCGGACGGTGAGGTTCGCGGCCCCAAGATTGTGTCGTCCGGGCCTTTCGTCAACGGGCCGCAAGCAGAGCAACCGGAAGTGTTATCGGTCACCGACGAAGCGGAGGCGCGACAAGCTGTTCAGTCTTTGGTGGCGATGGGAGTGGACTTTGTGAAAGCCCAGGCGGCACTCTCTCGTGAAGCCTATCTAGCGTTGGTTGATGAAGCGCGGCTCAACGATCTGCCAGTCCATGGGCACATTCCTGACGCCTTGACGGCGTTGGAAGTGAGCGCCGCAGGCCAGCGCACGATCGAGCATGTGTCGCCAGCGATCGCCAGTGACGCTGGGATGTTCTTCAGCACTTCGGCGAATGAACAGGAGCTGCGTCAAGAGCTGATGGATTTGGCCGCGGCCCGCGGTCGTGATGACGCGGATCCCCAGGCGCTGGCGACGCGGTATCGCGCCTTGCAACAGAGTTTGGTGGCAACCTATGACGAGGCTAAGGGCAGCGAGTTGTTCGCGGCATTACGGGCCAACGAGACTTGGGTGGTGCCGACGTTGGTATGGTCGCGAGCGTATGTGCCGCCGAACGACCAGTGGCCAACCGACCTGCCGCTGGACCTGTTGCCGGTGGCCTCTCGGCAACGTTGGGAAGGGATCTACGAACGCTACTTCGCGGGCGCCAACCCGGAGAAGCTCACGGGTTATCAGCGACTCGATGATGGCTCGCGATCGTTGGTCGGGGCACTACACCGGGCCGGCGTGGGAGTTCTGGCCGGTACCGACAGCCCGTTTGGATACGTCATCCCAGGCTTCAGCTTGCACCAGGAACTCGAGATGTTGGTGCTGGCGGGCTTGTCTCCCGGCGAGGCTTTGGCCACCGCGACCAGCAGCCCGGCAAAGCTTCTTGGGCAGCTCGCGACCCGCGGCACGATCGAGGTCGGTAAGGTGGCCGATCTTGTCCTGCTCACTGCAAATCCTCTGGAAGATATTCGCAATAGCCGAAAGATCGACTCGGTGGTGATTGCCGGAACCAGCCTGTCTCGCGCCGAGCTCGATGGCGTGCTCGCAACATCGGCGCCCTGACGCTTGGCTGCTCTAGACCGTCAATCGTTTTCAGTGCGATGGCTGACGCGTTGCAAGAAGCGAGCGTCGATCCCATGGATGCGCATCTCGACGAGTTTTGCGGCCGGAACGTCTGTATAGCCGTGCTCCTCGAGCTCTTTGACAAAGGCGGGGCCAACACCGTGGATGCGCATCTCGACGAGCCGGTCCCCCGGCAAGTCGCGGTAACCGAGCTCAGCCATTTCACGGATGAAGCTTGGCGTCACGCCGTGGATGCGCATTTCGATCAGACGTTCGGGCGACAGGTCACGATAGCCGAGAGCTTTCAGCTCACCGACGGCCTCGTGTGACACGCCGTGAATGCGCATTTCGACCAACCGTTGCGCCGAAAGCTTGCGACCCAGCAACTCGTTGAGCTCACGCACACTGTCGGGATTGATGCCGTGGATCCGCATCTCGACCAACTGGCTCGCCGGCAGATCGGTGTACCCAAGGGCTACCAGCTGAACAATGTAGTCGGGACTGACACCATGGATCCGCATCTCCACCAGGCGTTGTAACGCCAGATCCGGGTAGCCGGCGCTCGCGAGCTGGCGAATGAAGTCGGGATCAACATCATGGATGCACAATTCGATCAAACGCTCCAGGGGGATGTCGTCGTAGCCGAGATCAGCCAATTCCCGAACGAGCTCTGGATCGACATTGAAGAGTGCAAGCTCGAACGCTTTCTGCGTCGACAGTTGGTTGTAACCCAAGTCTTTCATCTGCCGCTGGAAATCGGGGTTCTGTTCGAAGTTAAAGGTGCCAGATCCGAGACCGCTGGCATCAACATCGCCGGTGAACGTCAGGGTTCCTGCCGGGCGTCGAAGCTGGAAGCGGACGTCTTTACCGGTGGTCAAACCGATCAGTTCAGCGGCCACGAACGTTGTCGACATCGTGGAGTGATGCCGCCCTTGGGAGGGAGTCTTGAGTTGCATCCAGACCATGTCTTGTGGTTTGCCTGGCCGGCTTTTCTTGGATTCTGACATCCAGCGTCCGACGATGTCTTCGTCGGCATGAGAGGCGCCAGTCGATCTGGGGCCGGGAGAGCTCCAGTCGTCGGCCGAGGAAGGGCGTGCCGGGTCAGGTAGCTGTGCCAAGAGCATCGCTGGCACAGAGTGCGGTGAGCCGACAGGCGTGTCATGGATCGCCTCCTGGGCGATGCCGGGCTGGCCGGCGAAGGCGAAGATGATTGCGGTCGTCGCCAACGCGGACACCGCCAAGGCGCCGGTCAACCAGGTTGGGGGCCGGAGCTCTTCGCTGGCGCCGACGAGGCGCCGGATACGCTGGAGCAGTGGCGCGCCGTCGGCGCCCAGAGCAAAGGCCGGTGCGGCGAAGCGCAGATCTTCGAGCTCAGCCAAGGCGCGGGCATAGGTCATCCGATCGCCGCAAGCTTCGACCGCGAGATCGTCGCAGCAGTGTTCACGCAGGGTACGCACTTGTTGCGAAGCCCACCACACTGCCGGGTGGTAGAAGAGCAACGTCTCGACGGCAACCTGGAGGGTGTTGATCAGGACATCGTGACGTCGCACATGGGCCAGCTCGTGGGCGAGAATCGACTCCAACTGCTGTTGGCTGAGTCCGGTGAGGGCACTCGTCGGCACCAGGATGATCGGTCGCAACCAGCCGATGACCGTCGGTACTCCAACCTGTGCCGATTCCAGCAGCCGCACCGTGCGTCGTATTCCGAGATGGATCGCCAAACTCTGGCAGAGCTCCTGCCAGTGATCCTCGATCCGGTGCACACCTTGTTCCCGCAGTCGTCGCACCCGCCGCCAACCGCCACAGTGCGCCAACGAGAGGGCGGCGACGCCGATCAGCCAGGCGATCACCAACCAGGGCAGCGCGGATTCGAGGTTGCTCTGTCGAGCCGCTGGTGGTATCGAAGGCTGCGCCGTATCGGAGGTGTTGTCGGTGCTGAGAGCGGAAGCCGCGGCCGGGGCAACAGTGGCTGTACCCCGTGAGTCTGCGGTCCATGGAGTCGTGATCGTTTGCAGCATTGAGTCAGACCGGGAGGCAATCATCGTGGCGGTAACCACTGGCATCATCGCCATCGTTGCCAATGCCGCGAGCGCAATGGTGTAGCGCAGTCGTGCGTCTTGACGTCGAAGCAGGGTGAGGGCGGTCGCCAACACGCCGCCGACGAGGGCTCCTTGCCAAACGAAGTGGAGCAGCGTCCAGGCTGCGACCCGGACAATCGCGGGGGAGATCAGGGCGGCGTCAGGGGTCATCCATTCCAGTGGATTCATGGTTTCTCTCCTGCGGTTGGGTCTGAAGCGGAGTCGAGGAGCTTACGGATTTCGGTCATTTCCTGATCGGACGCCGGCCGGGTCGACAGCGCTTGCATAACGAGCTTTGCTGCTGAGCCATCGAATGCGCGGTCGAGCAAATCGCCGATCAGGTGACGTTGGGTGGCTTGTTCACTTTCGCGGGCCTGGTACACATGGGCTCTCTGGGATTCATCACGCTCGACCAGGTGTTTCTCGGTCATGATCTGCAACAACTTGAGGACCGTCGTATAGCCGGTGGCCTCTCGTTGCTGGAGCTCGGTCTGAACCTCACGGACTGTGCTTGGCCCGCGGCGCCAGAGCACGTTCAGGATGGCGAGCTCTGAATCCGTCGGTCGATGTGTCGGCTTTCGCTTCATGAGTTGCGATCTCCAGGTGATGTCTTCTACGCGAAGTTATACGAAGGGTTTCGTAGATGTCAACGAAAGTCTTCGTAGATAGCCGTTCACGCCGGGTTGCATCAACCGCAAACGGACACGGAGACGTGAAATCGAGTCAAATAGTTAGTCCATTTGACTCCTCGCATCCCGTTTGCACGCTGTGCAATCGCGTCGGGCGCTGGCCAAAGCCGTTTGCACGCTGTGCAATCGCGTCAGGCGCTGGCCACAGGCATTTGCATGCTGTGCGATCGCGTCAGGCGCTGGCCAAGGCCGTTCGCGCGCTGTGTAATCGCTCTATGTCCGCTGAAGGCGTCTCGGCGATCCAGATCAAGCGATCTTGGCGTCGGCGATCATCGGCAACGGCATGATGCCATAGAGCGCGAGATGCGTCAGCTGTTCAACAAGCTCGGATTCGCTCAGACGGCCTTCAACTTTGTACCAGCGAACGACCCAGTGGATCATTCCGAGCAGACTAAAGGCCGCGACCGTCGGATCGATATTGGGTACCGGTTCCTGGCGACGCGCGATCTGCTCGATGCAATCACGCAACATCCGAGAGTAGCCACTCTTGCGCTCAGTGATCTTGGCGCGATGCACATCGTCTAAACCTTCGTCTTCGTTGACCAGGACAGATAGGGCGCTGGGGTCGTCCAACACCAGACGAATGTGCCTCGAGACCAGAATCGCTAGCCGACGTTCGGGGTCGGGTTCTTTTGACGCTGGCGCCATGACGTCATTTTCCAGCAGCTCCATCGCGTAGTTCATAATCGCGAAAAGCAGGGCTTCTTTACCCTTGATGTAGTAGTACAAGCCACCCTTGGTGAGGTCGACGGCTTCTGCGATATCGCCCATCGATGTCGCACCGAAACCTTTCTTGTAGATGACCCTGGCGGCTCGACGGTAGATGGTCCTAGCGCGCAGGTCGTCGCTGACGGTCGGTGGCTTTTGGCTCGAAGACATGGCGATGCTCCCTTCAAAGAAGTGGTTACGCTGGATTGTCCGCGCATAGGGAGAGAAATAGAAAAAGATACCAACCAGTCGGTTGAGTCTTTCCGTGGCCAGCATTTCTGTCAAGTCTCGGGCGCCAACCTTGGGATGGCTGGGTGGCGAGAGCAGCGTGCCGTGGCCGGTGCAAGCGGTGGTCGCTTTCCCGGGTTATCGTTCCCAGCCGGCGACGTTTTTCGAGTTACCCTGCTTGATCAGGCTCTCGAATCGGCTCAACAGGGGTGACGGCTCGTTGGAATCGATGCGCACATCAACGACGAACGGGCCGGTGGCGTCGAGCGCGTCTTGCAGCGCGCTATCCAGCAAGTCTTCGTTATCCACTTGCACGCCATCGGCTCCCATCGAACGAGCAAAGGCGACAAAATCGACCCGTGGGATATCGACGTTGGCGTCGGTCAGCCCGAGGGCGCAATGCCCGTCACGGCACATCCCGTAGCCGGCGTCGTTGAGGACAATCCACACCGCCGGTGTCTGGTACTGAGCCGCCGAGCTAATCTCCGAGTTCATCAACATCGAACCGTCGCCGACCACTGCTACCGATTTGGTGCCGGTCGACAAGGCGGCGCCGACGACACCGGTCGCGGTGTGACCCATCGAGCCGAAGAGGGTCGAGACCCGATAACGCTGCGGCGTGGGGAAACGGAGGTGGTGATTACACCAGGCAAACGAGTTGCCACATTCGGCGAGCACTAGAGCGTCGCTATTGTCGATGATGATCCGTTGAATGGATCGCATCAAGACTTGCGGTCGCACCGGGCCACGCCCGGCAAGTCGCATTGGCAGCGGCTCATCCCAATCCTGGCGGCGCATCTGATTGGGGGTGTGGTACAGCGTACCTGGCTGGAAGTGTTGTAGCAGATCACGGACAAATAGGCCGATGTCGGCCTGAACACCGAGGGTGTGGGCTTCGGGATAAGCCGTACCTGGGATTTCAGGATTGATGTCGACGTGAACAAAGCCACCCTGCGGCACCATGTCGTTGTCCCAGAAGGATGTCGCCTCGCCGAGACGAGTTCCAAGGACCAGCAGCCACTGGGGTTGTTGTTGGATCATGTAGTCGGTCACGCTGGTATGACCACCGAGGCCGGTGACTCCAAGATACTGCGGGTGATCCTCCGGAATGATCCCTTTAGCCCGCGGTGAGCAGAAAACCATGGCGCCGGTGCGTTCCGCCAACTCCAGCACTTGCGGAGCCGCTTTGGTTGCTCCGAAACCGGCCCAGATGGCGAAGGTATCCGTCTTGAACTGTTTGGCGCATTGGGCTACCACTTCGGCGGATGCGGTTGGGGGCTGTTGGTCCATCCGGGGCAGGAGGCGCGGCATGTCGATGCGGTTGGACTGGACTGACATCGGCATGCAGATGTGTGCCACAAAACCACCCGGGCGAGACAGGCCGAGGCTCACACGCCGCAGCACTTCCGGCAGCTCGGAGGCATGCTCCATGCGCACCGCGAAGTCGAAGATCGGCCCCTGGGTGTAGAGCATGTCCTGAGGCATCGTATAAGAGCTGGTCTCTTGGCTGGCCCATCGACCGCGCTGTGGGGAGTTGGTCGCGCCGGAGATCAGAATCACCTTGGCGCCATCCCAGCGAGCGGCGGTCATTCCCGTAAGGCTGTTGAGTAGGCCGGGGCCCGTTGTCGCGAAGACGACGGTGGGTTTTTCGCTGGCGAAGTGAGCTTCGGCAGCGGCGAAGGCGGCGCCGCTCTCATGGCGGAAATGTCGGAGACTGATCGAGCTCTCCTGCAGAGCATCAAAAACCAGGGCGATTGCGCCTCCACTGACACCGAAAGCTTCTTCCACTCCTAGAGCGGCAAGTTGGGCGGCAAACATCTCGACGACGGTCCCTTCGGTTCGGGTTTGGACCCCGAGACCCTGCCCAGCAGCTGCTCGTTTCTGAGCCACATTCTGCATTTACGTGTTCCTCGAAATCGAACCTTGGCCAGGCCCGCTTCGGCGCGCGGCCCAAACCTTCATCTGCCCTGTGGAGCCAGCGTGGAGTGGAGACTGATGGAATGGTCGATCGGACAAATAGACGCCAAAGATCACTCGCCAACTCGACGACATCAGTTGAAGCAGCTCTCAAGGTTTTGGGACGACGCGCTCTTGGAGGAACTACAGGAAATATTAGGCGACCGTTCCCGTCCGTGCACTGATGTCTCGGGCGTCCTCGTCGTACTGCAGGGTTGCCACTGCAGTCGACCTTTGTACAACCGAACGGTCGGTAGAATTATTGAGGGGCGAGAAAATGTCAAGTCTGTGAACCGGCGAGTCTTTAGCCTGGCAGCATATCTCTATATTTAAATAGCGATTGGATGCTGAGGTGTATGTCGTGATCCTTGCGGTGCAAGGAGAAGAAATCCACCTTGAAGGGGTCTCGTTTATGACGGACCGTATGACGCGATCAGTTCGAAAGCTCAGGTGAATTGCCTCATGAAAATTGAGGGCAATTACCTCTGCAAGGTACCGATAGACTGACAGTCACGGGAGATTTGGGGCTCGGATCGCCGGAGGATCTCGAGGCGCTCGAAAGGAAGGCGGCGGCAATTTCAAAGAGGCGAGGTCGAGGGCAGAGCACAGACCTCAAGTCGAAAATCTCTCATCAATTTGACCAAGCGGTCGGTAGAATATTATTGTCCGATTGTTTTATCAAGATGCTGTCTAAAGTGGACCCTTGGTTTCCGATCTCAACCGCCGAGAATTCGGGCGAGGGCCGGCAACAGAGCGCGATCCGCTTCCGACCAATCCAAGTGAGTGAGGTTTTCTACCCGCGCCCAGCAACCATCGACATGGTCGGCGAGATGGATTTCACCAGCGGCGAGCCGCGTGACGTAGACATCGAGCTGGATCACACGGTGAGACGACCGATGGCGCCCACGTCCCAGCCAATCGCCAATCTCAACCTCGATTCCAAGCTCTTCGCGGAGCTCTCGGCGCAGCGCAGCTTTCGGACTCTCGTCGAGCTCGACTTTGCCCCCGGGCAGTTCCCATTTGAGTGCATTGTGGCTCGCGGAAGCACTGCGCTGCGCTACAAAACAAGTGTTGCCCTCGATAATGGCGCCGGCGACAACTCGCAAGAGCGGTAGCTCGCGTTTCATGAGTTACCTTTGGCGGTTCGATCTGTGGTCCAAGGAATCGTGTGCATCTTCTTGGATGTATGACTCGTTGGCCGGTCGCGCCCTTGGATCGGAGATAATGACGGCATGATGACCAACAATGATATTGCTGCTGTATTCAAGCAGATTGCCTCGGCCCTCGAGCTGTTGGAAGCCAATCGCTTTCGTATCAACGGCTATCAACGGGTCTCGAGGGTGCTCAAGGATCTGACCGAAGATATCGCGGGTCTCGTCGATGAGAACTCTGGTTCGGCTGTCAAGCGTCTAGCGACCTTCGATGGTATCGGCAAAGGCTCGGCTGAAAAGATTGTCGAGTTGGTGACGACCGGCAAGATGGCCGAACATCAGGAGCTCTTGGCGAAGGTGCCAGCGGGTTTGTTTGACGTCTTGGGCATCCCTGGAATCGGTCCCAAGGCTGCGACGCTGATGTGGAAAGACCTCGGGATCACCAGCCTCGCCGACCTCAAGGCGCGTCTCGATTCTCCCGAGTTGGCTCGCCTGCCACGGATGGGCGCAAAGACGATCGAGAACATCAAGAAGGCGATCGAGTTTAGAGAGAAGGCGGGAGATCGGGTGCCGTTGGGCGTCGCCCGACCCATCGCCCTGCGCCTTCGAGACGAACTTCGGAACGTGCCAGGAGTACAGCGTCTGGAGTTCGCCGGCAGCTTGCGACGGGGCCGGGAGACGATCGGTGATCTTGATTTCCTAGCGGCCTGTGACGACCCGGAGGCCATTCGTGAGCGTTTTACAACCTTGCCCGAGGTTACCCAAGTTCTGGCCCGTGGTGAGACCAAAAGCTCTGTGCGCCTAGAGACGGGTGGGGCGGTGTTGCAGGCCGATCTGCGGATTGTCCCGCAGCAGGTGTACGGTGCGGCGCTGATGTATTTCACCGGTTCGAAAGAGCACAATGTGCGTCTGCGTGAGATCGCGATCAAGCAGCAACGCCGTCTGAACGAATACGGCCTTTTCGAGGGGACCGAAGAACGTCCGCAAGACCATGGCGCCGCACCCGTGGCGGCGTCCGACGAAGAGTCGATTTACGTTGCTCTCGGCCTGTCCTACGTGCCACCCGAACTGCGTGAGGATCGGGGCGAGCTCGACGGTGAGCCGCCGCGACTGATCGAGCTGACGGATATCCAATCCGAGTTGCACGCCCACACGGTTGCTAGTGACGGCAAGATGACCATCGACGAACTGGCGGAATGCGCCAAACGGCACGGCTACCACACCCTCGCCGTGACCGATCACTCGAAGAGCTCGGTGATCGCGGGCGGCCTCAGCGAAGAGCGTTTATTGGCCCACATCGACGCGATTCGAGAAGCGGACGCCCGAATGGATGGCATCAAGATCCTGGCCGGCGCCGAGGTCGACATCCTGCCCGACGGTGAGCTCGACTACGACGATGAGATCCTGGCTCGCCTCGATGTAGTCGTCGCCTCACCCCATGCGTCTTTGGGGCAAGATCCCAAGACCGCGACCCAGCGTCTCTTGCGCGCAATCCGCCATCCTCTGGTGCATATCGTCGGGCATCCGACCGGACGTATCATCAACCGACGTGAAGGCCTGTCGCCGGATATGAACGCCCTGTTCGAAGCGGCGGTCGAGCATGATACCGCCCTCGAGGTCAATGCCAATTGGCGGCGTTTGGACCTGCGTGACAACCATCTTCGACATGCGCTCGAGGTGGGCTGTCGGATCGCCATCAACACCGACACCCATCGGGCAGAACAGATGGACTTTCTGATCTACGGCATTCTGACGGCTCGTCGGGCAGGTCTCACCGCTGCTTCGTGTATCAATACTTGGCCGGCGGAGGAGTTGCACGCGTGGCTCGGGTCGAAGCGATAGGCGACATTCTGGAGTGATGAGCCGAGTCGCGAACATGCCGACCCACGGTCAGCTCATCGAGGATGTTTCCCTCGCTGCTCACACCACACTTGGGGTCGGAGGGAACGCGAGGTATCTGGCGCGGTGTGACGGTGCCGCCATGCTCGACGACCTGTTGTGCTGGGGGCGTCAGGCGGGGCTGCCAATTTTCGTTCTGGGCGGGGGGAGCAACGTTTTGGTCTCGGACAGCGGGTTTGAAGGCCTGGTGATTTTGATGGCCGGTGGCCAAATTGCGTTCGAGTCGCAAGGTGAGCGAGTCCTGGTTCGGGCCGATGCGGGCATCGAATGGGACACGCTGGTGGAGCAGACCGTGGACCAAGGCCTAGGCGGGCTGGAGTGTTTGAGCGGCATTCCAGGTCGGGTCGGGGCGGCGCCGATGCAAAACATTGGGGCCTATGGTCAGGAGGTGGCCGAAACCATCCAGGCGGTTCAAGTGGTTGAGCGAGCGACGGGTAAGAATGAGCAGATCCCCGGCGCCAGCTGTGGATTCGGCTATCGCTCGAGCCACTTCAAGGGAAAGTGGCGAGATCGTTACGTGGTGACGCGTGTCGACTTCTTGCTGCCTCGTACGACGGTGGGTTCGGTGACTTATCCTGATCTGCGTCGACGTTTGGGACTGACGGCTACCGGGCCTAGTCCGGATCTCCACCAAGTGCGCCAGGAAGTGCTCGCGGTGAGGCGTGCCAAATCGATGGTGATTGATCCAGGCGACCCCAATCGGCTGAGCGCGGGTTCGTTTTTCACCAACCCGTTCGTCACTCCTGAAGTGGCGACAATTATTCGTCGTCGATCCGATCGTGAGCTGCCGTCTTATCCCTCGGCTGACGGACTGCTCAAGTTGTCGGCCGCGTGGTTGATCGAAGAGGCGGGTTTCAGCCGAGGATATAAGCTCGGCTGTGCCGGGCTTTCGAGCCGCCATACCTTGGCGTTGATCAACCGTGGTGGAGCGACGGCGCGGGATCTGTTGAAGTTGGCGGCCGTGATCCGACACCGCGTCCGTGAGGTGTTCGGCGTTACCCTGTCCCCTGAACCTGTTTTCGTCGGTTTCGATCAATCGGTCGAAGCCCTGCTGGACCAAGAACGAGGATCTTGATGAAGCGCGAAGAAAAAACTCGAAGGATCGTCGAGATCCTCGACGATTTGTACCCGACGACCCCCATTCCACTGGATCACAGCGATCCGTTCACGCTCTTGATCGCGGTCTTGCTGTCGGCTCAAACCACCGACAAGAAGGTGAACGAAGTGACGCCGGCACTGTTCGCGGAAGGTCCAACTCCGGAGCTCATGATGCGGCTGACGGTGGAGGAGATCCGCGAGCATATTCGCCAACTGGGTCTGGCGCCGCAAAAAGCGAAGAATATCTACAAACTGAGTCGGATGTTGGTTGAGCAGGGCGGCGAAGTTCCTAGAACGTTCGAGGGTCTGGAAGCGCTCCCCGGCGTCGGACACAAAACGGCTTCGGTGGTGATGGCGCAGGCTTTCGGCTTCCCCGCCTTTCCGGTCGACACCCACATCCACCGACTAGCAGCGCGCTGGGGACTGAGCGACGGCGCGAGCGTCGTCAAGACCGAACGTGACCTCAAGCGGGCTTTCGCCGAGGAGTTGTGGAATCGACTTCATCTCCAGATCATTTTTTTCGGCCGCGAGCATTGTCCGGCGCTCTACCATGATCTCGAGCAGTGTCCCATCTGCTCATGGGCGGCCACCAAGAAACGCAAAGCGGAGGAGCTCAGAGTCCGCAGCCAACGTCGCCGGAAACCTTGAGCAACTCTTTGTCATCGAATGTCGTAGACTCTCTGGTAAGTCGCCTCGGCTGAGTCATCGAACTGAAGGGAGGCAGTATGCGTCTTGCGGTGGTTTGTTATCCCACCTACGGTGGTAGTGGCGTGGTCGCAACCGAGCTCGCGCAGGGGTTGGCGGAGCTTGGCCACGAAGTTCATATGGTTTCCTATGAACAGCCTTTCCGTTTCGACACATCGCAGAAGAATCTGCGCTTTCATCAAGTTGAGGTCAGCGACTATCCGCTGTTTCGTTACCAGCCCTATTCGTTGAATCTGACCAACAAGATCATCGAGCTGGTCGAGGAGCACGGCGTGGAAGTGGTGCACAGTCACTACGCGGTGCCGCATGCGCAGGCGGCGTGGATGGCGCGGGAAGTGTTGCGGGAAGAACGCGGTTTGGACGTCAAGCTAGCGTGCACGCTGCATGGCACGGATATCACGCTGGTCGGTATCGAGCGGAGTTTCTACGAGTTGACCCGCTTCGCCATCCAACGGCAAGACTTGTTGACTACCCCGAGCCGGTGGCTGGCTGAAAAAACGGAAACAGAATTTCATATTCCGCTTGAGGATATGTTGGTCATACCCAACTTCGTCGATCTGAACCGTTTTCGGCCGGCAGACGGAACCCGCAAACGTCGCGAGTTGGGAGCTGAAGGGCGGGCCCTCGTGACCCATGTCTCGAATTTCCGACCGGTCAAGCGAGTGATGGACGTGGTGAGCGCGTTTGCTGTGCTGCGGCGTCGAATGGACGCTGTCTTGGCTTTGGTGGGCAGCGGGCCGGATCTCGAAAAAGCTCTACGAATGGCCGAGGCGTTGGGAGTACGCGACGATGTTCGAGCGTTGGGTAAGCTCGATGATTTGGAGACGGTACTGCAGGCCTCAGATCTGTTCTTCCTGCCGAGCCTGGTCGAGAGCTTTGGTCTGTCGGCCCTCGAGGCGCAAGCCTGCGGCTGTCCAGTGATCGGCTATCGTGCGGGCGGCTTGCCGGAAGTCGTCAGTGACCAGGAGACCGGTATTCTCTGTCCCGAGAAAGAGGACGTTTGCATGGGAAGCTTAGCGGCGGACCTGCTCGAGAACCCTGAGCGTTTTGGTGCCATGCGTGCAGCCTCGAGCCGCCGAGCCGAACGTTTTGCAACCGCACCGATCATCGAGCGATACGAAAAGGCCCTGTGCTGCTTGGTCCACGCCGACCGGGTTTGTGACGCGGATTCGATGGCCGATTGTGCCCATGCATGAAACGGATCGCGAGTCCGCTTGATGGGGGCCGAGCTCAACGTCCGTGCCGGGACAACTCGAGGGCCTTGCGATAGAGGTTTCGAGCCTCTTCCACGTCACCTGTCCTGAGGCTACGCCGAGCTAGGGTCAAATAGCCGAAAGCATCGTTGGCGGTCAGACGCGGGGCGCTGTGGAGTAGCGAATCAGCTTCTGTCGGACGCCCTTGTAAGCGCAAAAGAGCTGCGAGGCTACGGTAGGCGGCAGCGGCGCCAGGATCGACGCGCAGCGCTTCTTGATATGCCGCTTCGGCTTGTCCCAGATCACCGATGCGACGCAGAGCTACCCCAAGGTTGATCCAAGCCGGGGCCAAGGCTGGAGCAAGCTCGGTGGCTTGACGCAGCCAGCGGACTGCGGCGGCGTCCTGGTGGTCGATCATCGACTCGACGCCACGATTGGAATAATAAAGGGCGATCGCGGTGAGATCCGTGACCGGCAGCACCCGGTAGTCCCCACCGTCAGTTTCGCCCGCAAAGTCGAAGATCCGCAGTTGTTTCGGGGACCCGTAGGCTGCTGCCAAGTGACCCTCGGTGATCCGCAGGGAACCTTGTCGGCGACTCTTGCCGAGATCTTCGATCATGACAAAGAAGGCGGGAACTCCAGCGTGTCGCGCCAGCCCCACGAAAAGTGAGGCGAAGCCGACGCAGTTGGCTCGGCGATGCCGGAACGCTTCGATGGCGGTGGGTGTATGTTCCAGGTCTTCCTGAAGGCCAACTCGGTTCGGATCCAGCAGCTCCTGAGAAATGGTGCGC
>JAJCXQ010000934.1 GCA_029263355.1 Acidobacteriota bacterium | reverse complement strand
ATCGACGTCGGCGAAAGCGATCGGCTCACCGGTGTCCCGCGCCGTCAGAGTGCCCGAGATCGACCCCAGGCGGTCGAGGGCAAAATCGACGTCGGCGGTAGTTTGTCCCAGGCTGACTTCGAGCACGATGCCGGCATCCTCTGCGCAGCTTATCGGCAGGTCTCCCTGGCAGGGAATATCGTCGTAGAGCTCGTTACGGAAGCCCGCGGCGAGGGTCGTAACCAGGTAGCTGCCGGCGGCCAGGCCGCCGATGGCGTAGCGGCCGTCGTTGCCGGTGGTGCCGGACACCACGGTCGACTCGCCATCGCTAATCAGGATCACGACGGTGGCAAAAGGAATCGGGTTGCCGTCGGCGGCATCGGTCAGCCGGCCGGCGATAATGCCACCGAGGTCGAGATCAAAGCTGATGCCGGAGGTCACCCTCCCCAGCTGCACCTCGATCGCATCTCCCAGCGCCAAGTTGCAATCGCCCGGGGCGCAGAGCTGATCGTCATAGATTTCATGTAGGTAGTTGGAGGCGTCGCTGGTGTAGACCCTGTAGACATTCCTGGCGTCCGACGCGGGGCCCTATCGCGCCGACAGCTGAGGCAAACGTCATCGAGATAACAGTAGCTCCTTCCCCAACTGTGAGCGCCACCCAGAAGGGCTGGCAGGGTCCCGCGAAGGGTTAGCCCATTCAAATCGGCCGCGCCGGGCGTGACGCGGCCGAGGCCCTGGGGTAGCAACACGAACGAGACGAGCGACTATGAGGACATTGTGCTACAAGTGTCGAAGGCAGCGGCTCACCGCTGGCGGCGTCCGTCACCCGACCCGAGATCCCGCCGCCGGGTCCGATGTTCAGAGTGTAGGCGAAGCTTCTTGACGCGCTCCGAGAGCAGGAGTAGGCCTCGCGATGATCCGAATGAATGCAGCGTGAAATCCTCTCGAAACGACGGTATTGAAGAGACTCTACGCCCGGCGCTTACTCGACCGTGACAGTGTTCGACAATCCAAATAGCTCTCCTCTGGAGTAATGCGTGATCCGGTCCTGAAACGGGTCTCGTGAAAACGCCTTGCTACTCAGCCAATGAAAACCCCAATGGAGAGTGAGGTCGACGCCCGCCCTTTCCGATGCCCGAGCCAACCTGGCAGCTGCCCCACGGTCTCTAGACAATCGAGGGCACCGCACTCCATCAGCTGAGGCCGCCGGTGTGCCCCGGTCAACACGGCGACCGCGGCCACCCCCGCCGAGCGCGCCATCATCAAGTCGAAGGTGGTGTCCCCGACCATCAGCGTCTCCTCGCCGCCGACCCCGAGCTCGGCCATGCTATCGAGGAGCATCTGCGGATGGGGCTTGGACGGTGCGTCGGCGGCGGTGCGAGTGGTCAGGAAGTGACAGGCGAGACCGGTGGCGTCGAGGTCGCGATCCAGGCCCTCCCGGCCCTTGCCGGTGGCGACGGCGAGGAAGTAGTTCTGCCCTGCCAACACGTCGAGGGTCTCGGGAACCGGTGCGAAGAGGGACGGCGGGTTGCGGTAGGTGGCAAACCAATGCTGGCGATAAGCGGCGATCCAACGTTGACCTTCCGCTTGCGAGCAGCCCGGGAGAAGGCGATGCAAGGTGTCGTCGAGGCTCAGGCCGATGGTCGCGCGGAGATCCTCCTCGGGCGGCGCCTCGAGGCCGAGGTCTCGGAAGCTTTCGAGCATGCACGCGGCAATGCTGGCGGCCGAGTCCATCAAGGTGCCGTCCCAGTCGAAGACCAGGAGCCGGAATTGTCGGGTGGAGACCATGGCGTGTGCCCTCCGGATGGGCGCCCAGCACCGAATAGGTGATGAGACAAGAGGCTTGCTGAATCGCTATTCTATCGCCATGAGACTTTTTGTCGCCTTCGAGATCCCGAAGCCGATCCGGCAGCAGTTGACTCAACGCTGCCGGGAAGTGCGCGGCGCGCTGCCAGCGGCGCGGTGGGTATTACCCGAGTCGATGCACATGACGCTGGCCTTTCTGGGGGAAACGAGCTCTGGCCTATTGCCAGGTTTGCATCAGGAGCTCGAAGCAACCTTCGCGACCTGCTCGCCAATGCAGCTCACGTTGCGCGGGGTTGGTGCGTTTCCAGCCCGTGGTCGCCGCCGTGTGGCGTGGATCGGCGTCGAGGCGTCAGGCGATCTCCACGGTTTGCAGAGTCGAGTCACCCTGGCAGCCGAGCGGGCTGTCGGCGGCGCCCGCGACCCATTGCGATTTCACTCACATGTCACCTTGGCGCGCTGCAAGCAACCTTGGCCGCCGAACGCGGTGAGTCGCCTAGCCTCCAGTTTGAGTGACTGGGGCGAGAGCTTCGATGCGGTCGCCGGGAGCCTGATCGCCAGCACACTCCTACCGACAGGGCCACAGTATCGGACGGTAGGCACCTACCCATTGCAAGGAACCCCGTAATCGGGCGGACGTCGTTCGTAGGCGTAACCTCCAAGTCGCATCGGCGATCTATGGCAGCGCCGAACGTCGCTGGAGGAGCATTCATGGCGATCGAGCTCCTGCCGGGAGCTCTGGACAATGCCGCGGGTGAGATCTCTCGGTCTTTGTTGCGTCTGACGGCGTTACGCCTCCTCTAAAGAGCCCCACTATTCCTGCGTCGGCAAGCCTTGTCAGCCACAAGAGATCCTCGAGAATATTCGGAAGGTTCTAATCAAACAGGCCGCTAGGCCGACGCTCCACAACCGACAGCTCATCAGTCCACGCATGAGGTCACTATAAGATCTCTTGGTGCTCACCGCCCCCTACCCGGGACGGATCGCGACACACAGACCGTGGAATGGGCATCCCAGACGAGTGCCGACTCAGCATGACTGTTGGACGGCCATGCTACGATACAGAGCTTGGCAATGCTTTCCATCCGCTCGTTACAAACATCGCTCGAACCCCGTCAAGCTATCCGCCGCCCATCCACAAAGTGAGCTTGGAGACGCAAGTTGACGACCGCAGTCCAAAACAAAGCCGAGGTGTTCGAACGTCTACGTGAGCATCACGCTCGTCTGCGCGACCTGGGCGTCAAGAGGCTCGGACTCTTTGGCTCGTTTGTACGTCATGAGGCGACACTCACCAGCGATGTTGACCTCTTGGTCGAGTTTCGGCCAGGTCAGAAGACTTTCGATCACTTCATGGAGCTTTCGTTCCTCCTGGAAGACATTCTTCAACGACCTGTAGAGCTAGTAACAACTGAATCGCTCAGCCCCTATATCGGCCCCCGGATTCTGGAATCGGTTGAGTATGCCCCCGAAGCTGCTTGACTATCTTCGTCACATTCTTGACGAAGCCGACTATCTGTCATCGCAAGCGGACAAGCTGTCGCATTCGACCTTCTTGGCCGACGAAACGAAGAAGCGGGCGTTCGTCAGAAGCATCGAGATCATTGGGGAAGCCGCCAAACAGGTACCTCATGGAGACGAGGAATCGCCACCCAAAAATAGAGTGGAGAGCGATAGCCGGGATGAGAGACAAGGTCATCCATCAATACTTCGGGGTCGACTACGACATCATCTGGGATGTCGCCGTCAACAAGATCCCGAAACTCCGGGAGCGCATAGAGCGGATTCTGAAAGAAGAGTCACCAGCGTAGCCTTGCTCGGCCACCCGATTTAGGCGCCAGGCTCCATGCTGGCTAGCAGCACCCTTCTGGCAGTCGAGAAGGCTTGGTTGTCAACTGCTTTTCAATCGTTGGACTTGCCCCAAGAACGCCATGAGAACAATCCTCCGACTCGAGCAGCCTGCTGATCTCAACGCGATCCGAGAGGTCAACATAGCGGCCTTTGAAACCCCTGCCGAGGCGGACCTCGTCGATACACTGCGGCGCAACGGCAACGCGGTGATCTCGCTCGTGGCAGAGGTTGCAGGACGGGTGGTGGGACAC
>JAJCXQ010000933.1 GCA_029263355.1 Acidobacteriota bacterium | reverse complement strand
TGCCAAGAGCGGGCAGTCGACGCCAGACGCACGAAAGGCGTATCAAACGGCTCGACCGCGGCGGCGAGCACGGTGCTCGGCGGCTGACTCACGCCCGCAAGCCCTCGCGGATGCCCGGAGTCCACATTTGAACCAGCTCGTTGGCAGCCTTTGCTGGCAGCCGGATGGCGAGCAGAGCCCAGGCCACCATCATCACCGTATTGCGCATCACGAACACGAAGATCTGCGGCTGATCAAAGGCCGAGAGACCTTCGAGCTCTGCCGCCCAGGAGGCAGCGAATCCCGCGCCCAGCTTCACGAACAGCATCGTGAGCCAGTACTCGATCCCAAACTTGAGACCCCACCGTAGGTAGTTGTCGGCCAGGCCAGCGGTAACGTAGAAGCCTGAGAACGCAAACGGCACCGGTCCGATCGTCGCCAGCAGATGCCCCTCGACAGTCAGCATCAACGCCCGGACTGCGATCGCTAGCAACGCCCCAACTGTGGCCAGCACAAAGATGATGTAGATCAAGAAGAACGGGTTCGGCCACAACGGAGCGTTGAACAGAAAGAGCTTGGGCGAGGTGATGACTTGGAGTAGGCCCATCCCCGCAGCAGCCAAGACGTCGGGTTCGAGGCCATTCTCATAGCCGGTCATCTCCCGTCCGAGGTCGAAGAAGATGCGCTGCGGCGCGGCGCCCCACTGCGGCCACAGAAACAGCGTCGCATAGAGCAAAATCAGGATGGGCAGCTGGCGGGTGACCACCTGTAGCAGCGGCATAGTCTCGCGGCCCATCGCCCGCTGAGCCGTTTGCAACCCCAGATAGATCACTTGGAGGACCAAGCAGGTGTAGAAAATCTTGAACGCCACGCCAGGCGAGGAGGCGGAGCCGTTGAGCAGGAAAGCAGCCCACTCCTGCGTGGCGTCGCCCAGGCTCTCCAGGATTCGTCCGAAGAAGCCACTCTCGGTGGATTGAGCCCGTGCCGGAAGCGACACCACCAGAAGTGCCAAGCCACTGACAACGGCGAGCGTGGTGCGCCAGTTGCACTTTGCCCACCGCTCTGCGCGCTCCAGCACCGCCGACACCCTCTCGCCAGCCCCCCAGTGCTCCAGCCGAGCTCGCGCCTGCCCCGCGATGCGCTCGAGCACCTTCATGGAATCACCCACGCCGGAAACGGAGCCACGCCCTGCGAGCCGGTGTGTTCTGGCGCCAAGACACCGAACTCCGCGATCAGCACCCGCCGCAGCTCCTCGACCGCAGCCTCCTGCTCCGCCAGCGTCTGCATCTCGCGGTTGAGCTGGTGTGACGCAGCCATGTTGGCGGCGCCGTCCGTCGCCGCCAGGCTCTCGCGAAGCGCAATCAGCTGCTCCGCCGACAGCGCTGTAAACGACGTTTGCAGCTCCATGATCTGCTCGTGGCCTTCGACTTGGCCGGCAATCTCCTTCAGCTCCTGGAGGTGGAGCTGACTCTCCCTCAGGTTCGTCTGGTGATCGCCCATCGAGGCCATCGACTGCCGCATCCCCTGCAGCACGCGTGCGGACTGGTACCGGTAATACTCGGCTGGCGACTCGAGCTCGTACTCCCCGCCCTCGCTCTGGATCCGGATCGAGACGCCCTCGGCGAGCTCGCTCATCGCTCGCCAGCCCGGGAAGGTGATATCGAACTCCGCCGTCGCTTCTTCCAGGTTGTGGGAGATCGCCTGGTACTGGCCCTGAAGCGCGTCGAACTCGCGCATCAGCTCGCCCTGGAGCTCGAGGAACTCGAGAATCTCCACCCGGTAGGGGATCTCTTCCATCTTCAGCGTGTGGTAGAGCCAGTAGTCCAGCATCTGGACCTGGTTGTAGATCTGCACCACCCGCTGGGCGATCTCGAACAGGCGCTTGATGAAGTCGATCACTGCCTGTGCAAGGTTGGCCGCGTCGATCACCGGGATCCCCGCTGCCCGCACCGGTGAGCTCGCTGGCATCAATGTCCCTAGCAGGCTCAACAGCACGACCGCCGCAATCAGGCTCTTGCGTCTCATGGCTTCTCCCTTCTCTCGTCCGGCCATTCCCCATACCAACTCGCCACACTGCGGACCGGCGCACAGCCATCCGAGGCCGGACAGGTCTTGCACGTTGCCAGCGCCCGCGACCACAGGTCTGGCTGGCGCGCGCGCAGATCGTCGAAGTAGAAGTCGAGGTACTCGCCCTCGATCCCGGCGCAGAGGTCACCCAAGGCGAGTTGCGCTTCACTGCCGTCTTCTGTGCAACCGCAGACGCCCAGAGCCAGAACCAAGACCGCGACAACCGCTCTCATGCCACCGCTCCCTTATCGCTAGCGGCACGGAATCGCTGCGCCCACTCTCTAAGCCCGCGGTGCTCGAGGTACTCCCCGAACCACGCCGACCCATGCTCTCCGCGCAGCGACCGCGCCAGCTCGTGCATCTGAAGCACCGTCTTGCCTGGTGCCGGCGTCAGCAGCACCAGGGCATAGGGACCCAGCGCCAGCTCGATCAGGCGGCTGCCGCGCGGGCTCGAGTGCAGGTAGTGCCGCCGTGCCTCGGCACTGGCGAGCAGGCCAATCTCCCGGTCGTTGAGTCCTAGACTCTGGTACAGCTCGCGACTGCCGGCTTCACCGGCGTGAGGATCGGGCAGATAGATGCGGCTGCTACACGAGTCGAGGATCACCTTCGCGTGTTCAGCTGCCAGCACCTCGCCCGCGCTCTGGGTCACCAACCAGACGCCACCGTTGAGCTTCGCCAGACGCCGGAGCCAACTCTCGATCTGCGCTGCAAAGCGTGGGTCGAGCAGCGGAAGCCACGCTTCCTCGATCACAATCAGGCTCGGATGTCCGTGCTCCAGGCGTCGCTCGATCCGGTGGAACAGGTACAGCAACACCGGGATCGAGATCGAGCCGCCGCGCGAGCGCAGCAGATGGGTCATCTCGAAGACCTGAAAACGCCCGTTCTGAAGTCCATCGTAGGAAGCGTCGAGGAGGGTGCCGTATGCACCCTCGCGAGTGTAAGGACGAAGCGCTTCCTTGACAGGCGACTCCTGGCAGTAGCTCTTGAGCAACGACAGGGTACGGTGTTCACGGGGCTCGCTCGCCAGAAGTCGCAAGCCCTGCTCGAGATCTCTCGCCCAGGCCGCGCCGACCACCTGGCCTTGTAGCTGGAGCAACTGCTCCAGCCAGCCGAGCGCCCATTCGAGCTCACCCTGGTGATCGATCTCGGCTAACGGCTGAAAGTGGACGTCAGCACCGTCGCCCCCCAGGTCGTAATGCTCCCCGTTCGCAGCAAGTGTCAGAAAGGCCGATGAGTAGTCGACGTCGAAGACGAAGACCTGAGATTCTGGCCAACGCAGACCTTGAAGTGCCAGCAGCCCTACCAACACGCTCTTGCCGGCGCGGGTCATGCCTAAGATGAGCCCATGCGGCACGTCTTCGTGCACCAAATGCAAGCGGTAGGGCGTGGTCTCCTCGGTCAGGGCCCACAAGATCGGCGGCGAGCCCGGCGGGTACAATGAGGACGGGCAGTTGGCCGCACCCAGGTGCGGCGTCGTGGTGCCGAGCAGGTCGGCGATGTTGCGCAGGCCGATCAACGGCTTGCGAAGGTTGTGCCCGCCATGTGCAGGCAGGGATCCAAAGTAGGCCGCGGTCGCGTTGAGGGTCTCGACGCTGGCCGCGAAACCTCGCGCCGCGAAGCGCTCGACCAGATCGCGCGCCTTCTCCTCCACCCTCTCGGGCGTAGGATCGGTCACGATCAGTGTCCAGGTGTAGGCCGCGTAGCGTGTCGACTCCGACGAGATCTCGGCCATCGCCGCCGAGGCGTCTGAGGCCATCGCGCCGGCATGGGAGTCGGAGAAGACCTCGGCAGTCGATTTTTTCCCCAGTCCGCCGCCTTTGTTGAACCACAGCAACCGCTGCCGTCCGAGTATCGAGAGGCCGACTTCGCGGCCCAGCGGATAGATGCGATGTGACGAGCGGCAAGGAAAGGGCACCGAGTGAAAGATCTCGAAGGCGTCGAGCCGTGGCGCAACCGGGAAACCCGTCACGGCCACGACGCGCAGTTCCTCGCTGCCGATTCGCGGCTTGAAGCCGCCGATGAAGTCTTCCGCCGCCAACAGATCACGCAGCGCGAGGCCGGCGGTCGGCACTGAGACCGGTTGCAAGTGGCCGGTCAGGCAGAAGCGCAAGTGGGCTGCAAGGTCCTCTATCGTCAGGCGGTCCATCTCGAAAACGCGCGCCAAAGCCCGCTCGAGGCGCTCGACCTCGGACCTGAACTGCTCGTAGCTCCGCCTCCACGGTTCGCTCTGGGTCGGTCCGGGCTCGTCCACGAACCAGCTGCCGCTGCGTTGGTAGACCGACGGAGGTGGCCGAAACGTCACCACCAAAACCTGACGGCTGATGAGGTTGTGACCATCGGCGCCGAAACGCGCCCGGCGCTCCTCATCGAGTAGGGACGTCGCCGGGTCAGGGAAAGCACCCGAGGGCGGATAGTCCGGTGCCGGCAGGCGTGCGACATCGAAGTGCAATAGCCAGTGGTCTTCGAGGCGCATGAAGGCGCCGTTGACGGTGCGCCCGATCTCAACCAGCTCCGTCTCGGTGCATGACATGTAATCCGGACCGCGCAACTCAAAGCCGCAGGTCAAGGAACCATCCACGTTGAGCAGGGCTGGTTCGGTGGCGACCGGTAGGCCCCAGAGCAGATGATCAGCGAAGCCAGAATCACCGGCAGGCGTCGATAGCCGTTCAACAAGCTTGCTTGCTCCGATCCCCATCAACAGCCCGAGCCCTACAGTCCACATCGCGCGCCTCACACCTTGGCAAGGCAGGGCCGTGGCCGCACGGCTACGTTTGGTACGAGGCTGCCGCGGCACGCATAAACACGACGATAGGCCAGCGCGTCGAGGAAGAGTCGGATGGCAAGAGGATCTTGCCGTGTGACCTTGCTGAGGATCGGATGCGCGACGAGCAGCGTCAGAGCGCCGAAGACGAAGAACGCCTTGGTGAATCCGACCAGGCCGAAGAGCACCAATAGAAACGCCAGCTCCAGCGCCAGCACATCAAGCGGTACACCATAGAAGAACGGTGGTCGCAAAAGACTCGGGTGGATCCGGCGCTCGGTCGACATCAGTAGGTCGCTCCAATGAAGCCCAACGCGTCGACAACCTGCGGTGCGCCGAGGAGAAGTGCAGTACCGAGCAGGAACATCACGGCTCGCTCGCCCTTCCCTTCGTTGCGCGACTTCCAGGTGTTGAAAGCAACACCGCCCAACACCAAGACTGAGATCGCGCGCCCCATCTGCCCGGTCATCCAGCCGATGACGACGTTGAGTGGATTGAGGAAGTTGGCCAGCGTCGAGGTGGTGCCGGCGAAGGCGCTCGGGGCGCACGCCAGGCCCACCAGTAGGGCAGCGGCGAGCAGCGGTCTCAGGTATCTGCGAGTCGGATTCATGGAGTTCTCCTTCCGCGGTCAGAGTGGTTCGATGGCGTATTGATCGCCGTCCGTCAGGCGTCCGGCAACGGAGTGGATCGCTGCGACCCGTGGCTTGTGATCACCACCCCGGCGCAACTCGACGACGACGTCGACTGCTGCCGCGATGTCGGGCTTGAGGCTGCCCCGCCCGGCGCGGCGGTGACGTCGAGCGAGGCGCTCGAGGCGCAGCAGTGCGCCGGCAGCGTCTTCGGCATGGACGGTGGCAAAGCCACCACGGTGGCCGGTAGACCAGCCGTCAATCAGATCCAGGGCTTCGCCGCCGCGCACCTCGCCAACTACTAGTCGTGATGGGTTCATGCGCAAGGAGTGAGCGACCAGATCTTCTAGCGTGTAGTCACTACCCTCAGTGCGCAGGCATAGGTGGTCGCGAGAGGTGACGGTGATCTCTCTCACGTCCTCGAGACACAGAATGCGGTCGTCAGGGTGGTGATGGGCGACGCGGCGAAGGATCGCGTTCAGGAACGAGGTCTTGCCGGTACTGGTACCGCCGATCACCAGCACGTTGTGGCTGGCGCGTACAACGCTCTCCAGCACCTCGACTTGTTCGGGCGATGCAAAGTCGCTCACCGCAAAGAGCTCAGGTGCGTGGACACGGATTGCGATCGATGCCCGCTGGGCGACTGGCGGCAAGACGGCGTGGATCCGCGCTCCATCAAACGGTGGCACGAGCGGGAAACGGCCGGCGAAGAAAGCTTTGCCAGTACTCAACGAATCGCTCTGGGCGTCGGCCAGCAGATGCAAGACGGAACGGATGGTCTCCGCCGCGAGTTGGCAGTCGGTCTCTTCCGGCCCTTGGTAGGTCTTGAGTCGGACGATGCCATCGGCGTTGACGTCGATGTCGGTGACGTCCTCGCGAGACATAGCGTCGAGTACGGCGCCTTGGAGGTGGCGCTCGAGGTGTTGGGCGAGGTCAATTGAGAATTTGGTCATCGTGATGGTTGGGGCCTTCGTGCGGTCCCCTGTTCGATCCAGTTCCGGTTCAGGTGCAAGGTGAGGCGCAGAGTCCCAGATAGCCTTGTGAAGGTCAACCGAAGTCGATTTGTATTCTGAACGTTTAAGTTCAGTAGAGAATTACAGCATTCTGCTCCCCGACCTGATCCTCGAAGGTACCTAGAACGAGGGTCGCCGGATCTCGACGAGCTCGTCCGATGGATCGATCTTCTGGATAGCTGCTCCCCCGATGACCACGGTCAGGGAAGAAACTTGGCCACCAGCTCAGATTCACCGAGCTTTTTCCGTCTTATAGGGGGATTCAGGCACGGACTCTTGATGGCGAGTC
Organism: Acidobacteriota bacterium; assembly: GCA_029263355.1. Classification (GTDB taxonomy): domain Bacteria; phylum Acidobacteriota; class Thermoanaerobaculia; order Multivoradales; family J023; genus JAAELT01. The sequence continues at coordinate 2,849 of JAJCXQ010000933.1, read as the reverse complement.
GTTAAACTGCTTTGAATCAATCGTTTATGGTTCAGCTGTTGCGGCTACAGGTCGGGCTATGGACCGCCGAGCAAACAACAAGCAAACAGCTAGGGGCGTAGTCCAGCGTGGTCTAGCGCGGTCCGTGCGGGCAGATGTCCGCAGGTGTGGCTGGTCTGGTGTCCCGTCGACTGGTTGGGCCATGGTAACCCGCCCGGCTACCTGAGATCTCGCCCCCAAGGACCGCCCAGAGGCTCATGGGCGTGGAATGAACTCGGCGCAGGCTCGGTGACAGCCCCGGATAACCACATCCGGCGCACCCTCCGACAACGGCAGCGAGCATTTGTGACCTAGCGCTCGATGCTACGAGATTCCGACCAGGCAGCTGGCCGTTGACGACGGTCGCGTTCCCGGAGACGTGCTCAAGCGTACTGTGGCGTAGCTGTTGGTAGACTCTCGTTGTAGAAGTCCGCACCCCACTACCCTTCGTCCGCGACTCGCGCCTGAGGGGCCAACTTGAAGGCGAGCAGCGATGAACGATTCGTAAGACCTCGCCGTAGCCCACCTATCGCGTGATCTCGAATCGAGGCATCGTAGATCCAGGAGGTCTACGATGGTTAAATCGAAAGAAGAGTTGCGCGAAGCGATCACCCGAAGCCGTGTAGGACAGTCTCGTTGGCGATGCCCGTCGCCACTGCGCGCCGAGGTGATTGAGTATTCCAAGGCCCGCCAGCACGAAGGCGTTGCGGTGATCCGGATTGCTCGCGAGCTGGGTGTAAGCGGGTCGGGCCTGGCTCGCTGGCTTCAGGTCGGCTCGGGCAAGTTGCAACGGGTTCGAATCCAGCCACCCGCACCGGTCACCGCGACTGCCCTATTGACCTTGGTCACTCCAGGTGGGTATCGCCTAGAGGGCCTGTCCATTGCCTCAGCGGCAGATGTGATTCGGCGGCTGGGATGTTGATCGGCTCGAGTCGGTCTCTGCGAGTCTACGCATACGCCGCGCCAGCAGATATGCGCAAGGGTTTCGATGGTCTCTCGGCACTGGTGCGTGAAGACCTGGGTCGTGATCCGACAAGCGGTGCGCTGTATCTGTTTGTCAGCCGCAATCGGATCCGAGCGAAGGTTTTGGTGTGGGACGGTACGGGGCTGTGTCTCTATGCAAAGCGCTTGGAGCAGGGACGCTTTGCCTCACTTTGGAGCCGTGAGCAGGAGGGTGAAGTGAGCCTCTCGACGACGGAGCTGGCGTTGTTTCTCGAAGGGTGCAAGGCCATCGAAAAAGGCCCGATATCGCCTCCGGAGATTGATCCTAATCGTAAGATTCTGGGCGACTTAACTGATACAATCGGGGCGTGGTCAACGTCGAGAAAGTGCAGGATCCCGAACAGCTCCGCAGCGTCTGCCGAGCCTACGAGGCATCCCACCGGATTCTGATTCGCAAGATCGAAGAGCTGGCTCGAGAGCTGGCGCGGTTGAAGGGTACAGAGGCGACCCAGGCGGCTTTGGACCTGCCGGATCTTCAGATCGGCGTCCCACAACAGGAAACGCAACAGCAGGCGGCTGAGAAGCCAGAGCGGCCGAAACCCCGCAAGCCTCAACGGGGTCATGGCCCCACGCCTCAGCCGCAGTTGTCTATCGAGATCACGGACCACTTTTTCGACGGTCCGCCGCAGTGTCCAGCGTGCTCGGGTGAGATGAAACCCTGGGTCGGGCAATTCGAGGAGTCCGAGGAGGTCACGGTCGTCGAGACCACCTTCAAGGTCGCGTGTCACCGGCGACAGAAGTATCGCTGTGGATGCCACGGAGCGGTGCTTACTGCGCCTGGGCCGGATAAGTTGATGCCCGGCGGACGCTACTCCGTGCCCTTCGCGGCGCACACGGCGATCGAAAAGTTCTGCGATCATCTTCCGCTGGAACGACAGACTCGTCGGATGGCTCGTTATGGTTTGAGCGTCAGCTCCCAAACCCTGTGGGATCAGCACGAGGCGTTGGCCCGTCATCTCGAGCCCACTTGGCAGGCTCTGTGGTCTCAAGCCTTGGCCGAGGACGTCCTCCACGTCGATGAGACGGGCTGGCGCATGATGGGTTCGAAGACCAAGCCCAAATGGACGCTCTTCGGCCTAACCGCGCCTCAAGTGGCGGTCTACCACTTGATGAGCTCGAAGTCCGCCGTGGCAGCGCGTGAGATCCTCTCCGGTTTTAGCGGCACCTTGGTGGTCGATGGCTACAAGGTCTATCCCATTGTGGCGGAGTTGGAGAAAAACATCCGAATCGCTCACTGCTGGGCGCACGCGGATCGGAAGTTCAAGGAAGCGAAGGACCCCCCGAAAGGGATTTCGGCCATGCGTCGCTTGATCGCCAAGCTTTACGAGATCGAGCGGGAGGTCGAGGGGCCTTTCCCGGGGGATTCGGATGCCCAAAAACAACGCCACAAACTGCGGCAAGAACAATCAGCGCCGGTGATCAAGGAGATCCGTGAGACGGCCTTCGATCAAGGCGGCCTGCGCCGCGGCGCCTTTGGCAAGGCTTTGCACTACTTGATGAGCCACTGGGATGGGCTGACGATGTTCCTGGAGGATCCTCGTATCGCCCTGGACAACAACGCCGCGGAACGAGTCCTGAGAGGCCCGGTCGTGGGTCGCAAGAATTTCTACGGCAACCGATCCAAGCGCGGCGCCAAAACGGCTGCCATCCTTTACTCTCTGATCGAATCGGCCAAGCTCTGTGGTCGAGAGCCGGCAGGCTACTTACGTGAGGCTGCTGTCGCGGCCATTCGCTGCCCTGGCGCCGTCACCTTGCCTATCTGATCGAGCCGGGATCGACTTAGTCGATCTCGACGGCTGACGGTAGACGGGGCGCAGCGAGGTCTTACA
>JAJCXQ010000932.1 GCA_029263355.1 Acidobacteriota bacterium | reverse complement strand
CAACCAGCCGAATGCGTCCGACAGTTGTCCCGAGCAGAGTCATCCGAGACTTGGGCTAGGACTCACGAAACACGACAAACCGGCCCCAGCACGACGCCAGCTCCATGCCGCGCTGGATGAACGCTCCAACGTAATAACGACCACTGTCTGCCTCGGCAATCCCTTTGCCCAGGTTCTCGGCGTGAACGATGCTCTTTGGGAAGAGATTGAGATGCATATCTTGGTAATACTTATCGAGCGGAAACATCTCGTCCCAATCCTGGCCGAACTGATCCATCAGCTTTTGATTCGCCTCGGCAAAGGTCTTCGGATGCATGGTCCGCTGAATGGTGTTCATCGGATGTTCCATCGCCACGCAGTCGATGCCCAACCATTTGATCTCACGGTCGACGCACCATTGCGAGAACTCGGCCGAGGGGCCCGGGTGCTTGATCATGTAGCGGAACTCGTCTGAGTCCGGACTGTTCCAACCGTATTGATGCCAGCCGGTCTTGATCAACAAGATGTCACCGTTACGCAGGTCGACCCGCTCTTCGATCATCTCGGGGGTGTAGACGCTGCAGTCGCTGACCGCGTCCGAAATGTCCACGACCACTCCGGGGCCATGCCAATAATCCAACGGCACTTCGCCAATGGTGCGTCCCGCCGCCCAAAAATGTTTCTCGCCGTCCATGTGGGTGGCGAGGTGGAAGCTTGCCTTGCAGTGGGCGTTGTTGCGGCCGAGCCCAAAATCGAGCCCGCCAACCCGTTTGGTGTACCGAATACTCAAGGGTTCGTAGTTGGCCCACTGCGGTGTCTGGACACTGAAAGGCAAGGTAAGGTCGAGCAGCTCGGTTTTTGCCAAACTGGAGAGCAGCTCGGTATTGTCACCGCCCTCGCCAGCCTGTAGCGCCACGATCCGAGTCCACGACGATTCCACCTCCATGAAGGGGATCGGTGGGATCAGAAACCAAGCCCGCTGGTTGTTGAGGGCATCGATCTCGCCACCGAGACCTTCCGCCAGCAGCAAGCCGGCTTTGGGAACGGTGATATGCATGAGCTTCTGGTACTCCTCGGGCGGGAAAACATCCTCCCACTCTTGCCCGGTATTCTCCTTCAGCAGGGCCTCAGCCTTCTCGAATTCCCGCCCATGCATGAAGCGCAGGTTGGTATTCATCGGATGTTCAGCGCAACCACAGTCGACACCGATCAGCTTGAGCTTCATCTTCAACGCCCACGGGAAGAAGTCCGGAGACGGCCCGGGATGACGCACGAAATAGCCGAACTCTTTGTTCTCGATCCCGCCTTGAGCCGACGGATTCTCGACGTCGGGCTGATCCCAGGCATGCTTGTGGTAGCCGGTGTTGACGATCAGGATGTCGCCCTCTTTGACCTCAACCCGGTCGGTGATCATCTCTGGAGTGTAAAACCCGTAGTCGGACACCGCGTCCGAGACATCCACCACCACACCTTCTCCGGAAAGATCAGTCAAAGGAATGTCTGAGATCGCTCGACTGCCGGAATGAAAGGCGCGCGGCCCAACCAGGTGGCACCCCGTGTTGTTGCTCCATTCGATCAACTGGCCATTCGCCCCCTGGCCACCGCCGTGAGAGCCGGTGAGTCGTTTGAAGAAGTGGACCTGCAGCGGCATCTCACCCGGCCAAGGCGGGCTGAAGATGCTCAACGGCTGCGTCAAGTCATACCAGCGAGCGGTATCCAGCATCGAAATCAAGTCATCGCGTTTCATGGAGCATTCCTCCAGGGGATTTACGTCGAATCTGATAAGAATTGTTCGAGTCAAAGCCTAAGCAGCGTTGCAAGGCACTATTGTAAGCGCCAACCCACCTCGACGGACGGAGCAAGCTCAAAAGACCACTCCACCGCGAGCATCGGAGGAAATATGGACGGACAGCACTTCCTCGACGAAATCCGACGTCAGTACCGCAAGCTCGAGCAGATGGCCAACGCCGCGCTCGACCAGCTCCCCGCAACCGCCCTCTTCAGCGTCCTCGACGACGGCAGCAACAGCCTCGCCATCTTGATGAAACACATGGCAGGCAACATGCGGTCGCGCTGGGTCGACTTCCTCACCACCGATGGTGAGAAGCCCGACCGGCATCGCGACACCGAATTTGTGATCGACGAAGATGACACCGCAGCCAACCTTCGCGAGCGTTGGAATCTTAGCTGGCAAATCACTCACGCCACGTTGGACTCACTGACCCAGGACGATCTCGGCAAAACCGTCACCATTCGCGGCGAACCGCATACCGTTCCGCAAGCCACCCTCCGTCAGCTCAGTCACTACTCCTACCATGTCGGCCAGATCGTCTTCGTCGCCCGTCAACTCGCTGGAGACGACTGGACCTACCTCAGCGTTGCCCCTGGCAAGTCGAATGAGCTCGACGCCACCCAGGACGGCATGAAGTATCTCGACGACACACCGGCCTGAATAACGTTAGTTAGACCGATGACACGACACGGCGGTTGGTGAATCGTCGCACCAGCCGCAGGCTCAACACCAACACGATCGCCAAAGCCTGGGGCAGGAACGCTGGATTCTCCAGCGCTCGGCCACCATAGCTCGATAGAAACGACAGGCAGAGGAGGTAGCCGCCCATAGTGTGGACTGTGGTCCACGTCCGGCGACCGACCCAGGCTGCTGGGGCAGGAAAAGACGTCACCAGCATGAAGACGATGAAGCCGTAGATCACGCTACCGCCGATCACATCATGGGTACGGCCAGCGAGGGAATCGCCACCGGTGCGAGCGGCCTGCGCCAGGATGGTGCCGCCGTGGATCAAGTGGCAGAGAGCGAAAGAGACACCTAAGTATCGGCGATTGGCGAGTTGCCACCGGGTGACAGCCGAGGGCAAGAACCCGGCCAGTGGCGAGGCGGAGAACGCCGCAATGAACCAGACGAAGGAGTTGCGGGCGGTCACCCGCATGGCGGTGCTCAGGCCTTCGTCGGTCCAGCCGGATCGCCAGAAGATGAAAGCCAAACAAAGGCCGACAATCGTCAAGCTGAGTCCGACGATCCTCCAACCGTTCTGAGCTCCGAGTCTGGGTCGCATTCATCTATCTTATCGCCGGTAGGTGCCGCCCGAAGAGGACATTCGCTCGACCATCGGCCTCGGCCTCGAGTCTTGGGGGCACCAGTCTTGGGGGAGCGTGTCGGGCTCGTTCCTCCCTCGAACACAAGTCCGCCCGAGCCAATAATTTCTGTTTCTGGCTCGAGCACATGTCCGCCCGAGCCAATAACTTTTGTTTCTGGCCCGAGCACAAGTCCGCCCGGGCCAATAACTTTTGTTTCTGGCTCGAGCACAAGTCCGCCCGGGCCAATAATTTTTGTTTCTGGCTCGGGCGCAAGTCTGCCCGGCCCAATAATTTCTGTTTCTAGCTCGGGCGCAAGTCTGCCCGGCCCAATAATTTTTGTTTCTGGCTCGGGCGCAAGTCTGCCCGAGCTCCAAATCTCTGGATTTCTATGTGGCTCGCTTCCCTTCCTGGGCGCCGGCTCAGCAGGGCTTCGGCGAACCACTTTCGCGCTTGCAAATTCGACTTGCCGAGCCTCGGCGAACCACTTTCGCGCTTGCAAATTCGACTTGACGAGCCTCGGCGAACCACTTTCGCGCTTGCAAATTCGACTTGACCAGCCTCGTCGAACCACTTTCGCGCTTGC
>JAJCXQ010000931.1 GCA_029263355.1 Acidobacteriota bacterium | reverse complement strand
TTCCCCTGGCTCGATTCGGACACCACGTAGTTTGAATTGGTGATCGAAGCGGCCGAGAAACTCGACTCGGCCATCAGCGAGCAGGCGCGCGCGATCTCCAGTGCAATAGATTCGAGCACCCACTTCGCTGGCCGTGGGATCTGGGACAAACCGCAACGCGGTGCGGCGAGGTGCTCGCCAGTAGCCGAGTGCCAACCCAACGCCACCGGTACAGAGCTCGCCCTGGGCTCCAATGGACGCAGGCCGCAGCTCTGAGTCCAAAACCAGGACTTGCGTCCCGCCAATCGGGCGCCCGATCGGCACATTGCTGATAAGATCCGATGGCTCACTCAGCCGGTGATACGTAGAAAATGTTGTGTTTTCGGTGGGTCCGTAGACATTGAACAGCTTTCCCACCCCGGCGTCGAGCAGCTTGCGAGCATGGGTGACAGAGAGTTGTTCCCCGCCGGTGAAGAGCTGATCAACATGACGCAGCCCGTCAGGTCGCTCATCGACCATCAGGTTGAACAAGCCTGTGGTCAAAAAGAGACTGTTGACCCGCTGGCGGCACAGGAATGCGGCGAGATCTTCTGGCGGAAGCACTCCGGGTGGCGCGATCGCCAGCCGTCCCCCAGTCAACAACGCCGCCCATAACTCCAGCGTCGAGGCGTCGAAAGAGATCGGAGCCAATTGTGGCCACACTTGCTCGGGTCCCATCACCGCATAGTTGCTTTGTCGCACCAGGCGGATCACAGCTCGGTGGGACACCGCAACTCCCTTGGGTTGGCCGGTAGAGCCTGAGGTGTACATGACATAAGCCAGGTCTTTGGGAGAGATCGCCCCGGGAGAGATCGCCGCGGGAGATACTGCCCCGGGAGAGATCGCCGCGGGAGATACGGCCAAGACCTCAAGCTCCCGCGGCGCGTCAACGCAAACGACCGGCACGCCCAGGGTGATGGTCTCACTCGCCAGCTTCTCGCTGGTTACCAGGGCTCCCAAGTCGGCATCCCTTGCCATGAAGCTCAGGCGGTCTTCCGGATACTCCGGATCCAGAGGAACATAGAATCCACCGGTCCAAAGAATACCGAGGATCGACGGCGCAACCTCGAGTGATCGCTCCAGACACAAACCCACACCCATCTCCGATCCGACGCCTAACGATCGCAGTCGACTCGCCAAGCTCGTTGCCTGCGCCTCGAGCTCGCTGTAGGTCAAGAACTGATCACCGCAGACAACCGCCACCGCTTCTGGACGGCGTATTGCTTGCTCCTGGACCAGCGACGGTATCGTCTCTGCTCGAGCGCTGGCGGAACGGGTATCGTTCCACTCCAACAAAGTCTGATGACGCTCTACTGCCGTCAAAGATTGAAGCTCACCACATCTACGTTCCGGAGCAGCCGCGATATCGGCGAGCAGACAAACCAAAGACCTCTCCAAACGAGAGATCGTCGAACGATCGAAGAGGTCTGTGTTGTATCCGAGCAGCCCCTCGAGACTTCCATTCTCTTCCCACAAGTGGAGCTCTAGATCAACCGTGACCCGCCAGAAATCCAGGTCGATCGGTTGGTGCTCGAGGCCTACCAAGTCCATCGCCGAGCGTGGCGTGTTTTGGAATGAGAAGAAGACTTGAAACAGTGGGTTTCGGCTGAGATCGCGCTGCGGCTGTAGCTCCTCGACCAAACGTTCGAAGGGCAGGTCTTGGTGGGCGTAATCGGCCAAGGTGAGGTCCCGGACCCGCCCAACAAAATCGTCGAATGTTGCCGCGCCGTCAACCTGCCCCCGCAGCACCAGATTGTTGACGAAAAAACCGATCAGTTGCTCGATCCCTGGTCGGTTGCGATGAGCGATCGGCGAACCAACGGTAACGTCCGACTGGCCGCTGACACGCTGGAGCAAAATTTGTAGACCGGCCAGAAGCGGCATGAACAACGATCGTCCACCCTCGACACTTAATCTCTTCAAGGCCACCGTGGTCGCCACCGGCACACGCACCGGCAACGCGGCTCCATGCGAGGTCTGCACCGCTGGCCGCGGGCGATCCGTCGGCAACTCGAGGGTTTCAGCGCCGGCTAATCGGCCATGCCAATAATCTAACTGCTCCCTGCTGCCGGTATCTCCCAGCACCTCGCGCTGCCAAACCGAAAAATCCCCGTATTGGATCTCCAGATCGAGTTCTTCCAGGGGGCCCTGCTCGCCGGTTGTGATCCTGCGATACGCCGTAGCCAGGTCACGTTCGAAGATTCCCTGCGACCAACCATCAAAGACGATGTGATGGAAATTGAAAAAAAGAACATGCCGAGCCTGGTCAAGGTGCAGCCGCCAGGCGCGAGCCAAAGGTCCGTGGGCAAGATCGAAAGGCCGCAGCCCTTCTCTGTGGATCAGTCGCCGAGTCTCGTTGTGCTGCACCGGTGCTGCGAGCGCGGTGAGATCGATCAACGGTAGGATCACCTGGCCCGGCGGCGAGATCACCTGGACGGGTTGACGATCCGGCGCCACCCTAAAATCGGTCAGCAACGGTTCGTGCCGCTTTACGACTCTTGACCAACTGAGCTCTAAATCCGG
>JAJCXQ010000930.1 GCA_029263355.1 Acidobacteriota bacterium | reverse complement strand
AGTGGGGCGAACGCTCTTGGCCAGCGTCGCTGGGGTCGAAGCCGGGCGGTTTCGCGAAGGCGGCGACGAATTTCCGATCAGCGTCCGCCTGCGCCCCCAAGACCGGCTCTCCGCCGACGATCTCTCCGGCATCTCGCTGCGCACGCCAGCGGGCGCCATGGTGCCGTTGTCGAGCCTGGTGCGCCGCGAGCAGGGGCGAGGACCGGTCGAGATCAACCGCGTCGATGGCCAGCGCGTCACCTATGTCACCGCCGGGCTGGCCAGCGGTGTCGCTCTCGGCGACGCGGTGGAGCGGGTGCAGCAAAGTCTCTCTGGCTTGGTCCTGCCCTCCGGCATGTCGATTCTTTACGGCGGCCAGTACGAAGAGCAGCAGGCCGCACGCCGCGATTTCACCATCGCTATCCTGATGGCCCTGGCTCTCGTTTACATGCTGATGGCGGCCCAATTCGAGCGTTTTCTCGACCCCCTGGTGGTCATGCTGTCGGTGCCGATGGCGCTGGTCGGGGTCGTCCCGACCCTGCTGCTCACCGGCACCACGCTCAACATCCAGAGCGTGATGGGCCTGGTGATGCTGATCGGCATTGTGGTGAACAACGCCATCGTCCTGGTCGACACCGTCAACCTGCTGCGCCGTGAGCGCGGGATGGCGGCCGTCGACGCGGTGATCGAGGCCGGCCGCTTGCGTCTGCGGCCGATCCTGATGACCGCCGCCACCACCGTCCTGGGCCTTCTGCCGCTGGCCGTCGGCCTGGGCGTCGGCGGCGAGATCCAGGCCTCGCTCGCCCGAGTGGTGATCGGCGGCCTGCTGGCCTCGACCCTGGTCACCCTGGTGCTGATCCCGGTCGCCTACACTTCGATGAGCGGATGGGTCGCCCGCACCCGAGCCGGCCGGTGGCGGCGACCGGCACCCGAAGCGGAGCCCGAGCGGGCGGGGGCTGCTTGACGCTGGTCGAGGCTATCGCCGCCGATGGTCGACGGGTCGACGTGCCTGACTTTCTGTAGACCTCTGGTTTCGCTGATCAACGGTCGACGTCAAATCCCTCCGGCTGCGGTTTTGAAATCAAAGCCGTACCGATTCATCGATTCGCGTCGAGTGGTGCTCAACGAAGCGTAGCGTTAGAATTCTCGAGATTATCCCTGCTTATTGAGCCTGGTCCGACCGACCACTGCCAGGGTTGTGTATGAATCGCGCTCGAGGATCAGATGCCAGCCTCTCATCTCGCCGTTGTCAAACCGTCACCTGGGGAAGCCGTCATCAGGACTTTGCTGGTGACCGATCTAGTCGACAGTACGCGGATGGTTGCAGAGCTCGGCGATACTCGGGCCTCACAGGTTGCGATACGTCATGATCGCGACGCCCGGGATCTTGCGCGCCGCTTCCATGGTCTCGAGATCGATAAGACCGACGGCTTCCTGCTGCTCTTCGAGCGTCCGATCGACGCGGTGGGTTATGCCCTCACCTACCATCAGACCCTGGCGAGCTTGACGCGAGAGCTCGGAGTGGAGTTGCGGGCGCGGGCCGGCATCCATCTCGGTGAGGTGGTGCTTCGCCAGAACTCGGCGGCCGATGTGGATCGCGGAGCCAAGCGAATCGAAGTGGAAGGTCTCGCCAAACCGACGACCGCGCGCATCATGTCGCTGGCGTCCGGTAACCAGACGCTGCTGACCCACGGCGCGTTCGATCTCGCTCGTCGCTCGGCGGTGGGCACCGCACTATGTGCGGAGCAGGTTTGCTGGCGAGCTCATGGCTTTTACCAGTTCAAAGGCGTCGAGGAACCGCTCGAGGTCTTCGAAGTGGGCGCCGCCAATTTTGCCCCGCTGGCGATCCCACGGGACACCGAGAAGGCCCATCGGATCGTCGCTGATCGCCATCAGCCGATCCTCGGTTGGCGTCCGGCTCCCGACCAACCGGTCCCAATGCGTCCCAATTGGACGCTGAACGAGCGTATCGGCAGCGGCGGCTTTGGTGAGGTCTGGCTCGCCACCCAACACAAGACCGGCGAGCAGCGGGTCTTCAAGTTTTGCCTCGAGGCCAACCAGCTTCGCTCTCTGCAACGTGAGGTCACCCTTTTCCGCGTGCTCAAGGAGACCCTGGGGCAGCGTGACGACATCGCGCGGGTGCTCGACTGGAACTTCGAGCAGGCTCCTTACTTCCTCGAATTGGAATACACCGAGGGTGGCAGTCTCGTGGAATGGGCCGAGGGGCAAGGTGGACTCGCTGCGATACCGATGACGGTTCGGCTGGAGCTCGTCGCCCAGGCAGCCGAGGCGTTGGCTGCGGCACATTCGGTCGGTGTGTTGCACAAAGATATCAAGCCGGCGAACATCCTGGTGACAACCGATCGTGAGGGGCACCCTAGGGTGCGGCTGACGGATTTTGGAATCGGCCGGGTTGACGACAGTGTGCTCGCCGAGCATGGCATCACCCAACTGGGCCTGACCGAAGTCATCGCTTCGGACGACCTGGCGGCGGCCAGTGGCACCTTTGCCTATATGGCGCCGGAGGTTTTCGAAGGCAAGGGTGCAACGATCCAAGCAGACATTTATGCCTTGGGCATCATCCTCTACCAGATGGCGACGGGGAACTTCTCACATCCACTGGCTCCGGGATGGCGGCGGGATATCACCGATGAGATCTTGGCCGACGACATCGCCCGGATCGTTGATGGATCGCCGGAACGGCGCCCGGCTAGCGCTTCGGAGGTGGCGCATCGACTCCGCTGCCTCGATGAACGCCGGACAGAGATGGAGACTCGCCTAGCGCAGGAGAAGGCTTATCAACGGCGGAAGCTGATTGCGGCTATCGGCGGTGTTGCGACGGTTGTGCTGTTGGTGGTTTCGATCCTGGCTCTGCAAGCCACTCAGGCGCGGCACGAAGCCGACTTGCGGCGAGACCAAGCGGAAGACCTCATCGATTTCATGTTGGGAGATCTGCGAAAAAAGCTCAAGCCGATGGGTCGACTCGACATTTTGAACGACGTCGGTGACAAGGCCCTGGAGTATTTCGCCGCGGTACCCCATGACGACCTAACAGATGAGGAGCTCTTCCGCTACTCCGAGGCCATGAAGCAGATCGGTCAAGTGCGCATCAACGAAGGCAACCCGGAAGCAGCCATGGAAGCCTTCCAGAGGTCACTGACTCTCGTGCGTCAGCTGACGGAGCGAGATCCAACCGACACCAACTGGCAGAAGGAGCTCGGGACCAGACATTTCTGGATCGGCAAGATCCTTTGGGACCAAGGAGATCTCGACGGCGCTCTAAGTCGTTTCCAAGTGCAGCTGGCGATCGCTCGAGGACTTGCCGAGGCGGATCCGGACGACCTCGACCTGCAACTGAACGTCGCCCACGCTAATACGAACATCGGCTTTGTCCACAAGGAGCGCGGTGACTTGGAAGGAGCTTTGGAGGCATTTCGTTCCAACCTGGAGGTCAAGCGAAGGCTCGCTGACCGCCAGCCCGAAGACACCTCTCGGCAGCTCAGCTTGGCCACCCAGCACAACCTGGTCGGCTGGGTATTCATGAAGCTCGGTGACCTCCCGTCCGCTCTCGAACACTTCTACCGCGATCAGGTGATTGCACAAACTCTGGTGACGGACGCTCCTGCCAACACCCGTGCGCAGGAGCAACTCGCCCACAGTCACAACTTCGTCGGCAGAGCTCTGTGGGCGACGGAGGAAAGGGATGCAGCCCGCGAGCACTTCCTCAGCCACCTGAAAATTGCCGAAGAGCTCACAGCGGTCGAGCCGACCCATACTTCGTGGCAGCGCCATCTTGCCATCGCCCACCTTTGGGTTGGGCTCGACCTCAAAGCGCGCCATCAGCTAGACGAGGCTTTGGACCATGTTCAACAGACCTTGGAGATCTTTGTGAGTCTGGTCGCGGTGGACGAGACCAAAACCGGGTGGCAGCGCGACCTCGCGAGGGGACACCTCAGCGTCGGTGAAGTTTTGGCAGCAAAGGGAGATGCCGCGGGTGCACGAGAGAACGCGGAGATGGCGATCGATCGTCTCGAGCCGTTGATCGAGAAAAGCCCAAGAGATCGCCAGAGCCACCGCTGGCTCAGCAACAGCTACATTATGCAAGCTCAAGCCTTGACGGCTCTGGGGCAGACCGACGCTGCCAAGAGCGCCTGGCAGCGGGCTGCCGAAGTCATCGAGCCCTTCGCTCGCGGCTCCATGGACTTGGACTTCCTCGAGCCTTGGTCGCAGACACTGCGTCACCTCGATCGCGGCGAAGAAACCAAGGCGGTCGTGCAGAAGATCGAAACGATTCGATCTGGCGAGTATCGCCTAGGCGACCGGTGATATCGAGTTGTGTATGATTTCGCATTGTCGAAGGAATCATTGGACCGATTTACAGAGGAGGTAAAATCATGTCAAATGGACAAGTCCCAACGATCACGATTCCTTGTCCGAGAGGATGCGGTAGACCGAGCACAAACATTGGGAAAAACCCAAGGACCCTGAAGTTCATGTATGTGCCCCGCAACCAGGGCAAAATCCGCGAGATCAGTGGACTCGACGATCCGCCTTTCTCCAACAAACGGTTCGTCGACCCGGATTTCCTGATCGACTACGACGGCACCGGGTCCGGTTCTCAGAGCTGGCGTTATCAGCCTGAAAGTGAACCAGTATGCCCTACCAGGGCTGACGCTGATGCTATGGAGGAGGAGCCGCAGCTGACGAACGAGCCGGAAGGCGCTGCCCAGTTCGCAGCGACCAAGTAACTGGAGCGACTCAAGGCCGGCGCAAGCGCCGGCCTTTGTCTTAGTCGCTGTCCGCTGTCCGTGAGGACTAGAACTTGAACGCAACCTGACCGGTGACCTTGCGCGAAATGATGTCGCCGAAGATGTGCTGCAAGATCGTCTCATCGAGGATGTTGGTGCCGATGACGGACAAGGTAACCTGATCGTTGCGCAGCCGCACGCCTAGAGACATGTTGGTCATGGTGTAGGCGTCGGTGGTGCCGTGGAAGCGGGCGTCGAGAACGTCGGTCCAGCGGGCGCTGTCGACATAGTTGACGTTGAGGTCGGCGAAGTAACGATCGCCGCTGTAGGCCAAGGCGAGGTTGAAACGGCTCTCCGGCGGGGTGTTAACCTCGGTGGGGTCGATGCCGGTGACCTCGGGCTCTTCCTGGAAAGAGTAGTTGACACCAAGATGCCACTCGTTGGTCGGCCGATAGTCGAAGGAGAGCTCAAAACCCTCGTTGATCTGACTGCCGATGTTGCGGTAGGTGAACACCGACGGGAAGGTGTCTCTCGGCACCGTCTCGATCAAGCCAAACGGCGTCGGGATGAGCGGTGGAATCGGCCAACCCGGCGGCGGGTTGAAAGAGTCGTAGGACTCGGAATTGTAAAAATCGATGCCGTCGATCAGCTCGTTGCGATAAATGGCGGCGGTGACCGTCACTTTATTGTCGGCGTAGGTGCCGACGTAGCCGACTTCGTAAGCTTCGAGGCTCTCTTCCACCAGGGTTGGGTTACCCATGGTGGCGGTGGGGAAGGTGAAGAGCGACGGCGCCAGCAGGAAGGGGGGAATCGGCGGCAGCAGGACTTGGTTGACGATGTCGATGCCGAGGAAATTCTCGACCACCGACCCGGCGCGGAAGGCCTCGTTGTAGGAGATGCGGAAGTTGTGATTCGGCGACGGCGCAAACATCAAGCTGGTGCGCGGTGACACCACCTCAGAATCGAGGGAGTCGATGTCGTCGACGCGAGCGCCGATCAACCAGCGGAATTTGTCCCCCAAACTGATCTCATCTTGAAAAAAGATGCCCAGCTCTTCGCGTTTCTCACCTAGTGGAGCGATCGACAGGTCGAAGTCGGTGGTTCGGGCGGTGGCGCCGTAGGTGACGATGTGGCGATCACCACCGAGGACGTGGGTGTTGGCGAAATCTAGGTTGAAGGTGTCGCTCTTGAATCCCAGCACTATGGGCTGGCCAGCGAGGTCCCGAGTGAGCAGGTTGGTGGCTTCGCCGTCGAGCAAGTTGGCGAAGAAGTTCACCGTCATGGCTTTCTTGGCCCAGCTCACTTTGGCGTAGCTCAAGTTCGAGCTCGAGTCGACGTCGAACGGGCCAATCCCCGAGTGGACGATGCCGTCGGTGCCGGCATAACCGGCGGAGAAGGACCACGTGGTGTCGAGGCTCTGGTTGTAGTCCACCCGCAGATCGAGTTTCGGCTGGGCGGTGCCTTCGTTGGCGAGGGCGGGATACGGTGTCCCCGGCGGGTTGGTGATCTCGGTGCCTTGGATGATCCCGGTCGGTCGATCGTAGGCGTCTTGCTCGAAGTAGCTGGCGGAGATCTTGTAGCCGACCTTTTCACCTCCAGCGGCGTGGGTCAGGCTGGCATGGGCGGTCGACAAGTCGCCGACTCCCAACTGGACGCTGGTGCCCGCCGCTTCCCAAGGTGATTTGGTGATCAGATTGATCACGCCGCCGAGAGCGTTGGCGCCCCATACCGCGCTCCCCGGACCGCGCACCACTTCAATCTGGGCGATCTCGTTGAAGTTGAGCGGCAGCAAGTCCCACATCACGAAGCCGAAAAAATCGAGGTAGACCGTTCGGCCATCGAGCAATACCAGTTGGTCCGTAGACAGGCTGCCACTGGCCTTGCGGGTGTTGATCTGGATGTCGCGGGCGCTGATCTGGGTGACGTTGAGACCGGGGACGTTACGCAGCACGTCGCCATAGTCGTCCGCCGGCATGGTGGCGAGCTGCTCGGCACTGATCACCGTCATTGCGACCGGGACCTCTTGCAGTCGCTGCTCGGTGCGTGATGCGGTAACCACGATGACGTCGCTGACTTCGCCGCCTTCAGGTTCGGCTGGGTCTTCGGTGTCCTGGGCGACCACCGGGCCGTTGCTCAACATCAGGGCCACTATCAGCCCGAAACCGACGAGTTTGCTCAGGCGAGCCATCGCATGTCTCCTTGGGTCAGCGGTGGCCAAGCAGTTCTTGCTCATCCCTTTGACGGTGATCGATGTTCAGCAAGCTCTCTGGCTACCAGATTCGCGATCCGCGCACACGTTTGATGCTTTGAGGCCACGGATTCTAACACAGGCTGGATCGTCCACTCCGGGGGTGATTGGAGCGATCGAGGGAGCGAGTCCACTGCTTCCATCGCAGTGTCCCTCAGAGAGGACACCGTCTGAGAATCGAGAGTCGGAGAAGATTATGTGGTTGGCTCAAGTTGTTGAAAATAAAAGATATGAAAGCCTGGCACGACGCTTGCTAGTTATCCGGGCAAGCCACGCATCGGGTGGCGAGAACTTGCAGATCACGAGTCCCCAGACTCGACACCCTGGAGAAAACAAATGAATACCCATAAGACTATTTTCCGAGCGATTAGTTGGCTCGCCATCGTCCTCTTGTCGCTGCCCGCTCTAGCACAGTCCACACCTGAACAGGCGCCGAGCTTCGGTGAAATCGTCGATGTTCGAGTGATCAACCTCGAAGTGGTCGTCACCGATCGGGGGGAGCGCGTCAAGGGCCTCGAGCTGGAAGACTTCGAACTTCAAGTCGACGGCGAGACCGTGCCGGTCGAGTACTTCAGTGAAGTCCGCGAAGGTTGGGCGGTGGCCGGCGGAGAGTCGGAGGATGCCTTTGCGGTGCCGGCTCTCGAGCCTGGTGAAGCGGTGGGGACCAAATACCTGGTTTTCATCGACGACTTCTTCGCCATCCCGTCGTACCGTAACCGAGTCCTCAGTGAGCTCGCCGAACAGCTACCGCTGTTGGGCGCCGACGACCGCATGGCGATTGTGGCTTACGACGGTGAAGAGGTTGAGCTGCTGTCGAGCTGGACCCGCTCCCTGGCCGAGCTCGGAGCAGCGCTCGATACCGCGACCAAACGTCGCGCCTACGGCCTGCAACGGCTCAGTGAGCAACGGCAATTCGATTCCACCGAGCGTTTCCGGGGCCGAAGCTTCCGTGGGACGCGATTTGCGTCGACCGCTTTCCTTGGCCGTCGTACCGGCTTGTTGACCCTCGACGAGCTCGAGCGGCAACGTGCCCGTGAGGTTGCGTCGCAGGTTGATCAAGTCGCCGATGCCGCCACCTCGGCCTTGCGCGCCTTCGCCCGTCCCGAGGGTCGCAAAGTTATGCTGCTGCTGTCGGGGGGCTGGCCATCTTCGATCTCGAGCTGGGTCGCAGGTACCTTCGAGCCCGTGCTGGACGATGGCAGTCTGAACGAGTGGCAACCCTTCGCATCGTTGGGAGAGACCGCCAATCGCCTTGGCTACACCCTTTATCCGGTAGATATCAACGGCGTCGAGAACACCGGTTTTGGCAGTGCGGAGCTTGGCAACGTGCTCGAATCGACCTTGTTGGCTGAGCAGAACTCCAATCGTGAGCAGCTCGAAGAAGACAGTCTCACCGAGCTGGCGGCGGCTACCGGTGGTCGAGCTCTGCTCGATGGCGCTCGCTTCACGGCTCTCGAGCGCGTCGTCGAGGACACCCGCTCCTACTACTGGCTGGGCTTCGCGCCGGATTGGAAAGAAGACGACGCCAACCGCGACATCAAGATCAAGGTCCGGCGCAAAGGGTTGAAAGTACGGACGCGTGAAGGCTTCTCCGACTTGTCCCGCGAGAGTGAAGTCACGATGTTGGTGGAGAGCGCGCAGCTCTTCGACTTGCCGTTGCTCGGCGACCAGGCGCTGGCGGTGAGCTTTGGCGAGCCCACAGGGGTTGGCTATAAGAAGGTCTTGCTGCCGGTGCGTCTCGAGATTCCTCTCGACTCCATCACCCTACTCGGAATGGGTGACGCCGCTGCCGCCGAGCTCGAGATCCGGGTCGCGGCAACCGATGATGACGGTGACCGCGCCGATGTCTCGGTCGTGCCGATTATCCTCACCAGCAGTGGTACGGCTGGCCACACCGCTGGCGAAGTGGCAGTCCTCGAGACTCAGCTCAAGCTGCGCCGACAACCTCACCGGCTGCTGATCTCGCTTTATGACCCGACGTCGGGGCACATGTTCTCGAAACGGGTTGAGGTTGCTTTGTAGATACCTCAGTGTAAGTCTGAGCCTTGATTTGACCCCGGCGGGGAGCCGCCGGGGTCATTTCTGTGTTCAGCCGCAGCATCGGGGTCGAATGCGAGAAGATAGGTGGATGCGTGTTCTTGCACTCGAGCCCTATTACGGTGGCAGTCACCGTGCGTTTCTCGATCCCTGGATCGCCAATAGTCGACACCAATGGACGCTGCTAACCCTGCCGCCCTTCAAGTGGAAGTGGCGGATGCGTCACGGGGCGATAACGTTCGCCGAGCGGATCACCGAGTGCGTGACTGCGGGGGAGGACTGGGATGTGGTGTTTTGTTCGGACATGCTGGATTTGGCGACCCTGAGGGGGCTGGTGCCGTCTAAAGTCCATCGTTTGCCGACGGTGGCCTACTTTCACGAGAACCAGCTGACCTATCCGGTGCAGGTCGAAAAGGAGCGCGACATTCACTTCGCCCTCACCAATCTCACCACCGCCATGGCTGCTGGCGAGGTTTGGTTCAACTCAGCCTTTCACCGCGACGAATGGTTGGCGGCGGTTCCCCGGATGCTCAAGCGGATGCCGGACTTCCAGCCCTTCGACGCTGTCGAGCAGATCCGGTCGCGCTCGTGGATTTATCCCCAGGGGATCGGCGAGGTCGCCGAGCGCCCGCCTCGTCAGCCGGGGCCACTCCGCATCGTGTGGGCCGCACGCTGGGAATTCGACAAAGGCCCCGAGGACTTCTTCGCGGCCCTCGAGGGGCTGCGGTCCCTCGAAGTGCCATTCCGGATCAGCGTCCTCGGTGAGAGCTTTCGGCGTGTCCCCGAGGTCTTCGCCGTCGCCGGCGAGCGTTTCGCTGAAGAGATTGATCATTGGGGGTACCAGCCGGACCGTGAAGCCTATTTGGCAGCGCTGAGTGCAGCCGACGTCATCGTGTCGACGGCACGGCACGAGTTCTTCGGTGTCGGCGCCGCGGAGGCGGTGGCAGCTGGATGTTATCCACTGTTGCCTCAGCGGCTAGCTTACCCAGAGCTCTTGTCAGCGATCGATCCGACGGTGCGTAGCGACTTCTTCTACGACGGCAGCGTCGACGATTTGGTGGCTCGCCTGGCGGATTTGGCACAACGGCTCGATGACGACGATCTTTGGCGGGGACATCCCGATCGGGGTGTCAAGGCGGTCTCCGGCTTTCGCTGGCCGAAGCTGGTACCACAGCTTGACCTGGGGCTAGCGCGCTGTGCCGGTCTGAAGACGGTGCCGGTCTGAAGGTTGAGTAGGTCTGGGGTGCTGAGCTCGTCGGAAGCATGGCTGAAGAGTTGTCAGCCTGAAAAGAACGGGATACCGTTACACCATTATGAATAAACTCCTGAAGAAAGTTTTAGTCATGAACCTCCTGTTAACCCTCAGCAGCGTCGGAATGGCCATGGCCGTGGACATCCCGGCGCCAACCGATGTTGCGGCAGCACCGGCAGATGCGGAAGTCTCTGAGTCGGGGCTCGCCTCCAAGGTCTTGAGTCCGGGCACCGGGACCGAGCATCCGGCGGCGGCTGACAAAGTCACCGTGCACTACACCGGCTGGACCACCGACGGCAAGATGTTCGACAGCTCAGTAGTACGCGACAAGCAGTCGAGTTTCCCGTTGAACCGGGTCATCGCTGGTTGGACCGAAGGCCTGCAGTTGATGGTCGTCGGTGAGAAACGTCGTTTCTGGATCCCCGAGAATCTGGCCTACGGCGGGCGCCCGGGCCGCCCAGCTGGCATGTTGGTGTTCGATGTCGAGCTGTTCGAGATCGAAGTTGCCCCCAAGCCGCCTGCGGTGCCAACCGATGTCGCCGCGCCGCCGGAAGGTGTGGACGTGACCAAGTCGGGTTTGGCGTCGAGAGTGTTGACTGCGGGCTCGGGTGAGCGTAATCCGAAGGCGTCGAGCACGGTCAAGGTTCACTACTCTGGCTGGACGACGGATGGCAAGATGTTCGACAGCTCAGTGACCCGTGGCGAACCGACGAGTTTCCCGCTGAACCGGGTGATCCCTGGTTGGACCGAAGGCGTGCAGCTGATGGTGGAAGGCGAGAAGCGTCGCTTTTGGATTCCCCAGAAGCTTGCCTACAAGGGGCAGGCCGGTGCGCCGGCGGGCATGTTGGTGTTCGATGTCGAGCTGATCGAGATCGTCAAGTTCTAAGCACGATCACTAACCTCGATCCTTCGAGTCGCCTGGGACCTGGTTACGCAGGAGCTATTCGCCCAACCGGGCGACATTGCCGGGGGTCTCGGCCTGAAGTGCCGAGACCCGCTGTTGCAGCCGATGGATCAATAAGTCTGCATCAGCTTCTTCTGGATCTTCGACGTTGGCGTAGGCCAGACTGATAGTGATCCGCACCCGTCCCAAGGCATGTTTGACGTCGTGCTCGTTGACCGCCTCTCGCAGGCGGTCGGCGACGTTGCCGGTGGCGGTATCGTCGCATACCGGCAAAACGATCAGGAAGGCGTCGCCACCGAATCGGCCCATGGTGTCGTAGGGGCGCACAAAGGTGCCCAGGCGCTCGGCGAGCTGCTCCAGGATGAAATCTCCCTGATCTTGGCCAAGCATCACGTTGGTTTGTTGGAAGTCGTCGATGTCGACGAGGATGACGCCGAGCGGCGATTTTTGACGCTCGGCGCGGGCGATTTCACGGCGCAAGAGTCTGAGGATCGCATCACGGTTCCAGACTTTGGTGAGCGGATCCTGAGTCGCCTGCTTCAATGCTTCGCGGTGGGCAAGTTCGAGATCGCGGCGTCGTCGATGGGCTAGGCGTAGCAGGCCGAGGTTGGAGCCGGCGAGCAATAGCGAAGCGGCAATCAGTGCATAAACTCCCGCCCAGAGGCTTCCCAAGCTGTTGTGCCGGTCGGTGATCTGTCCCTGGATTCGGCCCTCGACAGCGGCGACCGCACTGCGAGCGGTCACCGCCGCTTCCCAGACTTCATCCGGCGTGCTGTCTCGTGTCAGGCGTTCGTGCAGTTGCTGGAGCGCGCCGCTCAAGCTCTGAACCGCGACCAGCAGCTCAGGATCCTCACGTTGTTGTAAGAGGCGATCGGTGGTCTCGAGCATGAATTCATGATTGCGGCCCCGGTCTGATTCGGCGCCATCCGAGCGCAGTCGATCGAGCTCACCGTGCAGCCGTCGAGCGTCTTCGATCGAAGCCAGCTGAGACTCCAGATCGGAGCGCAACGTATGGGCTCGCCAGAACAACAGAACACACCAGATCGCGAACGCCGCCAAGATTGTCGTCAAGGCCAGCACAACCACTCTTTGGGAACGCTCTCGTTCTTCGAGATTCAAAGCGGGTTCGGTCATGGCTTGATGTCCTGTGAGGGCTTCCGGCGTCGACTCTGGACAAATCTAGCAGTCGCGGCCGGCACGGGCTGGGGTCGCGGAAGATTGGGGATGTGCGTCAGGTGGGACATTGGTCCATGACCTCCCGGACTTTTTGCAACAGCGCGGCAGGTGCGTAGGGTTTCTGAATGAATCCGGCCAATCCCCGCCCCGCGAGTTGATGGGTAGCTTCGCGTTCATTGTAGCCGCTGGTCAAGAGAACCCGGACGTCGCCTCGTAGCTCTCGCATCTTACGGAAGGTCTCGTCGCCGTCCATCCGTGGCATGGTGACATCGAGCAAGACGAGCGAGATGTCGGGTGCGTGGCGTTGAAAAACCTCGTAGCCTTCCTCGCCGTCAGCGGCGGTCAGCACATCGTAGCCAGCGAGCTCCAGCACTCGACGGGCGATGGTCACTACCATCTCCTCGTCATCGACCACCAGGATGGTGCCGTCGCTCGCAGCCTTCTGTTGGTTTGCCGTCGCGGTCTCCGCGACGGGCTCGAGTAGGGGCTTTTCACTGGCTGGAAACAAGACCCGGAATACGGTTCCTTTGCCGCTTTCGCTTTCGACCACGAGTGCTCCGCGGTGTCCGCGCACGATACCCAAGGTGGCGGCCAGTCCCAGCCCTCGGCCGGCGAACTTGGTACTGAAGAAAGGATCGAAGATCCGCTCACGTGTTTCGCTGTCCATACCGGCGCCGGTATCGCGAACTTCGAGATACACATAGGTGCCGGCGGCGAGTTGCTCGGCGAGGTAGGTTTGGGTCAGGTATTCTTCGTCACAATCCATGACGCCGGTGCGGACGGTGATCGTTCCGCTGTGTTCATTGAGCGCTTCCGAAGCGTTGGTGATCAAGTTCATCACCACTTGCCGGATTTGGGTTGCATCCGCCTCGAAGGCGGGTAGATTGATGCCGAAGTCGCGTTCGAGCTGGGCTTTCTTGGAGATCGAGACCTCGAGTAATTGGGTCATATCGATCACCAATTGTGAGATGTCGAGCGGTTGCACGATGAATTTACCTTTGCCCGAATAGGCGAGCATCTGTCGGCAAAGATCGGCGGCTCGCCGGCTGGTGCTTTCGACGTCCCGCAGACGAGCCCGTACCGGCGAGTCCGGGTCGAGGTCGAGCAACGCCAAACCCGTGTTGCCGAGGATGCCCATCAATAAATTGTTGAAATCGTGGGCGATGCCGCCCGCCAGCACTCCCAAACTTTCTAGTTTTTGCGCTTGTTGGATCTGCGCCTCGAGCTTTTCTTTCTCGAATTCGGCTTGCTTCTGGTCCGTGACGTCGGCAGAGATGGCGCAAACAGCGTAGATATTGTCGTCATCGTCGTGCAGAGGAAAACGTACGGAGTGGAAGGTCCGGGGGCCATCACCGGTCGGGAAAACCTCCTCACAACGATCGATTTCGCCGGTCTCGAGCACTCGAGAGTCGTTGGCTCGCAATTCGGCGACTTGCGAGGGTGCGAAGAATTTGCTGTCGGTAGCGTCTTGAACCTGATGGCGTTGCTGTCCGACCAGATTCTCGAACTGACGATTCACCAGCAGGTAGTGCCCTTCGGAGTCTTTCATGTAGACCATCATCGGGGCGTTGTCGAGAATACCCTGAAGACGCTCTTCGCTCTCTCGCAGCTTCTCGGTCCGCCGCGCGACGGTGTTGCGAAGTGACCAGAACCAGCCGATCGCCAGCAGCACGATGGCCAATAGCGGTAGAGTGATCCACAAAAGCCAGGTGATCAGGACTTCGGTCGGGATCCCCTTGTCCTGGACGCCGAACCAGGTGTTGTAGAGCTCGGGGTAGCGCTGGGTCGTCGTCACCAGAGTCAAGCCGTCCTCGAGGCGCTCGAGCAATTCGGCCTCGCCGCGACGTACCGCGAAGCTCAGGCTGCGGGTATAACTCTGGATCGACGGCCCGATACGCAGATTGGATAGTCTGAGATCCTGTACCAGTTGTAGCCCGGTTAGATGTGGCACCAGGGCACAGTCTCCTTCACCAGCCGCCAATCGTCGCAGGGTTTCGGAGATCGAGCTTTCGGCCAGGATCTTGCCGGTCAGCGTACGCTGTACGAAGTCCTGTACGACCTCCTGCTGCCACACCAACGTTGGGCAGTCGCGAAGGTGGGCTTCGGTGACCACACCGGTTGTATCCTGGCGTAGGAAGATGGCGTCACTCGCTTCGGTGTGAGGCAAGGTGAACTCAAACTTCGCCTCGAGATCCTCGGAAGCCGAGAGGTGGGGAATGATGTCGATATCCCCTGTTTCGAGCGCCGCGACGATCTCTTCGTAGGTCCCGGCTCGCAGCTCGATATCGAAGCCCATCAGCTCCGCAACGGCGGACGTCAGATCGACGCTGAAGCCCGCGAGGTGTCCATCGGCATCGACGAAACTGTAGGGCGGAAACTCGCGGTCGACGCCAACCACGAAGCGCGGCCGGGCTTCGAGCTCACTCTCTTCGATCGTCGGTGGCTGGTTGCCGCCACAAGCTAGCGGCAGCGCCATCGAGATGGCGAGGAACAGGGCCCGGCTTGGCCAGCGACTCATCGCATCACTCACAAACGCTCCAGGCCCACAGAGGACAGGCCCACAGATTCCAACCGATGCATTGAGTCATCACGTCTGAGATCGTTACGTTTGAGATCGCTAGTATTGGCAACAATCCGAATCATAGGGTTCAGCATCAACTTAGGCTATTCAGCTTGTTATGAAGGTCCAGTCGAGACGAAGGGCAAAAACTCTTGCTCTCGAAGGGTTCATCCAGTGGGACGAAAACTGTGCAACAAGCGTAACTACAGTTTGACATGAACTTTCCTCGCATCATAATACGCCACCATTATGTTGACCGGACCTGACCTCCAGACCTTACGCGAATCGATCGAATCGATTGATCGTGAGTTGATGAAGCAGATCAAGCGGCGCATGGAGCTGGTGGAGCAGGTCGCCACCGCGAAACTCAGAGCGGCGTTTCCATTTCGCGATCAGCTCCGTGAGGAACAAGTGTTGCAACGAGTGCGTGGGGCGGCGGTTGATCTTGGGCTCGACGCCCACGTGATCGAGCGTTTGTACCGCCTGATCATGGAGATGTCGATCTCGCATCAGCAGGCACATGTCCAGAGTCTCGATACCACTCCTTTGCGGGTCGCTTACCAGGGTGTGGAAGGTTCGTACAGCCATCTGACGTCGCAGCGGCGTTATGCCAAGCGCAGTGGCGGCGTGTTATTAACCGGTTGCTCGACGGTGCGACAGGCCACCGACGCTGTGCGTGCCGGCACCGCCGATGTCGCGTTGCTGCCGATCGAAAACTCGACTGCCGGCAGCATCAACGAAACCTACGACGAATTGGCTGAAGGGCGCTTGACGGTGACTGCCGAGGTGATCAGCCAAGTTGAGCATTGTCTGCTGGCCGTACCGGGCGCCAAATTGGAAGACCTGCGCCAGGTGAGCTCGCATCCGCAGGCGTTGAAGCAGTGTGAGGAGTTCCTACTTAGTTTGCCACAGGTGGTTACCGAAGCAGAGTTCGATACTGCGGGTGCCGCGCGTAAGGTCGCCGAAGCGAAAGACAAGAGTCGAGCCGCGATCGCCAGCCAGTCGGCAGCCGAGATGCTGGGGCTGCAAGTGTTGCGACAAGGGATCCAAATGCAAGCCGGCAACGCGACGCGTTTCGTGGAAGTGGCGATCGAGTCGGTGCCTTGCCCGGCTGATGCGGTGTGCAAAACTTCCATGGTGATGGCTATCGATCACCATGCCGGGCATCTCGGCCAAGTCCTGATGGAGTTCGGACAGCGCAACATCCAAGTGACCAAGCTCGAATCGCGGCCGATACCCACCGATGCCTGGAAGTATCGTTTTTATATTGATGTGCTGGCGCACGCGGATTCAGCTGAGATGGTCGCTGCCCTGGACAAGATTCGCGAGTTGACCGGCGAGCTGCGATTGCTGGGTACTTACCCGCAAGCGCAATAAGTCTCCAAGCGCGCGATAGGTCTTCAAAGCGCGATAGGTCTTCAAAGCTCAATAGGTCTTCAAAGCGCAATAGGGTCCTAACGCATATTCGGCGGCGTCAGAACCTGCTGACGGGCTGTCAGCTATACTTTCGTTGCCACAGGCGAACTGGGTGCGCCCTTGGGGCTTGGCGACCTTCGACAGTATCCATTGCTACGCGTTAGCCCATTGCCACGCGTTTCTCAATGCGACACATTCGACGACCCGGACAAGGAGGCGTATGCGACCAGCGGTTCTGATCGTGGATCCGGATGACACGCGGCGGCGCGCCTTGAGCCAGGGACTTGCTGCGACTGGCTATGAAGCGGTGCCGGCGATGACCTCGGCCGAGGGCATGAAATTTGCGCGCGGCCTCGGGCCGAGTGTGATTGTGGCGCCGGCGGGACTCATGGGTTTCGGCCAAGGTGAGGTTTTCGACAGCTTTGCGGTGCGCGATCCCGCGGTCAAACGGACCCTGGTTTTGCTCGGTAAGGCCGGTGACGAAGCCGAGGTTCCAGAGGACATCTTGTTTCTGTCCGCCAAGGGGCTATCCCACGACGAGCTAACCCGACGTATTCGGTTGGTTCTGACCGGTCGCGAGATGGGTGTCGAGGCGGATACCGAGCTCAAATCCTTGGTCGGCGAGCTGTCGCTGAAACCGCTTCTCGAATTGGTTCGAGCCCTGCATCGTTGTCGCGCCAGCGGCCGCCTCGAGATCGCGGGCGGAGCGATCATGCTCGAAGATGGCGACGTGGTGGCGGCGCAAGCTGGGCGGTCGCGCGGAGTCAAAGCCTTTTGCCGTTTGAGCGGCCAGGTGACGGGTCCCTTTCATATCTATATCGGCTCGACAGGACTCGCCAACGAGATCGAAATGGCAGTACCGGAACTGGTTCTGCAGGCGATTGAAGAGCTGCAAGTGGAGCAGCCCGATCCGCGTTCCAAAGTTCGGATCTTGGCGCCACCCGGCGGCGAGGCGCCATCACAGTTGCAGACGACGTTGCTCGAGATGATCGAGGGTTGTAGCTCGCTGAGTGATTTACTCGATACGTTACCGGCGACCGATGGTCGGATCATCCAGATGCTGCGTAGTCTGCAGGAGCGTGGCTGGGTGCGTCTCGACCGTCCGCGTGTCGCGGTCGCCGTGGTCACCGACTCGACCGCCGATCTGCCGCCGGAGTTGGTGCGTCAACACGACATTCTGGTGGTGCCGCTGGCGGTCGTCTTTGGAAAGGATTCTTTGCGAGACGGCATCGACATCAAGCCGCGGGACTTTTATCAGTGGCTCGAGTCGAACGACGATCACCCGCAGACCGAGCCGCCTCCGGAGCCAGAGTTCTTCGAGAACTACTACCATCTGATCGCCGAGCAGGACATCATCTCGGTGCACATCTCGGGCAAGATGTCTGAGACGGTGAACCATGCTCGAGCAGCAGCGATGCGAGGCAGCCGTTCCTTCGACCATCTGCCGCCAGAACGCCAGGATATTGCTCTCGAGGTGGTTGACTCGCAGACCGTCAGCATTGGGATGGGGCTGCAAGCACTTTTTGCGGCGCGCATGGCACAGCGCGGACTCGCGGTCTCCACGATTGCCCAGCGGTTGCGGATGATGGCGCCACGGCTGCACATGTTATTCGCGGTCGACACGTTCGATTATCTGGTCAAAGGCGGGCGGATCGGCAAGGCGCGGGCGACGGTCGGCAAGCTGTTGGGTATCAAGCCGATCCTCGGCGTCGCCCACGGTGAGGTCACGGCGATCGATCGGGTACGAGGCGGCCGTCAGGTGCAACCTCGAATTGTCGACTTACTTGCCAAGACTGTGGATCCCAAACGACCGATCATCGCCGCTGTAGCTCATGCCCGCGCGCCAGTGTGGGCCGATCGTCTGCGGTCCTTGATCGAGCAGCGATTCGACGTGCGAGAGATGATTTTGACCGATATTGGGCCAGTGGTTGGAACCCACACCGGCCCGGGCTGTGTAGGGGCCCTCGTGTTTCAGCCAGAGGACGAAGAATGGCCGCTGATCGAGGCAATGGAGTAGAGCAGGCTGCAGGCTTGCCCTCAACTCTTCGAGAGCTGGTACGTATTCAAAGGGTGGACACCGAGCGAAGCCGTAGCTCATCGTTGATCAAGGAGTTGGAATGATGCACCTCATCGCAAGAAGAAGCCTGTGGAGTCTCGTGGCGGTCGGCCTGGTGGGGTGGCTCGGGGGCTGCGCGTCGGCGCAAGTCAATTCCTCGGTGCGATCGGTTCCGGTTGATCCGGATGCGTCGCCGGATTTCAGTCTACCGACCCCGTCACCGACTTCGGTTTTGGAGCCGGCTGCGGCCAGAGTACAGGAGCAGATACAGGAGCAGATACAGGAGCAGGATCTTCGGGCGTCGGCCAGTGTGGCGGTCATCGAAGCCGGCCTGGGGGAGCCCCTGGAGGGGCCCGAGGAGACGATCTCGACCCGCCTGGCCTTGGAACAAGCACTCACCTGGGCGAAGGAAGGCTTGCAACACTACGACGCGGGCGATCATGAAGCCGCCCGTCGCAGCCTCAATGATGCCCAAATCATGTTGTTGCAGGCCAACTTGCCGGACGCGATGCAGAAGCAGGGGATGTCACTACTACAGGGTGCGCTCGACGATGAGTTGCGCCATCACGACCTCGAGGCGGTTGCCGAGATCCTAGAGCTCGAATCGCGGCCGGCGGCGGACCTCGAAGAGCGGGAGCTCATCGAGCGTGAAGTACGGCGCATCCTGCGAGCTTTCGATGCGCCAACTCCCAAGGACATCTACTTCGAAACCTTCGTCGACGAGGTTCAGCGTTATGTCGAGTTCTATCGCGGTAATCAGCGGGAATTCTTCGAGCGCTCCTATGGTCGCATGCACAAATACATGCCGACGATCGATGCGGTGTTCACGTCGCGCAACATTCCGATCGAATTAGCTTTTATGGCGTTGGTCGAAAGTGGTTTCAATCCGCGGGCCAAGAGCCATGCCAACGCCCGCGGCTTGTGGCAGTTCATTCCCTCCACTGGCCGCCGCTACGGCCTGCGCCAAGTGAACGATTTTTACGACGTGCAAATGGCGACCGAGGCGGCTTCAGAATATCTGCTCGACTTGATCGGTATCTTCGGCTCACGTTCTTTCTTGCTCGCCACCGCCGCTTATAATGCTGGAGAATCACGCATCCAGCGTTGTTTGCGCAAGCTCGAAGACCCTTTCCAGAAGCGCAGTTTCTGGGAGATTCGGGGCTGCCTGGCGCGTGAGACTCGGGAGTACGTGCCGCGGATCATGGCGGCTGCGGTGATCAGTGCCGACGCCCGACGTTTCGGTTTTGAGCTGCCGTCCTTGAAGGAGGTTCGTCAACAGTACGATGTCGTGACGATACCCGCCGTCACCAGCCTGTCGCGCATCGCTCGGCAAGCTGGCATCACAGTCGCTGAGCTGCGGACCGCCAATACCGATATGGCGTCGACCGCCACCGCGACCCCGGCGCGCAATTTTCCACTTTACGTGCCAAAAGGTAGCGGCGAGCGTTTAGCCTCGATGGTGGTGCCCGGCAGCAGATCGACAGGTTCCGGTCAGTCTGCCGAGGCCGCACCGCGATCGCGTCGGGCAGATGTTTCGTCGACTGAGAGCAGCTGGGGGAGCGCATCTCGGTCTGCGAGCAGCGTCGAATACGTGGTGCGCTCGGGCGATACTCTGAGTGAGATCGGAGAGCGTTTCGGGGTTCGTTTCAGCGACGTTGCATCGTGGAATGGACTGGGGCGGCCCTATCGACTTCGGGTTGGCCAGAAGCTTGTCATCCATCCGAAAGAGGGCTCTCGTCCGCGGGTTGTCTACACGGTGAAGCGTGGCAACAACCTGCGCGCTATCGCCGATATCTTCTCGGTCCGCTATCGCGACATCATGTCCTGGAACAATCTGGGTCGCAGCACGCTGCAGGTTGGCCAGAAGCTGGTAATCCATCCGTCGCGGAGTATACGAGTCGAACGCTACCAGGTCCGTCGTGGCGATTCGGTCGCCAGGATCGCACGTCGTTTTGGTGTTTCAGTCCAGGACGTGTTGACTGCCAACGGCCTCGGATCTCGCACATTGATCCGCCCCGGCCAGCGCCTATTGGTTTACGTCAGTTAGTTAGATCCCATCCGATAACGCCCACTGACCGGTCGAATGTTGTGGGCTGCGCTCAGCCTGCGTGACTCGCACGTCCGATACCAAGAATCATAAAGCCTCTTTAATCAATGGTTTAACCAATGTACTGATCCAGTCAGCTCAGACATCCTCGGCTGTGCTCGCACCACACACTCGACCTGGCTGACTCGAAAACGCTGTTTCTGGATGCGACCTAGTTAGACGCCACTCTTTCGAGTGCGATCCGCAGGGTCGCGAAACTGACTTTGCGTGGGACAAACTCGTCCATGCCGGCTTCCCGGCAAGCCGCGATATCGTCATCGTCAACAGCGATCGCGACGATCGGTATCGAACGCACGGTGTCGTCTGTGCTGCGGCGGATCTGACGGGTTGCCGCGGCGCCGTCGAGGCCCGGCATGTGGACCGCGATGAGAACGATGTCGAAGGACTCACGTTCCAGCGCTTCGAGCGCCTTCTCTCCGTTGACGACGGTAACGTAGCGATAACCCAAGCGATTGAGGGCTTGGCGAATGACAAAGCTGACGATCGGATTTGGGTGAACAATCAGCACGTACGGCACTCGCCGGTGTTTCGGCGATGGGTTGCTGGAATCAGCTGTCGACGCGTTTCCCTCAGAGTCGCCGCAGAGCGCGATTGAGCCTCCATCGAGGCTCATCTGGCCGCCGTAAGGGGTCCAAGCGTCAACTTCCGAGGCTGCTAGTGGCAGCGTGAAGTGGAGCATCGGCTGGCGCGCTTCGAGAGTGTCGAGCCAAACCTCACCGCCGCGCTGCAGCGCCAGGGCGGCGCAGTCTTCGAGCTGGAATTGGTCGACGCCGGCACGCTCTGGAGTTTTTAGCTCGAGCTTGATGGTGGAGCGGCGAGTGCGCTGGGTGCGAGCTCGGCGGTCGCGTTGGCGGCGAGCGACGCGAGGCAATACCAACGGCAAAAGCTCCAGATATTCCCGTGACGAGTCTTTGACGATGTACTCGTGGATACCAGCGCGTAGAGCACGGATGGCCATCTGCTCCGAACCCCCCCCGGTCAACAACACGATCGCGAAGGGGGGGCTCTCTTCCAGCAACTTCACACACAGGTCGTAGCCTGGAATCCCAGGTAGTTGATGATCGGCGACCAATAGGTCGATACAAAGCTCGGCGTCACGGAGGCCGTCGAGCACCTCTTCGCCACGGCGACACCTGACCACCTCACAAGGGATGTCGCTCTTGTGGAAGGCACGGTTGAATACCGCGACATCGAACTCGTCGTCTTCGACGAGCAGAAC
>JAJCXQ010000929.1 GCA_029263355.1 Acidobacteriota bacterium | reverse complement strand
CGGGTAGCGGCAGCGTGACCTACACCGGCGGTACGGTGACCACGATGGCGAGTTGCACGATCACCGTTGACGTGACGGCCGCGTCGCCGGGTGCCTACGTCAACACCTCTGGACCCCTGACCTCGTCCCTGGGTAGCAGCGGTACCGCCAGCGACACCCTCAACGTGCTCAACGGCGAGCTTGGTCTGACCAAGATGTTCGTCAGCGGGCCAATCCTGCCCGGCGGCCTGGTGGATCTCGAGTACACGGTCTCGAACCTGTCGGGGCTGTTCACCGCTACGGGTATCACTTTTACGGATGACTTCGACAGCGCCCTGCCGGGCCTGGCGGCGGTTGGCCTACCGCCGAGCACACCGGATGGCGGGGATCCGTGCGGTATGGGCTCAACAGTCACCGGCTCCTCGGTGCTCACCCTAGCGGGTGGCATGCTGGCGCCGAGCTCCAGTTGCACCTTCACCGTGACCCTGTTGGTGCCAACGGACGCACCGGATGGCACCTACACCAGCACCTCGGGCGCCGTCTCCGCCGACCTCTCCGGCGTCACCGTCACCGGGCCGACGGCCTCGTCGGATCTCACCGTCGCCTTCCTCGAGTTCTCGAAGGCCTTCTTCGGCGAAGCAACACCGGGCAGTATCATCGGTCTCGAGTTCACGATCTCCAACCCGGATCCAGTGAACCCGGTGACCGATATCACCTTCACCGATGATCTCGACGCCGTCATCCCGGGTCTGGAAGCCCTCGACCTGCCGGTCGCAGACGTCTGTGGCGCCGGCTCCGATCTTTCCGGCACCTCGGTGATCACTCTGATCGGCGGTAACCTCGGCCCGGCCGGCAGCTGCACCTTCGTGGTGTCGTTGCAGGTCCCGGCAACCGCGCCGGATGGCACCTTCACCAACGTCACCAGCATTCTCGACGCTAGGGTCGGCGGGGCGCCGGTGATGGGTGAAGCGGCCGACGTCGCGATGGCGGACATCACCATCTCAAATGCGCTCGAGATCCCAACCCTCAGTCAGTGGGGGCTGATGCTGCTGATCGCGATGTTGGCTCTGGTCGCGGTCCGTCGTTTGCAGATTGGCTAGCGAGTCCGCAAATCGGCAAGAGCGGCTGCGGAAGTAAGGTTCGATATTCCTTGCTCCCGCAGTGGCTGAACTGCTCAGCCGTTGAGAGTGAGTCCGACCGCCAAGCCGATCAGAAACCCCGAGTCTATGTTGACGAAGTTGAAGAACAGGTAGAGCAGGATACCCTTGACCAGGGTCCAACCGAAGGTCTCGTCGTAGAGCCTGGCTAGCAGCCACAAGAAGTAGAGCAGCCCCAATCCACGGACGATCAAGATGCCGTATGGGGAGGAATAGACCCCAGCCACGGCCAAGATGGTTCCGAGGATCAGGAACTGGCCATAGAAGAACAGCAGGGTCGTATAACACTCGGCGACACCATAGCGAGGACGACGAAACAGCCAGGCTTGTAATGCCGCCACCGGCAGCATGTAGAGGTAGGCCATGTAACCCAGGGCGCTGACGACGACTTTGTACGTTTGAACGGCACTCTTGTTGTCGACCGGGATGCTGGCGGGTACGATGTCGAGCAAGTTGACGACCAGGGCAAAAACGGTCGCCATAAAAAAGGTGTACTTGATCGGATTGACGAACGCTTTGCGTTGCCCCTCGAGGTACTCGCGGCAGACTTGGCCGGGGCGTCGGCTGAGATCCACCACCGTGCGCAGAAAGGCTGAGTCGAGGGACATCACATGCTCGAGTCCCTCGTTGAAGACCCGGCGGAAGGTGATGCGACGCGCACGGCGTTGACCACACTCGGGACAGTACCGGCCCGTTGTTGGCGTTTGGCAATTGCGGCACGTCGTCGCCGAGTTCAGTTCGGGGTGCGGCTCGGGATTTGATACCAGGGGTGTCGCGGGACTCATCTGAGGCGCTCCAGGCTGCTACATCGATGGTTCTGACTCGGCGTTCAGCCGAGCATATCTCGGAGATACGGTCTGCGGGCTCTACGGCTGAGCGGTTAAGATCCTTCAGCTGATCGGAGGAATTCCTCGTTGCTATCGAACATCTGGCGCATCGCCACCATTGCCTGCGGCGTTCTGCTCACCGTGGTCAGCTTGTTTGCCGACCGCTTCGGGATCGGTCGTCCCGGCTTCGGGGAGCGCCAGACAGTGATGTTCATCGTCGGCCTGCTCTTGCTGGCGGCAGGAGTGTTGGCCTTCCGTCGGCAGACAGTAACGTCGGCGCCTGGATCAGCATCGACCCCGTTCGAGCGTTGGCAACGCGCCTATGTCGGTGTAGCGGTTCTGTTGCTCAATACGGTGCTGCTCCTGGCAGTCCTCAACGTCGCATTGTGGCTCGGCTTCGCCGTCACCGATCGCTTGGGCTGGACGGTCCCTGAACCCGAGACCGAAGGGATCGTCGGTGCCCTGGCAATTTTACGCGTCACCCGTCTCGCCGCATTTTGGACCAACTTGGAACAGGACTCGCCTCTAAGCTTGAATGACGCCGATCTCGCCAGTATCTATCCCGGCTGGACTCGCGACAACGTCACTCACCTACTGCGCGAGTCCCGCGGGCGCAAACTGGCTTACCGACCCTTCTCTCAGTTCGGCGAGCAGGTCTACAGTGGTCGCTACGTCAACGTCTCCGAGCATGGCTTCCGCATCGCGCCCAACCAGGGACCTTGGCCGATGTCGTCGGAGCATTTCAATATCTGGGTCTTCGGTGGCTCGACAACCTTCGGCTACGGCTTACCAGATGCCGAGACCATCCCCGCCTATCTACAAAGTGCCTTGGACGAGAAGTTCGACGCTTCCGGAGATAGAGTCCTCGCGGTTTACAACTTCGGCCAAGGCTACTTCTATTCCTCCCAGGAGCTTGCCCTCTTCTATCGTCTGTTGGTCAGTGAAGACGTTCGGCCCAACGTCGTCATCTTCATCGACGGCATCAACGAGTCGATGAAAGAGCCTTTCTACAGCGAAGCCCTGCGCACCATGGTCCGCGCCCCTTATCAGGCCCCCTACGCCCGGGTACGACCGGTACCCCTTGCCGACGGTGATCAAGTTGTCGTGCGTTATCTGAAAAATCGCGATCTCATCCGTTCCTGGTGCGATCTTCACCACATCCGCCCGCTCTTCGTCTGGCAGCCGAGTCCGGCCTGGCAGTACGATCTCACTCATCACCTCTTTCCGAGTGACGACTTCCAACCCCGCGACGTCCGCGGCCAACGCCTGGGCCAATCGTCGCATTACGCCAGCATGGCGAGGCAGGTCGAGTCGAGTGATCTCGGCGCGGCGCCGGACTTCCTCGATCTCTCAGGCATCCAGGCCGACGCGGAGCGCCCGCTCTACGTTGACCATGTGCATTACGCCGCTGAGCTGTCGCGGGCGATCGCCGAGCGGATCGCTCGTCGGGTGGTTGAGCTGTCTCTCAACTCACCAAGTCGATAGCGTCGACCGCTTCCGCCGCCACGACCATCTCGCCGGTTGCAGCCGCCGCTTCCTTGAAGGACGCAGAGCCCGTCCACACCCGTCGCATCCAGTGGGCGATGCCTTCGAAGAAGAGGTTCACCGACGGCAAAGCGATCAGAGTCAGAATCGCTGACGAGATCAGTCCCCCCATGACGGTGATGGCCAGCGGGTAGTAGAACAGGCCGCCGACCCGGGAGCCGCCGAGGGCGAGCGGCGCCAGGCCAATGATGGTGGTGAAGGCGGTCATCAGGATGGCGCGCATACGGTCGCGTCCGGCCTGCAAGATAGCTTCTTCGGTGCTCATGCCGCCTTTGCGCAATTGGTTCATGTGATCGAGCAGGACGATGCCGTTGTTGACCACAATACCCATCAGGATCAGCAACCCGATCTGAGACATCATATTGAACGGAGTGTCGGTGGCGGCGAGCAGCCAGGCCGCGCCGGGCATCGCGAAGAGGATGGCGGAGAGGATGGCGAAGGGTTGGGCGAGGGATTCGAACAGGGAAGCCATCACCAGGTAGACCAGGACCAAGGCGAGCAGGAAGTTGACACCCATTTGTTGACCCTGAGTGTCTTGGTCGAGGATGCGACGGTTCCAGGACCAGGAGTAGCCGCCGGGCATGTTGAAATTGTCCATCAGACCGGCGATCTGCTCGCGCACGTCATCCCAATCTTCGCCTTCGTAGGTGGCGCGGACAGCGACGCGGACCTTGCGGTTCTCGCGGTCGATCTCTTCCGGTTTGTCGACGATGTCGAAGGTGGCGATGTCGCCTAGGGTGACGGGAAGCCCTTCGACGTCGCGGAACGGAATGTTCTTGAGGTCAGCGAGATCTTGGCGGTCTTGCAGGCGCAAGCCAAGCCAGGTGTCGACCTCGCGGTCGCCGTCGTTGAAGCGTGGCAGGCGGAAGCTGCCGAGGGTGAACGAGAAGGTGTCGGCAACTTCCTGGGCGGTCAAGTTGAGGCGAGCAGCCTTCTCGCGGTCGATCGAGACTTGGATTTCTTTGCGGCTGCGCCCGAGAGTCGAAGTGATGTCCTCGATGCCGTTGATGGTCTCGAGCCGACGCTGGGTCTCCTCAGCGAGCTTGGCCAATACGCTGGAGTCCTGGCCGAAGATGTTGACCGCGAAGTAGGTGGAGCCGCCGCCAGAGTCGGCGTCTTCGTAGAAGGCGAGCTTGACGCCGGGGATTTCAGGCAAGGCCTCGCGGATCTTGGCTCGCAACGCCTTGATCTCCTTGTCGTTCATGTCCTTGCGGGCCAAGGTGAAGGTGGTGCCAGCGTCATTGGAGGTGTAGAAGCTGTAGAGCGAATCGGTTTCGAACTCCGCCAGCCGGGGATATACCTGCTGTTCAACAATGTCGACGACGTCCTCCGCCTCGGATTTGTAGGCGAAGTCGGCGAAGTCATAGTCGAGGTAGAGCCGTTCGTTGACCGAACCGGAGAACTGATTGGCCTCGACCCACTCGAGCTTGAACGGCACGATGGTGAGGATCGTTACCGCCACCAGCAGACCGAACGTAGCCCAGCGATGCCGCAAGGTCCAAGCTAGCACCTTGACGTAACGGTCTTCGAGGGCGGTGATGAGGGGGATCGGCTGGGTTTTCCCAGCGGATAGAAAGCGCCCGGTCATCAATGGGATCAGGGTCAACGACGAGAACAACGAACACACCAGGGACAGGGCGATGGCGATGCCAACCTCGCCGAGCCAGGTGGTGAGCTCCGATTTGCTGCCGACGATCAGCGGTAGGAAGACGATCAGTGAAGTGGCGGTGGAGGCGATCACCGCCATCGACACGCTGTGGGCGCCAGCGAGGGCTGCCTTACGTGAGTCGGGCTCAGAACGTTTCCTACGGTCGATGGACTCGAGGACCACAATGGCGTTGTCCACCAGCATGCCGACCCCGAGCATCAGTCCCATCATCGACAACACGTTGAGGGTTTTGCCGAGAAAGTACATGACGCCGCAGGCGGCGATGATCGAAAACGGAATTGACAGCGAGACGATCAAGGTGGCGCCGAAGCGCCGCAGGAAGAAGTACAACACCAGGATCGCGAACAGTGCGCCGACCGCACCAGATCGGGTGAGGCCGTTCAGGGCGCTGGTGATTTGATCGGCCTGGTTCTGCCATACGAATAGGCTGACCCCCTCGAGCAAGGGATCGTTGGCGATGTCGTCTTCGATCACCGCCATCACCGAGTGGACCACGTCGACCGTGTTGGCGGTCGATTCTTTGAAGACGGTGAGAGCGATAGCGTCCTTCAAG
The DNA here is from genome assembly GCA_029263355.1 of Acidobacteriota bacterium. GTDB lineage: Bacteria > Acidobacteriota > Thermoanaerobaculia > Multivoradales > J023 > JAAELT01. The sequence goes on along the minus strand of JAJCXQ010000929.1, from coordinate 18,180 downwards.
TTGAGGTGACGGCCGTATCGGATCGGTGGCTCTTCGTAGGAGACCTCGGCGACATCCCCCAGCCGCAGGCCGCGGTCGTTGATCACAACTTCGCGCAGCTCCTGCACGCTCTCGAAGGAGCCGAGGGCGCGGGCGGTGTAACGCAGGCCGCCGTCGTCAACTTGGCCGAGCACCAGATCCGCCGATGCACCCTGCAGCAGCTGGATCAGGTTGCCGACGTCGATGCCGTGCTGTTTGATCTTGTCGAGAATCAGTTCGACGAAAATCTCCCGCGGCTCGACGCCATCGAGGTCGACTCGCGCTACGCCGGGTAGCCGGCGGATGCGGTTGAGTACTCGCGCCTCGAGCAGTTGGTAGTTCTCAGACAGGTCGACGCTTTCCGCTGACAGCCGGGCTTCGACCACCGGGATGTCGGTACTGTTGAACGAGAAGATGACAATCTCGCCGATCTCATCGGGCAGTTCGGCCTTGATCTGGTCCATCTTCTCCGACACCTGCATGCGGAGAATGTCGAGATCGTACCCCCAGTCGAATTGCAGGAAGACTGAAGCGCCATCGGCGTTGGACTCCGAGGTCAGGCGTTTGATCCCCGACAGGGTGGCTAGCGTTTCCTCGACCGGTTTGGTGATCTCGCGTTCAACCTGGGTCGGGTTGGTGTTGTTGAAAGGGATCTCGACCCCGATGAACGGTATGTCGACCTCCGGCAAGAAGGCGACGGGGAGCCGGCTGAACGCGATACCGCCGAACAGCAGGACGCTGAGCAGCAGCATAGCGGTGGAGATCGGGCGGCGAATCGCAAGAGATGGGAGACTCATCGTAGGGTCCTCAACTTCTGACTTCCCCCTTTGAAAAAGGGGGATCGAGGGGGATTTCTGACCTTCTAGCCCACGGCTTCGGCAGTATCGCCACCCAGCCCGGTAACCGCGTCGGTGTCGTCGAGAGACCCGGCTCGGGACTTCGCCTGCGCGATGTCCGCCGGCAGCAGTTTGCGATCGAGCAAGGAGTAGAGCACCGGAATGACCACCAGGGTTAATAACGTCGCGACCGCCAGACCGCCGATGACGGTGATCGCCAACGGCGCCCGCAGCTCGGCGCCCTCGCCGAGTCCGAGGGCCATCGGCAGCAGGCCGAAGATGGTGGTGGCGGAGGTCATCAGGATGGGGCGCAGCCGCCGGATACCGGCCTCGATCAGGGCGTCTTGTTTTGACATGCCGTGCTCACGGCGGAGTCGGTTGACGGCGTCTATCAGAACGATCGCGTTGTTGACCACGATCCCCGCCAACATCACGCTGCCGATCAGGGCGACAACGTTGATGGTCTTGCCGGTCAGGGCGAGGGCTCCGATCACACCAATCGCTCCCAGCGGTAGGCTGAAGATGATCACGAAGGGATGCAGAAACGACTCGAACTGTGAGGCCATCACCAGGTAGACCAGAAAGATCGCCAGGCCGAGGGCCAACAACAGCGAGCGGATCGACCGCGCCATCTCCTCCTGTTGACCGCCGACCGCAGCCGTGGCGCTGAGCGGTAAGACTTCGCTCTGGATCACCTGTTCGAGGTCGGCTGCTACCGCACCCATGTCGCGACCCGCGAGGTTGCCGGTAATCACTGCGGCGCGCTTCTGGCCGATGCGCCGGATCTCGCTCGGACCGTTGGTGAGGGTGATGTCGGCGACCGACTTGAGTTGGATCGGCACACTCTGGGCGCGGCCGGTAGCAATCTCGCGATCGAGCAAGATGCCGGATTGGGTGCGCTCGGTAATCGTGCGACTGCCGCCCACTTCACGCTGGCCGATAATCAGGTCGCCGACATCGTCGACCGACGCACTGCCGGCTTCCACCGAGCGTACCAGTATGTCGATCTCACGATCTCCCTGGGTGAAGCGAGTGGCGACGTCCCCCTGGACCTTGTTGCGCACCGTGGCGGCGACCTGAGACAGGTCGAGCCCGAGCTGTACCAGCCGGTGGCGATTGAACGTGACCTGCAGCTCAGGGTTGCCGAGCTCGGCTGACGACTTGAGGTCGACGACGCCCGGCACCTCGGCGACCTGTGCCTGAAGTTGACTGGCAGCGGTGTGCAGTTCGTCGAGATTGTCGCTGTAGACCTCGACCTCAATCGGCGTGCGGAAGGTGAACATCGATGGCCGTTCGAATTTGAAATGCGCCTCAGTGGTGCCTTCGAGCCGTTCGCGCAGTCGTGCCGCCACCGCCTCTTCGTCGTCGGTGGTGGTTCCCGACTTCATGCGCACCTGGATGCGAGCCACGTTCTCGCCTTCGGTACCGGTGTTCGACAGCGACAACCCGGCGCCGCCGGTGATCGACGAGAACGACTCGACAAGGTTGTCGTCAGCCAACACCGCTTGCACGTCTTCAACGAAGCGGTCGGTGGCCGGCAGGGGAGTACCCTCCGGTAGCTCGATGCGAAAGCTGAACTCACCTTGGGAAAGAGCGGGGATCAGATCGAGCCCCAGTGTCGGCACCAGCATGACGGCGCCGGCGAAGGCCACCAGCGCGATCGCCAACACGGCGGCGGGGGCGCTAAGGGCGAGCTTTAGCATCTTCGGATACGCGGTGGCGACGGCGTCCATGACCAAGTCGAAAACACGGCCGATCGGGCGCGTGAGGATTGTCAGCAGCCCGCCGAGGGCACGCAGCAAGAGACGGATCAAGGCCACGAACATCGTCGGCAAGCGGACGCCGACGAAGAATCTCGCCTGACGCAGTCGACCGCCCCATGAAGTGTCCGGCGGTAGGTTGGTGGTCGGTGCGGTGAGGGTGGGCTTCGGCTCGTGGCGACCGGTGACCAGGGCGGCCAGCATCGGGATCAGGGTCAAGGAGACGGCGAGTGAAGCGATGAGCGAAAACGAAACGGTCAGCGCCTGATCGCGAAACAACTGGGCGGCGACACCTTCGAGGAAGATCACCGGCAGGAAGACGGCGACCGTCGTGAGTGTTGACGCGACCACTGCCTGGCCAACTTCCGAGGCTCCGCGGCGTGCTGCCTCGAAGGCGCTATCGCCTTGCTCGTGACGTTTGTAGATCGCCTCCAGCACGACAATCGCGTTGTCGACCAACATCCCGACCCCCAGCGCCAGACCGCCAAGAGACATGATGTTGAGCGAGGTGCCGGTGCGGTACATCAAGAAAAACGTGGCGACGATCGACAGCGGGATCGACAAGCCGATGATCAGCGTCGAGCGTACGTCTTTGAGAAACAGCAACAGGATCACGATCGCGATCAAACCACCGATGAGGGCGTTGTTCAGGACCTCCTGGATCGACGCCTGGATAAAGTGTGATTGATCGGTGCCGGACGCGATGGTGATGCCTTCGGGCAGCTCTTCTTCGATCTTGGTGAGCCGGGCGCGGATCGCCTGCGCCACCTGCACGGTGTTGGCGTCACCTTCTTTGTAGAGCGCTAGCTCAACAGCCTCGGCACCACCGAAGCGGGTCACGACGTCGCGTTGCCGGTGGCCACGGTGGACGCTAGCGACATCGGCGAGGGTCACGATGCGGTCGCCTGCATTGAACAGAACCGTCTGTGAGATGTCGTCCAAGCGCTCGAACTCGTTCCGCGAGCGCACCAGGTAGCGAGCCTCCTTCTCGTAGAGGCTACCGCCGGCCTGGTTGATGTTCTCCTGCGCCAGCCGGTCGCGGACGGTGGAGATGTCGATGCCGAGCAGCGCCAGCTTGCCTTCGTCGACCTGGACCTGGATCTCTTCCTCGTAGCCGCCGTTGACCTTGATGGCGGCGACACCGTCGGTCGATTCGAGATCCTTTTTGAGGACCTCTTCGCCGAGGTAACGTAACTGGAAGAGGTTGTCTGAGCCGCTCAGGTAGAGTCGCATGATCGGATCGTTGGCGGGATCGAAGCGCAGCAGAATCGGTTTGGTCGATTCCCGCGGCAGGGTGACCAAGTCGAGCTTCTGTCGGACGTCGAGCGCCGCGAAATCCATGTTGCGGCCCCAGTCGAACTCCAGGGTCACTTGCGACAAGCCGGGGCGCGAGACCGAGTTCAGTCGTTGGACCCCGGCGACCACGCCGACGGCTTCTTCGATCGGCCGGGTCAGCAAGGCTTCAACTTCGGCCGGCGCGGCGCCCTGGAAGCGACTCTCGATGGTCAGACTGGGGTAAGAAATGTCCGGCAATAGATTGATCGGTAGGCGAGTGAACGCCACGCCGCCGAACATCGAGACGGCAATCGCCGCCATAGCGACGGTCACCCGACGCTTGAGAGAGAGCTCGATGATTTTCATCGGACCTCCTTAGGAGGCGGCGGCCTGAGCCGTCTTTTCCAGCGCATCGTCGAGAGACGCGGTGGCCGTCGGCTCGGGGATCAGTTTGATCACCGAGCCGTCCTTGAGTCCGCCCTGGCCGGCGACGATGACCGCTTCACCGAGCGCCAGCCCAGAGGTCGCCTGAATCAAATCGTCCTCTTCCAGGCCGAGGGTCACCGCGCGTTTCTCGGCGACGCCGTCATTGGCGACAAACACGTACGCGGTTTGCAGCTCGCGCACCACCGCGTCCCGTGGCATCAAGACGGCCTCAGCGATGGTGTCACGCACGATATCGATGTGCACAAAGGCGCCGGGCCTTACCTTGGTGGGCACCGCACGGGCTTCGATAGTCACCTTGACGGTGCCGGTCGCGGTGTCGACCACCGGGCTGATCTGGCGGATGCGACCGGCGAAGCTGATTGTGTTGTCAGCCCGCAAGCTGATGTTCACGCCACGGCCTTCGTCGAGGGTGAGCACGTCGCGCTCGGGCAGGTAGATGCGGGCGATCAGGGGATCGAAGTCAGCGACGGTGAACAACTCGTCACCCGGGCGGACATGTTGTCCGGGCTGCAGCATGCGCTCGGTGATGCGGCCGCTAAACGGCGAGCGGATCAGCGTCTTCTCGAACTGCCACTCGGCTTCCGCCTGCTCTTGGGTGGCGATCTCGAAGTCGAGGGCAACCTTGTCAAAGGCTTCGGGGCTGAGCAGAGCCTGCTCCTTGAGACGCTCGGCGCGCTCGAAAGCCTGGCGGCTGGTAGACGCCTTGAGCATGGCTTTCTGAAGGGTGATCTCGCCGTCTTGTCGCGCCAGCTCGGCCAGCACCTGGCCCTTGGTGATACGATCCCCTTCTTCGACATTCAGGCGATCGACTCGACCTTCCCATTCGGCGAGGATGCGGACTTCGCTTTCGGGGACGAGATTGGCGGTGGCGGAGATGTAAGACGAGATACGACCGGTCTCAATTGCGGCGGCTTCTACCGGAATCGGAGCCTCTTTGTCCTTGTCTTCGTCGTCTAGGCTGTCGTCATTCGTGGTGTCGCTGGAGCTCTCGTTGGTGGCAGTCTCAGCGCTATCGTCGGATTCTTGAGTATCGCTATTGGCGTTGGCGGCGTTGAAGGTATATAAGCCCAAGAGCGCCGCAAGGACCAGACCGGCGATGATGGGGCCAGTCGGGAGTCTTTTATTGGAGGTAGAATCGCTCATGTCAGTCTCCGGTCGTGACGGAGCGTGCTCACCCGAATCAGGGGCCGCTCCCATTTGTGTGCTCGTCTGGCTATTCATACGATCCTTGGGTGGGGTTTGTTACGGGAGTCGGTGGCAATTGGTTGGAGCTGTCGGGTGGCACGCTTAGCGGTGTTCGTCTCCTTAGACGCGGATAGGGATGAAAAAGTTCTTGAAAATATTGGCGGGTCGGCCCGTCAGGCATGAGATTTGGCGAATCGTGTCGCGAGTCGTAAATGTGGAACAGAGTTTGCTTCTAATCGCTGAGAAACCCGAGAATGGCAGCTTGGCCCCTGAATCTCAGGTGTCGCTGCGGGCGGCCGGAACTTTTTGGCAGACCGGTGAGTCGAAACGGCACGGGTGAGAGAGGATGATGGCCCCCCGCTATCCCGATGTCCAAGTCAGGCTACGAAGCCGCAACCCCTATGCGCTGGTCAGCGCCGTGCGGTTGGCTTTGCGTCAGGCACAAGTTGACGAAGCTGAGGTTTTTCGGTTCACCGAGCAGGCCTTCGAAGACGAGGAACCGCGACGAATGCGGGAAATCTGTCGGAATTGGGCCAGCATCAGAGATTCCGCATGAGGGCTGCTCGATCACGATGTTCCCTAGAGCCTTGAAGACAAGGCTTTTGAAACCGAACACACTGTGGTATCATCTATTTGCTGAGCACGAAGCCGTGCTCATCGTCTCTCCACCACGGCAAACTGCAAAAACGGACGTGTCGAAAAAAGACGTGTCGTCCGATTGCGGCGGGCCTTCGTAACGAGAGCCTCGAAGAAGCTTCAAATCGAGATCGTCTGGTATTCGATATATCTTCAGATAGGACACGTCTCACGCATTGCGTCAGTAGGTTCAGCGCTCCCAGCCGTTAAGCCCTAAAGGGCCGGCGTGGGTCGAGTTCGCTGCGCCGAAAAAGACCGCCTAAACAAGAGATAGATCGGGTCGTTACGAAACATCGAAAAGAGTTCTTCCGCACGTCTTGCCGCTACTTAGGAGATTAGATCGGTGACAGTCAAAACAAAGTCCATCGAGCAACGATACGGGTCGATCAAGCAGCTGATCGAGCTCGGTGTATCGAAGGGCTATCTGCTGCACGATGAGATTCAAGAGATGTTGCCGGAAGAGGTTGCGGCAACGGTAGCCGAGTTCTCGCAGGTCGATGCGCGACTGAAAGAGCTCAATATCGGTGTCGTCGGGCGACCGGACAGCTATCAAAGTCACGACCATGTCCAAGAAACCGTTGATGAGCTCTATGGCGATGACGGCACCGCCGTCGTTCCTCAGGTCACGACCGATGAGGATCGCACGCGGGATCCGGTGCGGATGTATCTTCGTGAAATGGCGACCGTTCCTTTGCTCGATCGCGAAGGCGAGGTGGTGATCGCGCAGCGCATCGAGCACGGCGAGCGAGCGATCTACGAGTCGCTATGTGAGAACCCGATGGTTCTGCAAGAGCTGCTGCGGCTCAACGAAGCTGCGCAGAGCGATCAGAAGTTGATGAAAGACTTGTTGGCCGACGGCACCGACGCGCCGCTCGATAGTCGCGCCCTAGAGCGGATTCGACAGAATCTGCGAGCTTTCGAGGGGATCTCCGAACACGATTCGAAGATCCGTGACTTGCGAGCGGAGCAGGACAAGCGTGGCGACAAAGATGCCAGATTCCACGAGATCGAGCGCGAGATCGAGCGTTTGGTAGGCAAGATCGCCAAAGACATTCGGTCGATCGCATTCAATTTGGAGACCCGCAATCGATTGGTTGATTTCCTGGAGGATATCGATCAACAGTTCTCGCGTATCGGAACCAACATTCGGCGCTCGAAGAAGTCGCTCAACGGCAAGGAAACCAACGAAGAGCTGGTCGCTTTGTACAAGCGGCGCCTGGCCAAGTATCAGAGTGAGTGGCGGGAGCTGGAAGACCGTTACAACACCACCCAAGGGCAGGTGGCGAGAACCGTCAGTAAGATCCGGCAAGGCGAGCGCGATTGCGAAGCAGCCAAGCGGGATCTGGCTCTGGCCAACCTCAGGCTGGTGGTCTCGATCGCCAAGAAATACACCAACCGTGGGTTGCAGTTCCTGGACCTGATCCAAGAGGGCAACCTGGGCTTGATGCGGGCGATCGAGAAGTTCGAGTATCGCCGGGGCTACAAGTTTTCGACCTATGCCCATTGGTGGATCCGCCAGGCCATCACCCGGGCGATCGCCGACCAGGCGCGGACGATCCGGGTGCCGGTGCACATGATCGAGAACATCAACAAGCTGGCACGCACCACCCGCGCGTTGGTGCATGAGCTTGGACGTGAGCCGACGGCGGAAGAGATCGGTGCCGGCATGGACATGCCGGTCGCCAAGGTGCGCAAGATCATGAAGATCGCGCAGCAGCCGATTTCGCTGGAGACCCCGATCGGTGACGAGGACGACCGTCACCTGAAAGACGCCATCGAAGACAAGAATGCCACTTCACCGACCGAATCAGTGATCTCGACCAATCTGCGCGAGAAGACCGGCAACATGCTGCAGATGCTGGCGCCGCGCGAAGAGGCGATCTTGCGGATGCGGTTTGGCGTCGGCTACCCGTCGGAGCACACCCTCGAAGAAGTTGGACGCGCGTTCAAGGTCACTCGCGAGCGCATCCGCCAGATCGAGGGTAAAGCGTTGCGCAAGCTGCGTCGCGACGGCGGTATCGCTCAGCTGCGCACCTTCCTCAGCGAGACGGCGTAGCGCCCTGGGTGAAAGGCGACGAGACTGAAGGTGGAGGTTGGGGCGCACGGCTGTGCGCCCTTTCATCCATCATTGGGACATGTTAGAGCTGCGTGACGTCACTAGGCGTTTCGATGCCGCGGGCTCCGGACCCCAAACCGTGGCGCTCGATGCGGTGAGCCTGACGGTGCCGGCAGGCAGGACGCTGGTGTTGTTGGGGCCGAGCGGTTGTGGCAAGTCGACCCTGCTGCGGGTGATGATCGGGCTGACCCTGCCGGATGAAGGCTCGGTGAGCATCTCGGCGCAGGCGATGACCCCTGAGTCTGTGCTGACGCTGCGTCAGCGTATGGGTTATGTGATTCAGGATGGTGGCCTGTTTCCTCATCTGACAGCCCGCGGTAATCTCGCGTTGCAGGCTCGTTATGTCGGCTGGTCCGCCCAGCGCATCGACGACCGCATCGCCAGCTTGTTGGAGATGACCCGCTTCCCGGCTGACGGTTTGGAGCGTTACCCGGCGCAGCTATCGGGGGGCCAGCGTCAGCGGGTGAGTTTGATGCGGGCGCTGATGCTCGATCCCGACGTCCTGCTGCTCGACGAACCTCTCGGAGCGCTCGATCCGATCATCCGTTCGGATTTGCAACGTGATCTCGAAGCGGTCTTCGAGACGCTTGGCAAGACCGTGGTCCTCGTCACCCACGACCTGGCCGAGGCGGCCTTCTTCGGTCACCAAATTGTGTTGATGCACCAAGGGCGGATCGTCCAACAGGGCAGCTATCGCGACCTCATGCATCAACCAGCGACACCCTTTGTGACTCGGTTCATCACCGCTCAGCGCTCCCTGCATGGCCTGCGAGGGGATGAGTCGTGAGGCGGCTCGGTTCGGTGTTCGACGTTCTGCCGTGTTGGCTGACGACGTGTTTACTACTGACGAGCTCGTTGGTGGCGGTTGATGTTGGCGCTGAAGAAGTGAAGATCGGCTCCAAGAAGTTTACCGAGTCGGTGGTGTTGGGCGAGGCTCTAGCCCATCTGGTGCGGGACAGCGGTGCCAAGGCCGTGCATCGCCGCGAGCTCGGCGGCACCCGGGTGGTGTGGAATGCTCTGTTGAGCGGCGAGATCGACGCTTATGTGGAGTACACCGGCACCCTCACCCACGAGATCCTCGCCGGTCGCGACGTCCAGGGCGAGTTGGCGATCCGGCAAACCGTGGCCGAGTCGGGAGTTGTCGCTAGCCAAGCGCTGGGTTTCAACAACACTTACGCCATCGGCATGCGGGAGGCGGTGGCGTCGGAGCTCGGCATCGATCGCATCTCACAGCTGCGTGATTACCCCGATCTCGAGTTCGGTTTCAACAATGAATTCATGGACCGTGGCGACGGTTGGGGCAGCTTACGGGATCACTACCGGTTGCCGCAGCGCGCGGTGCGTGGCATCGACCATGATCTGGCGTATCGCGGCCTGGAGAGCGGTACGATCCACGCCACCGATCTCTATTCGACCGACGCCGAGATCGCCGCCTATGGTCTGCGGGTGTTAGTCGACGACGAACAGCATTTCCCCGAGTATCGTGCCCTGATCCTCTATCGCCAAGATCTCGAGCGTCGGCTGCCAGCGGTGGTGGCGTCGATCAGGCGGCTCGAAGGTCTCATTGACGACCGCGCAATGGTGGCGATGAACGCTCGAGCGCGGCTCGATCGGGTGCCGGAAAGCCAGGTCGCGGCGGACTTTCTCGCAGAACGGCTAGCGGTGGCCGCCAAAGTCGAGGTCGAGACCGGTGTCCAGCGATTCGTGCGGCACACCACTGAACATATGTTCCTGGTCGGCGTGTCGTTGTTGTTGGCGATCTTGGTGGCGGTGCCCAGCGGCATCGCGGCAGCGAAGAATCGTCGCCTGGGCCAGGGGATTTTGGCGTTGGTCGGCACCCTTCAGACGATTCCCTCCCTTGCTCTGCTGGTATTCATGATTCCCTTGTTGGGCATCGGCGCGCCACCGGCGCTCGCCGCATTGTTTCTCTACAGCTTGTTGCCGATCGTGCGTAACACCCACGCTGGTCTCACCGGCATTCCACTCGATATTCGCCAGTCGGGGGAAGCCCTTGGACTGTCCCCCGCGGCCCGGTTGCGGTGGATCGAGCTGCCGCTCGCGTCCCCTGCGATTCTTGCCGGCATCAAGACGTCGGCGGTGATCAACGTCGGCACGGCGACTCTCGGCGCCCTGATCGGCGCCGGTGGTTACGGCCAGCCGATCCTCACTGGCATCCGCTTGGATGATATCGGGTTGATCCTCGAGGGTGCGGTGCCAGCCGCAGTTCTGGCGTTATTGGTTCAAGCAGGCTTCGAGCTCTTGGAGCGTGTGGTGGTGCCCAAGGGACTGCGATTGAAACCGGACTCTGCCGGTGTTGGGTAGGTGCAGATGTGGTCCGTACTACAATGGGAGCGAACAAGTGCGAAGCTGGCGTTATCGAGATTTCCTGGTGACCTGCTTCGGAACGCTTGCGGGCGGAGGAATTCAATGAAATCACGGTTGGTGTGCTTAATAGCGGCAGCTGTGTTGAGCACAGCGGGGGATCCGGCGATGGCAAGCCAAGAGCCTTTCTCCCATGAGCTCTGGACCCGCGTCCTGCAACGCTTCGTTGATGACGCTGGGCTGGTGGACTATATCGCTCTGGCGGCAGATCGCGAGGATTTTGACACCTACGTACAGTCGGTCGAGGCCGTCAGCCCGCGCTCGCATCCGCAGCTGTTCGCGAGCCGTGCGGAAGCTCTGGCCTACTATTTGAACGCTTACAACGCGCTGGTGTTCAAGGGCGTCTTGGAACGGGGGCCGGAGAAGAAGAGCGTGTGGCGGGGATTGGTCTCCGGCTACAGCTTCTTCGTCGGAATGAAAGTGACGGTCGGTGGAGAGAAGACGAGTCTGAAAGCGTTGGAAGACGACGTGGTGCGGGATGAGTTCGAGGATCCGCGGATCCATGCCGCCCTCAATTGTGCATCGATCAGCTGTCCGCGGCTGCCGCGCCATGCCTTCGGTGCGGCCACCCTCGAGGCTGAGCTCGATGCCGCAGTACGAGAATTCGTCAACGATCCTCGTCATGTTCAGGTTGAGGCTGGCAGCGCCAAGGTTCAACTGTCGAAGATCTTCGACTGGTTCTCGTCGGATTTTCTCGCCGAGGAAAAGCGGCTCGGTCGCGCCAGCTCCAACCTGATCGACTATGTCAACCGCTACCGGTCCCCGGACGCGCAGATTCCAAACGGCTACTCGATCGGGTTCTTGCCGTATGACAAAGGCATCAACCAGCAGTAGTGGCGTATGACCGACCGGAATCGAACAGACTTTCGTCTCGCCCATCTGCGAGAAAAACTAGGTGACCTTTACGAGTTCGAGGCCATGCTCGGGCGTGGCGCTTTCGCCATCGTCTACTTGGTGCGGAATCTACGACTCGATCGTTACGAGGCGCTGAAGGTTCTGGCTGAGGCTTACGATGACGACGATGCCTTCGTCAAGCGCTTCAATCACGAAGTCAAGGTGGTGGCGTCCCTCGACCATCAGAGCATCGTCAAGGTTTACGATTTTGGCGAGATCGACGGCATCGTCTGGTTTTCGATGCAGTACGTCGACGGTCCGACCTTACGATCCGAGCTTCGGGCGCAAGGCCAGCTGAGTCCGGCGTCGGTGGTCGGGTTGTGCATCCCTCTGCTGGATGCCCTCGACTACAGTCATTCTCGAGGCACCGTCCACCGCGATATCAAACCCAGCAATATCCTGTTGGATGCACGTGGTAATCCTTTTCTGATGGACTTCGGGATCGCCAAGTCCACCAACATGGCGCTCAAGACCATGACCGGCAGGATTCTAGGAACGCCGGCGTATATCTCGCCGGAGCAGGTCCAAGGCCAGGTGGTTGATGGACGAGCAGATATCTACTCGCTGGGCGCGGCAATGTACGAGATGCTGGCGGGCCGTCCGCCGTTCGATGGTGATGACGCCCTCCAGATCGTGGTCCAGCGACTTCATGAAGATCCTCTGCCGATTTCAACCTATTGCGCCGGAATCGACGCAGACCTCGAAACGATCATCATGCGTGCTCTCGAGAGGGAGGTTGACGCGCGGTTCGCCACTGCCGGCACGATGCGTCAAGCACTGATCGACTATTGGTCCGAAGAAGGCCATCCTGATGGTTTCGTTCTGCGGTCATCGGCGCCCAAGCTGGTACAGATCGAGGAGCAGTCGACCACCACCGAGCTCGACGTGGGGCGGCGGGTAGACTCCGAGCAGAAGACCAAGGTCATGGCCGCGGCCGATGCGACGATGATTGACGAGGGGCGGCGCCGGTCGGTGTGGTGGTCGCCAGTGTGGTGGGCGCTGGCGGTCATCGTGGCCGCCTTGTCAGCTGTCTTGCTGCCACGGTTTCTGACCACGACCGTTCCTCCCGAGCCAGCCGTGGTGTCGACAGGAGTGAAAGAGGTAGCCGGTGACCCGAGCTCGTCGGTTGACCGCGATGCCCCAGACCGCGATGCCCCAGACCTAGACGAGTCCATGGCGGCCAAGAACGATGTCGATGGCGAACCGGGCAGTGAGCCGCTGGCCAGCAGCTCGACCGATCTTTCCGTCGTGAAGGGTTCGAAGTCACCGACGTCCGATGCGAGCGACGTTCCAGTTCCCGAGACCTCAGCTCCTGAGACCCCAGCTCCCGAGACCCCAACTCCCCAGGCCTCGACTTCGAAGAGACCCGAGCCTGCAGCTTCGCGCCCCGCCGCTCCTCAGCCAGTGATCCGTCGTGCCGTTGTCGCGCCGAAGATTCGGCACCAACCCGCGGCGGTGTTGTCGCCGGAGTTGACCGCGCGTTGTGCCGGCCAAGCGGTGATCGTTTCTCTGCGAGTGGACGAAACCGGCGCCGTCGTGTCTTCGCGAGTTCTCCGTTCGAGTGTCGAAGGGTGTGGCGAGGCAGCGCAAACAGTGGCGCGCGAGTATCTTTTTGATCCCGGCAAAGACGCCGAAGGGCTGCCCGTCGCAGCGTCGGCGACGATTAACATACGATTCGACGAGGCGAGAGAATGATTAGAAAAATGTCGCCCTTTGGGGCGTTGGTAGTTGTCCTTCTATTCCAGGGTTGTGCGTCGACACCGCGGCAGCCTGTTCCCAAGATTACCGCTGAGATCATCTCCTCACCCGAGGGCATCGAGATGAGCTATCGTGGCAAAACGATCGGCACAGCGCCGCTCGAGCTCGAGATCGACAATCTCGACGAGGCGGTCGAGCTAGCGGCGGTCCAGGACCAGCCGCCGATTATCGAGCGTCGGATCAAGATCCTGGGTCCAGATCGGATTCAAGTCACGATTCGTCTCGGCCGAGAGCCGTCTCCGCTGGCCAAGGCCCTCGGCCTGACCAAAGTGGTGGTGTTCGACTATGACTCGCTCATCACCTTCGACACCGACAGTTATGCGTTGAGGGAGAAATTGCGGCCGCTGCTCCAGGGCCAAGCCGAATTGCTCGAGTCACATTTCAAAGGTCTCGACGTGTATGTCTGTGGCCACACCGATGCCACCGGCGGCGAAGAGCATAATCAGATTCTGTCGGTCAACCGCGCGCAAGCCGTGGCGGACTATTTGATTGCCCAAGGATTGGACACAGATCGGATACGGGTGCAAGGCTTCGGTAAGGACTATCCCTTGGCCGCCAACTCCACCCGCACAGGTCGAGCCGCCAACCGGCGGACTGAGATCGTCCTACCGGATTGAGCTCGAACAGGTCTGGCGACAATACGTCGGCGAATCACACATGAAGCGCGGCATCTCCCTCGCGTTCGTCGCACTGATTGCAGCCAAGCTGTGGGTTGCTGCCGGCCTTGGCCTGTTCGGCGACGAGGCGTTCTACTGGCAGTGTAGCCAGCGACTCGCTCTAGCCTACGCCGACCACCCGCCGTTGACTGCCTTGCTGGTGCGCCTCGGCAGCGAGGCATTGGGCGATACCGCGCTAGGGATCCGTGTGCTGTTCCTGGTATGTGGCGCAGCTTTGCCAGTGGCGATCTTCTATCTAGCGCGGCCTCTGGTCGGTGACCGCGACGCCTGGTGGACGACCGGGGCGAGCCTCGCGATACCCGCCGTCGCGCATCTCGGTTTGCTCGCGATACCCGATGTGCCGATGCTGCTGCTCGCCGCGCTCTTTCTGCTCGCCTTCGAGGGCGCCACCCGTTTCGAGAGTGCCCGTTTCGGCAGTGCCCGTTTCGGCAGTGCTTCCAGGGGCCTTCGATGGTGGCTGCTGGCGGGGCTTGTCGGCGGCCTGGGTTTGGTGACTCACTACCGCTTCGCCCTGGTTGTGGTCGCTGCCGTGCTCTATCTGGTGTTGACTCGGCGCGGGCGCAAGCAGTGGCGCCACGCGGGGGTCTGGTGGATGTTCGCAGGGTGGACTGTCGGGCTGGTGCCCGCCGTGGTCTACAACCTGCGTCATGCGTTCACGCCGCTACGCTACTACCTAGAAGGTCGCCACGGTTCCAGCCCGCAGCTAGACAATTTGCTCGAACATGTCGCCGGCCAGGCCCTGTTGGTCACCCCCTTGTTATACGTCTTCCTGATCGTCGCCCTAGTCCGCATCACCTGCTTGGCGCTGGCCGGTGACGATCGTGCCGCCTTGCTCGCGACCTTCGCGTGGACCCACCTCGGCCTCTTCTTCTTGGCCAGCCCCTTCGAAGACAGCCGCATCGCCACCGTCCACTGGCCGGCGCCGGGTTACCTGGCGTTGCTGCCGTCGTTGCCGATGACCCTCCGCGGTTTCGGCGAGCGTGGTGCGTCCTGGCGTCGATTCACGGTACTGGCGACTCCTGCCCTTGGTGCGCTGGTGATGGTTTTGGTGCTGATCGAGCTCGGGACGGGGTGGTTGCGCCTGGCAGGGGTGCGAGAGCCCTTCGTCGGTTATGCCGAGGCTAGTGCCCGATCGCTGCAATACCTATCGCAATTGCGACTTTCGGCAGAGGGTCGATCGATCATCGTCGCCGACAATTACAAGCTAGGGGCCAATCTCGAGTTGGCGCTGCATGAGACGGCGGACATCTTCGTCTTGGATCATCACAAGAATCGCCAACACGGTCGTGCACCACAGTTGGTGACCTGGGGTATCGACGAACAAGGCCTCCGGCGGCAAACTGCGCAGGAGCGCCAAGCCGCCCGGGAGGCCTTGATCGTAATCGAAGTGACCCAGATCCGTACTGGCACCCACGACGCCTGGGTTGCTCATGCCAGTTCTTTCTTTACCAGCTTCGAGCAGCTTGGTGAGCTGCGGGTCCCTAGCTTCGGAAAGCGAAAGAAGGAAAAGATATTCTGGTTTTATCGTGGCACGTTGCGGTAGTACAAGGCTCAACCACTCGAGTTACTGCAACTTGAAGTTGACTGTCAGGTTGAAGTAGACGTCCACGGGTTTGCCGCGCAGCGTCGCCGGTTTGAACTTCCACTGTTTGATGGTTTTGATCGTCTCCTCGCTCAACCCCATCGGCAGGCCTTTCAAGATCTTGACGTGGGTGACCTCGCCGTTGCGATCGATGATCGCTTGCACAATCACAATGCCTTGGATCCGAGCCCGGCGCGCGATTTCGGTGTAGTTGGGCTGCGGTGCATGGAGTTTCTCGGGTTTGCGAACTTCGCCGGAGACGATGATCGGTCCTACTTGTTGCGGCGGCGCCGGTGGTGCATCTGGAATATCTAGGAAATCCTCGTCGATATCCGGTAAATCGAGTACCGGCTCTGGATCATCGAGCCGCAGAGGTTCTGGCGCATCCGGGTCTGGGTCGGGAATGGGAACTCTTTTGACTTGTTTTGGTGGGATCCTTTCCTTCTCGATTATTGGAGGCCGAAACTTGATCTGCTCTACAACAAAAATGGCTTTTTCTTTAGGCTCGTCGGGAACGGCGTCGGCGATGAACGTTGGGAAATTGATTAATAGCAAGACGGCGTGAAGGCCGATTGCACCCCACATGGAAAACTTTAGAATCCTGTCGTCTTCGGTGTCTTCGGTCAGGAAGGTCGAAAATTCTCCGCCGTCGGGTTGCGGTGCGGGTGCTTTCGTTTGCGGGCTAGGCCCGTCTTTCAGTTCCATTGCGGTTCCTCCAATCTGTGTTTGAGGGCCGCGAGTAAGAGCTCTTGACCAGCGCGGTGACTTACTGAAAGGTTCGACTCTAGCTGTCGTCAGCAAGTTCCCGATCTGTCGGTTTGATTCCGAGTTGTTCGGGCGTCAACCGCTGGCGATGGTCGGCGACGAGGCGATCGACCGTCTCGGGGTCGGCGAGACGCGCGGCCATCAAGATCTGATGGGCTTCTTCACGCCGACCTCGCGCTGCTGCCGCGAAGCCGCGCGCACAATCCAAGAGAATTGATTCGTAGCCTGCCTCCCAAGCCCGGTTGATCTTGTCCTCCGCCTCATCCAACATCCCGGCCCGCAACTCGAGCAAAGCGGTGTTGATCAGCGCTGGAGCATAGTTGGAGGCGACCTTCAACGCGCTCGCATAGAAGTAATAGGCAAGTTCCGGTCGCGTTCTGCGTTCGATGACAATGCCGAGATTGTTGAGAATGCGGGGTTCGTTGGGTGAGAGCTTGGCGGCCGCTTGATAATGCTTATAGGCGAGAGCGTCGTCACCCAGCGCCAACATGATGTTGCCGAGGTGGAAGCGGGCAGCGGCGGATGTGTCGTCGAGGCTGACACTGTGCTCGGCATCGGCCCGCGCTTCCTCGACTTGGCCTTTCTGCATGTAGGCCAGGGAGCGGAAAAAGAAGTCACGAGCAAAATTAGGAGTCTCGACGCGGTGCCAATTGACCAACGAGACCGCCGCGACACCAGCAACGATGAGCGTGCCGCGAATCACATCACGGGGTGATCGTTGGCGAATCGCGTCGAGCAACGCCAGGATGCCACCGGCGGCGAGGACGGCGGCGAGGGGCCACATCGGAATCCGATACCGGCTGTTGACGAAAAAAAGCACGATCCCAACACCTTGGAGGATGAGGATCGAGGTCAGCCAAAACAAGATGCGCCGACGTCCGCGGCCCCAAGCGTGAATCCAGCCGAGGACACCGAAGCTCAGCAGCAGCCACCAGCGGACCGGTAGTAAGTTGACCAGTGGCGATTCGTATTGACGGATGAAGTCGTAACTCTTGTTGTTAGGTATCTCGTGGTTCCAGGTCAGAAACAGCAGCTTGCGTCCGATTAATGACAACCACCGACCAGGGTCGGCGAGGATGTCTTGCACCGTACGCCCCAGCCAGTATCGCGAGATCTCGCTGGCTAGGGAGACGCTGGAAGCGGCGCCGATCGACGGACCGTCTGGGAGGTGAGGTCCGTCTCCGAGCTCCTCACGATAGAGCTGCTCAGCAAAAACCTGGACTGAATCGCGATACTCGTCACCATAGGTGACCCGGCGATCCTGACGCGGGATCATGCCATCGGCTCCGGCCTTGTTGCCGAGATAGAAGTTGACGCCACCGGCGCCACTGAGAATTTGAAACTTGCCGATGAGCTGAGTCTGGATCAGGCCAAACATCGTCAACATGAGCGCTGCGCCACCGAGCGCTGTTGCGGTGAGCGCCCAACGCTGGCGTCGGTCGACTTGCCGGGAGAGCAGCGCGGCGACCGGAAACGCGGCCAGGAATAGCAGGGCGTTGGGCCGCGCTTGAGCGGCGAGGCCGGTCCACAGACCCGCCAGCGCCCACCACCCCAGAGCATGCGGAGCGTTTGGGGCGGCGCGGCTTGCGATCCACAGCAGAGACGTGGTCAGGAACGTGAAGAGGCTGGTGATCAAGAGCTCACCCTCGAAGAACAACGGTGGACCCGCCAGCACGTAAAAAGCGCCAGCTAGGGCGCCAGCGCTCGCTCGATCGAAAAGACGCATCGCGAGGTCCGCGACCAGCACCGCCGTCAACACGCCGAGGAGGTGTTGCATGGCAACAGCTGCGATGTATCCCGAGTCATTCGCCAGCCAGTCCCACATCGCCAAGAAGAGAGGATAAAGCCA
>JAJCXQ010000928.1 GCA_029263355.1 Acidobacteriota bacterium | reverse complement strand
GAGCGCGAGCCCATGTAGACCACGCCCACGGCCCCCGCGGCGATGGCCCGGCGTTCGATGGCATAAGCCATGTTGTACTCGGCGAACAATCCTGCGATGTCGAGCAGTTCGTTGGTCTCGATAAGAACAAAGGCGCCTCGGGCACGAGGTCCGAGTTGCGCAAAACCTTCGTCGTCGCCGAGTCCGGCATCAACCAAGGGCGCTTGAGTGCCGTTCTCTGGGGTGCCAATGGAGAACGGCATCGCCGCCACCCGTGGCTCGAAGCGGACACCACGACCTTGAACCAGCGCGGTGGCGCCGTTGCCGAGCCATAGGGCTGGCATCTGGAACGCCTCCTTGTGGGCATCGATACCAGCGGCCCGGAGTTTCTCGAGGGTCCATTCCACCGATTTCAGATTGGCCTTGGAGCCGGTCGGTCGGCCACCGATCGTGTCGGTCAGCTCACGCAGATCGTCGATCATCGGGGTCGGTCCCAGCATTGCCGCAACGAGTCGTTCGACGTCGCCATCTGCTGCGACTACGACCCCGGGGGACACCATCATGCTGAAGAGCCAGAAGGCGAGGCTCAGCACAAAAGGCATACTGCCAGAGAAGGCTCCACGATCTCTCATGTCATACTCCAACGTCCAATGATTAGGGGGTCCCAAAGATATCTGAAAGCCAGCTCGAAGGGTATCGGCCCGGTCGCAAGGGTTGTCCCGACAGCGAGCTTTTGGGCCAGCATTGCGACCGCCAGGATTCGAGGCGGGGGATGAGACCCTATTGGATGCAGCCAGGATTCTTCTTGGTGGTTCTGGCGATAGCTGTTCCGCTGTCAGCGGAATCTCCGGAAGTCCGCGGCGATCGCGCCTTTCGATCTCGCAGCGAGGGTTTTGAGGTGGGTGGGACACCGAATTCTCAGCCCATAGAGATTGCCATCACGGCCTATCAAGAAGCGCTGGACCGTGCTCCGACACGGGTTGACCTCCACGTCAAGTTGATGTCGGCTTTATGTTTCAAGGGCTACTACGTGGTGCGGGATCGACGTCAGCAGCGGGAGATCTTCCAGCGAACCGTGGCTATCGCTGCTAGTGCCCTGGAGCGCATCAATTTGGAAGCAGATCAGAAAGAGCTGTCGCAGCTTTCACCAGAAGAGCAAGCCAAGGCACTTCAGGCTGTCCCGCGAGCGGCGGCGGTGCATTATTGGGCCGCGACGGGATGGGGCATGTGGGGCGTCACACATCATCCGTTGAGTGCGGTGCGCAAGGGAGTCGCGGGCAGAGTGCACAAACATTCCAAGATCGCCAGCTTGCTCGACGAGAGTTACGACCATGCGGGAGGTTTGAGGTTTCTCGGGCAGTTGCATGCCGCTGCACCGAGGGTACCCTTCATCACCGGCTGGGTCGACCGTCAGGAAGGTCTGCGGCTGTTGCGGCGGGCGGTTGAACTGTCGCGAGACGACCCGCGCAATCTGCTGTTTCTGGCCGAAGCGATCCTCGAGCATGATCGAGAGCATCGCGACGAAGCGTTGGAGCTGTTGCGTGAGTTGGATCGCGGGTGCTCCCATCCCGAGAACATCGTCGAACACAGCGAAGCGATCGAGCTTGCTCGGCAGCGACTCGCAGAGCTCGAGGCTCGGTGAGGTCAGAAGCTCAGAAGATCGACAGTCCGGTCTTGGTCGTGAGCAGCTCGAGTGCCTTGGTGCCAGCCAGAGAGTTTCCGCTGGCGTTGAGTCCTGGAGACCACACCGCGACACTGAACGCATTAGGCATGACCGCGACGATGCCACCACCGACCCCGCTTTTGCCCGGTAGGCCGACCCGATAAGCGAAGTCTCCCACCGCATCATAGGTGCCGCAGGTCAGCAGCAGTGAGTTGATGTATTTGGCCTGGTTGGGGGTGGTGATCTGCTCGTCGAGGACGGGCGAGATCCCACCGTTGGCTAAGAAGCCGACAGCCCGAGCCAAGTCGATACAACTCATGGACAGCGAGCAGTGATGGAAATAGGCGTCGAGCACCTCGTCCGGCGGGTTGTCGAGATTGCCGAAGCTCTTCAAGAAGTGCGCCATGGCGGCGTTGCGGTGGCCGGTCGCCTGCTCGGATGCGGCGACCGCTGGGTCGAAGCTGACGGTTGAGCTTCCCGCCAGGGAGCGCACAAAATCGAGCACCGTCTGGCGGGCGTTGCCCAGATGGCTGAGGATCACGTCAGTGACCACCAAGGCCCCCGCATTGATGAAAGGATTGCGCGGAATTCCACACTCGTGCTCGAGCTGGACCAGTGAGTTGAAGGGATTACCCGAGGGTTCTCGGCCGATCCGCCGCCACAGGTCATCTCCCGTCAGTTGCATCGCCAAAGTCAGGGTGAAGACCTTCGAGATGCTTTGGATGGAGAAGCGTTCGTCAGCGTCTCCGACGGTCGCCAGCTGATCGTCCCGACCTGACCCGTCCGCTTCATTCGAATTGCCGGTAGCACCGATCGGGACAATCGCCATACCGAACCTGTCGGTTGATACCCGCGACAGCTCGGGAATGTAGGAGGCAACTGTCCCCCGGCCGATCTCTGGCCCGACATCGTGATGGATGGCATCGAGGGTGGCTTGGTAGTCCGTGAGCTTTTTCATCTCCTCATATGCTAGCGACTTGGTCCTATCGACATCCACTCCGGTGACCCCCTGCGTATCCACAGCCAAGAGATCAACCCGGAATGCAGTCACCATTGCACAGGCAGTTAGCCATAGGCTACATTTCAAGCCGTAAGGAGACAAGCATGTCGAGAGGTTCTGTTTGCCTAGCCCTGGTTCTGAGTTTTGGTATCCAGGCTCCAATTCATGCTGCTGATCGACTTGACGATGACCAAGTTCGAGGCTCCCGACGTCATGATTGCCTATGAAGTCAGAGTCGAAGACGTTGCACTATTCGAAGATGGTTTCGAGTCCGGCGGCACCGGAGCTTGGTCTAGTGTCACTCTTGGGCGGTTGTGGTGGCCATAATCGAGGCGCCTGCGGTCTCGAGGTGATCGGTTGAAGCCGATCAGTCAAGCGTAGAGCATTTCGGAGTGTCCTTCAGACGAATGACCGGGAGACTTCCGGCGGGCCTGCGAGCATCTCTGCCAAAATATCGAGGCCGTCTTCGACCAGCCGTCGAGTCGCCGGTGTGCCTAGACAAATCCGCACTGCATGGGGAGCCGAGGCTCGGCCTACGACGAATGCTTCAGCAGCGGTGATCGTGACCCCGCGGCGCCGAGCCTGAGTAACGAAGTCGTCGCCGCGCCATGGGCGAGGCAGAGGCAGCCAAACGTGTGACGAAGTTGGGTTCGAGTCGGTTGGAAAGCCTCCCAACCTTTCTGTGAAGAGCCGCCGGCGAGCTGTCGCCTCACGCCGTTTCCAGTCCAAGGCTGCATCGGCTTGCCCGCCATCGATCCAGCTCCTGGCGATTTCGGCCATCAGGGGTGCCGCCATCCAGGTGAGCGCCGCGACATTGCCCTCCAGCCGAGCCATCAATGCAGCTGATCCCCGAGTGTCCTTAGGCGCCACAAGGTAACCGATACGCAAGCCGGCTGTCAGGTTCTTCGACGTACCGGTGAGGAAGTAGCTAATTTCTGGCGCCAGGCTGCTGATCGGAGGCGGTGCGTCTTCACACAAGTAGCCGTAAGTATCGTCCTCGACAATCGCCAAGCCATGACGTCTTGCGATGTCAGCGATCTGTTGCCGACGGTTGTGGCTCATGACCACGCCGGTCGGGTTCTGAATCGTCGGCATGCAGTAAAGCGCTTTGGGTTTCCAGCGCCGACAAGCGGCATCGAATGCGTCGGGCAGCAAGCCGTCAGCGTCCATGGCGACACCTTGTAGCCGCAATCCAAGAACGCTCGCCAACGCCTTCATACCAGGGTAGGTGAGGTCTTCAGTGAGCACCAGATCACCCGGGCCGGCAAGGCTTGCGAAAGTGATGGTCATGGCGTGCTGCGCTCCGCCACAGACCAAAATTCGGTTGGGATCTGCATCGAGACCACTGCGCGCTACCCAATCAGCGCCTGCAGAGCGGTGTTCGAGAGTGCCGGTCGTGGTGTAACCGGTGTGGATCAGACGCCGGTGATCGGTCTCGGACAGCTCCCTGAGCACGGCGGAAGCGTCGAGGATGGTCGGGTCGCCTACCGGCAGATTGAAATGGAAGTCGACATGTTGTCGTGTCCCTCGGGGCCCTCGGTTCTCTTGATCGAAGCGAGTTGCATTGACCTCATGCCGACGGACAAAAGTTCCACGACCCACCTCGCCTTCTGTCAGCCCTCGGCGGTGGGCTTCGGCGTAGGCTCGCGAGACGGTCATGACATTGACACCCAGGCTGCGGGCGAGATCGCGATGGGTCGGTAGGCGGTCGCCGGGGCGGAGGCGCCCGCTGGCGATATCGTGCCCCAGCAGATTCGCGATCGCGAGATAGATCGGACCTCGACCAGCCGTCAGTGTTGGACACCACGGAGTTTCTGCGGTCTCGGTTCCGCCTTCGTTCAAGGCTGTTTTCCTGGATTTGAAGCGAAGCGTGGTTGTCTGCTAGAGGTCATGAGTGTTCCTCTAATGATGGCCATTTGCATGCATACAATATAACTGTTGCGTCGAAGATATGTCTATCTTATGCTCGTTTAAGCGGACAATACGATCGATACGATGGTTGTGGATCGTTTATATGCATACAATTCTGAATCAGAGACGAGGTGAGTTATGGCCAAAGACGACGCTGTGAAGGCAAACGGCGGATCGGAGACTGTTGCTGGTGGAGAACCCACCAGATTTTCCAGCGCGCTGACTCCCGAGGCTGACTTCGAGATCAAAGTCGGCCTGGCGCGGATGCTCCAAGGTGGCGTCATCATGGATGTGACCACTGCCGAGGAGGCACGAATCGCCGAGGATGCTGGCGCGGTGGCGGTCATGGCGCTGGAGAGAGTGCCGGCTGATATTCGCAAAGAGGGCGGTGTTGCACGGATGGCCTCGGTCGAGCGAATCGTTTCGATTCAAGAGGCCGTCACGATTCCAACGATGGCCAAGGCGCGAATTGGGCATTTTCAAGAGGCGCGGGTGCTGGAAGAGCTTGCGGTCGACTTCATCGACGAGAGTGAAGTGCTGACACCTGCGGACAACGAGCATCACATCGACAAGACCCTGTTCCGGGTGCCGTTCGTCTGCGGTGCGCGCAATTTAGGGGAAGTTTTGCGGCGGATCTCGGAGGGGGCAGCCCTGATTCGGACCAAGGGAGAGGCTGGAACCGGTGACGTCTCCGAGGCGGTGCGGCATCTGAGGTTGATCCACCGGGAGCTTGGAGCGCTTCGTGCTGCTAGACGCGAAGAGCTGCTCGCCCAGGCCAAACATCTTTCGGCGCCCTTTGATTTGGTGCGTCAGGTTTGGGAGCAAGGGAAGCTGCCGGTGCCCAACTTTGCCGCGGGTGGTGTGGCGACGCCTTCGGACGCGGCTTTGGTCATGTCGCTAGGGGCGGAGTCGGTTTTTGTCGGCTCTGGAATCTTCAAGTCTGATGATCCGGCGCGTACGGCGGCTGCAATTGTCAAGGCGACAGCTAGGTATCAAGAACCTTCGATCCTGGTCGAGGCCAGTCGGGAAGCGGGCGCCGCGATGAAGGGCATGGCAGTGGACCAAGTGGCCCCCGATGCGCAGTTGCAGACGAGAGGTTGGTGAACCATGCCCGATGACCGGGCTCCAGTGGTAGGTGTGCTGGCGTTGCAAGGCGCCAGTACCGCCCATCTCACAGCGTTCGAGAAGCTCGGTGTCAAGGCGCGGTCGGTTCGCAGTCGGGAAGGGCTCGAGGAGCTTACTCACCTGGTTCTCCCCGGGGGTGAATCGACCACAATTCACCACTTGCTCGAATTGTTCGATCTTCGCCAGGAGATCATCGACCGGCACCAGGCTGGCCGGCTCGCGTTGTTCGGGACGTGCGCAGGAGCCATTCTTCTCGGTGGCGACGATGGTCAGGCGCCGCCTCGTTTCGGGCTCCTCGACGCGGTCCTCGAGCGCAATGCTTACGGTCGGCAGATCGACTCCTTTAGCCGCGTCTTACCTCTGCCTGGGCTCGGGATTGAGCTCAGGTGTGTGTTTATTCGCGCTCCCAAAGTGCGTCGAGTGGGCCCAAGAGCTTGTGTTTTGGCGTGTGACGGCGACGATCCGATCTTGGTGCAGGGCCCCGGGCTACTCGCTGCCACGTTCCATCCCGAGTTGGCTGAGGATCCGATGGTTCATAGCTACTTCTTGCGACCGGCTCTGTGGGGTGAGGTGCGGGATGGCTCGATCGAGAAGGAGCCTTCAGAGTTAGGGCCCCAAGCCGCGGTCGGTACCTAACGTATCGGCCGCTAAGCTCCCTGCAAAACGTTCTCAGTATTTTTGACATCGCGCTTGCACGACCTCGACCGTTGAGCCTCTGTTGGTAGACTCTAGGTCCGGTCCTGTTGTCCTGATTTGGCCTGGAGCCTAAAAATGCCGCGATGTTCAGCCTTGCTCACTCTGATCGTGTTGTTGTCTGGCTGCCGCTCGACCCCTGAGTCGACGACAGAGACCATCTCGCTGGAACAGGCTTCACCGTTGGCGCGGGAAGGCAAGACGCCGTCGTCAGACGGCGTGCAGATCGCCTATTCAGTTGAAGGAGAAGGGGATCTCGCAGTCTTGTTGATCCATGGCTGGTCCTGCGATCGGACCTATTGGCGGACGCAGATTGAGCCGTTGGCGGCGTCCTACCGTGTCGTGACGATTGACCTGGCTGGCCATGGCGATTCGGGGAGGGACCGTCTTCATTGGACACTACCGGCTTTCGGAGAAGATATTCGAGCAGTAGCTGACGAGCTCGACATTGAGCGGGCGATTCTTGTCGGGCATTCGATGGGAGCGCCAGCGGCTCTGGAGGCTGCGGCCTTGATGGGGGATCGAATCCTCGGCGTGGTTGCCGTGGACGCCTTACACGATGTGGCAGCAAAAGCAGACCCGGAGCAGTTCCAAGCGATTATCGAGAGTTATGAAACCGACTTTGTAGGGACGTGCAATCAGTTCGTGCGTTCGATGTTTCTCGACACCGCGGATCCGGAACTGGTTGAGACCACCTCACAGGGTATGTGCGGCGCCCCCGCGGATATCGCCACCGCGTTGATGAGTCAGTTTGGTGACTATGATCAAGCAGCGGTGATGGCGAAGGTCAAGACCTCGATCCGTGCGATCAATTCGGCGGCTTACCCGACCAACGTTGTCGGAAATCGGGAGATCTCACCTAATTTCGAGGCGGAGATCATCGAGGGAGTCGGCCATTTCCCGATGCTGGTTGTGCCGCAAGAGCTCAATCGTCGTCTGTTGGCGACGTTGGCCGATCTGGGGGGTTGACTCCCTGAGTCGGGAGTTGGGCCGCGGCAGTTAGGAAAACCGATGCTGGCGCGCTTCTGTCTTTACGGTTTTCTGAAGAATCAGCGATACTTTGAGCCGTTCTTAGTGTTGGTGTTTCTCGAGAAGGGGCTGTCCTTCTTCGACATTGGTGTGCTGATCGCGTTTCGCGAGATCGCAATCAACCTTTTTGAGCTCCCGAGTGGCGCCGTCGCTGATCTCTATGGTCGGCGGCGAGCGATGCTGTTTTCGTTTACCGCTTATCTCGCATCATTTGCGATCTTTGCGAGCAGCAAGACGGTCTCGATGCTGTTCGTCGCGATGTGGTTCTTCGCCCTTGGGGAGGCGTTTCGCTCTGGCACACACAAGGCGATGATCCTCGATTGGCTTCACCTACAAGGGCGATCCGAGGAGAAGACGGAAGTCTACGGTACCACTCGATCGTGGTCTCAGATCGGCTCGGCCATCTCGGTGCTGATCGCTGCGTTGATCGTCTTCCTCGAGGCCAGCTACACCTGGGTCTTCTGGTACAGCATGGTTCCGTACTCTCTGGGTTTGATCAACTTCTTGGGTTATCCGGCGGCGCTCGACGGGAGAAGCGATCGAGAGGGTTCAGTGGGCGCGGTCGCTCGACATCTTGCAGAGGCATTACGCCAATGCTTGCGTCGCCGACCGCTGCGCCGGCTCCTGCTCGAATCGGCTTTACAGAAGGGGACCTACCGAACCGTCAAAGATTATCTGCAACCGGTGCTCCAACAGGCGGCCCTATTGTTGCCTTTCCTTGTCGATCTCGAAGAGACTCGCCGAGCCGCGGTGCTGGTGGGGTTTGTCTATTTCGGCTTGTACTTTTTATCAGCGATCTCGGCACGCCAGGCCCATCGTGTTCGGGATGCGGGTGGTGGTGCGCAACGGGCCTCAGGGCTTGTCTGGGGAGTGACCTTGGCAACCTATGGGACGCTAGTGGCCGCTTACATACTTGCCTCGAATGGCTTGGTGATTGTCCTTTTTGTGTTGCTGGC
>JAJCXQ010000927.1 GCA_029263355.1 Acidobacteriota bacterium | reverse complement strand
TGGTATCGATCTGAAGAAATTCTTGGTGAGGATGCTTGCGTCCGCCTTGAGGCGGAACGTTGCACTGACTCCCTTCGAGGATCTTCAACAAAGCCTGCTGGACACCTTCGCCCGACACATCACGGGTGATCGACGGATTGTCCGACTTGCGTGAGATTTTGTCGACTTCGTCGATGTAGACGATCCCGCGCTGAGTCTTCTCTTTGTCGTTGCCCGCTGCTTGATAGAGCTTGAGAATGATGTTCTCGACATCCTCGCCGACATAGCCAGCTTCGGTCAGCGTCGTCGCGTCCGCAATCGTAAACGGCACCGAGAGAATCCGCGCCAGCGTCTGCGCGAGCAGCGTCTTGCCGGTGCCGGTGGGGCCGATCATCATGATGTTCGACTTCTGAAGCTCGATATCAGAACGAGTCCGCTCAGCATGTTCGATGCGTTTGTAGTGATTGTAGACAGCGACAGCCAGCTTACGTTTTGCCTGCTCTTGACCGATGACGTACTCGTCGAGGAGATCCTTGATCTCCTTCGGTTTTGGCAAGTCGGTTTCTTGCTGCTGCTCATGGAGACGATCCTCGGCGATGATGTCGAGACAAATATCAACACACTCATCGCAGATAAAGACCGTCGGGCCCGCAATGAGCTTCTTGACTTCGCGCTGGCTCTTGTTACAGAACGAGCATCTCAGTGCATCATCACTGGAGTCTTTCTTTGGCATGAATCCTCCTCGCTATCACAAGCAGCGAATCTTCAACGATGGTAGGGACGAAGGCTGCCACATGTCAACCAGCGACACGCGCCGTCTACGACCTCGTTTCAACCGCCTTCTTGTGCTCTCTTGTCGCTTCCTCGGCCAGTCGTAATGCTTGGTGAGTCTCGTGCGGGTCACGTCTCGAGTTGAGACTTCTCTCGCAAAAACAGTGTTGGGGCTTTGCATTACGTCCGGCATTACACTCGGGAATCTTTTTGTCTGCACACCGTGCACGCTCACACCTCGGCGACGGGCGGGAGTCGGCGCTCCATGATCTGATCGACAATGCCGTACTCGATCGCTTCCGGCGCCGTCAAAATGTTGTCGCGATCAGTGTCCTCGTGGACCTTTTCCTTGCTCTGGCCGGTATGTTTCGCCAGTACTTCGTCGAGACGGTCTCGCAGCAGGAGAAGATCCTGAGCCTGGATCTGAATATCACTCTGCTGGCCACCCATCCCCTTGACCCACGGCTGGTGGATCAAAACCCGGCTATTCGGAAGGATGATGCGTTTGCCTTTCGTTCCCGCCGCCAACAAGACCGCAGCCATCGAGGCCGCTTGGCCAACGCAGAAGGTCGAGATATTGGGCTTGACGTACTGCATCGTGTCGTAAATGGCCAAACCAGCCGTCGTCGACCCGCCAGGAGAGTTGATGTAAATCGCTACGTCCTTTTCCGGATTCTCAGCCTCCAGAAAAAGCAGCTGCGCAATCACCAGGTTGGCGACATCGTCGTCAATCGCTCCGCCCAGGAAGATGATGTTGTCTTTCAACAGACGCGAGTAAATATCGTAAGAGCGCTCACCGCGGTTGGTTTGCTCTACGACCATGGGCACCAACATAGTCAATCCTCCTCAAAGACTTTCTACGAACCGTCCGCGGAATCGGTTGCTGTCTCGTCACTCTCGGATTTGTCTTCACTCTCGGATTTATCTTCGCCCAACATGCGACGCACTGCCTTCTCGCGCAACATCTGCGCTTTTAGAGGCTCCAAGCGTCCTGACTCCATCAGCTGCTGCCGAAGTTGATGAACCGACTGATTCTGTTGCGCCGCGATCATCGACAGGAAGCGTTCGAGCTCGCCAGCCTCTAGTTCGAGTTCTTCTGCGGCGACAATCGCATCGAGCAGCAATCGGTCGTGGACTCGGCGTTCCGCCTCTGGATTGAGCTGGCCGGCGAGCGCCTTCCAGTCGATGCCCGCCTGCTCGATATCCACTCCTTGGGCATGAATCCGCTCAGCGTAATCCTGCAGCATCCGCTCGTTCTCTTTGTCGATCACCCCCGCCGGCAGCTCGATGGGATGCCGCTCGCGCAGCTGCTCGAGAAGCGCCTTCTCACGCTCCCCCCTCAGCTTCTGCGTTTTCGAACGCGCCAGGTCTTTGCTTACCTCTTCGCGCAGTTCCACCATCGTCTCGAGCCTGAACTTGGAGGCGAGCTCATCGTTGAGCTCAGGCAGCTCTTGTTCTTTGATTTCTTTGATCTCGGCTCGGAAACGACGCTCGACGTCATCCACGGTGCGGTCGACCTCGACGCTCTGTCCAGCGGACCGTCCGGTCAACGCCAGGGTGAGCTCTTCATCGACACCAGCAGCACCCAGCTCGACGTTTAGCGGTTGCGTTCGTTGCCCAGCATCACCGTCCTCGTCACTAGAGTCTTCGTCGCTAGAGTCTTCGTCGCTAGCGTCTTCTGAATCGGCGGTGATGTCGATCAACTGACCGAGCACCAGATCTCCTTGGGCCGCGGCGCGATCGACGGTCGTCCACGTTGCGTGATGCCGCTGCAGATCGCTCAGCGCTTCTTCGAGCTCGTCGTCTTTGACGTCGACATCACCTTCGGGAAGATCGAAGTCACGAAAATCGCCGAGATGAATCTCGGGTCGGGTCTCGACCAAAGCCACCAGCGTCATCGGCTGGCCAGGTTCGAGCTCGAGTCCTTCAAAACGCGGCGGCAAGAGGGGATCGAGCTCCTTCTCGGCCTGCGCTTTCTCCCAGAACTTCGGCAGCAGTCGATCAACGACTTCCTGCTTGATCTCATCTCCGTAGCGCTTCCGGACGACGCTGGCGGGAACTTTCCCTTGTCGGAACCCGGGCATCTTCACGTTCTTGCGGAAGGATCCAACCACCCGGTTCATCTCGGCCTCTACGGCTTCGACTGGCACCTCGATCGTCAATTTCTTGAGACAAGGACCCGTTTCTTCATAGGACGTCACGACACTCATTGGTGGAGGGATCCTCTAAAGTTGGCGAGCTCAGCAGAACGGGGGCGAATGGTGCGAAAGGGGGGACTCGAACCCCCATCCCCTTTCGGGGACTAGATCCTAAGTCTAGCGCGTATACCGATTCCGCCACTTTCGCATTAGGTAACGATTGCTGAGAGGAGAATATTTCCGCTGGCAGGACAGCCAGCGGTGAAAGAGCCTTGCCGGTCGGCAAGGACTGGGAAACAAGGGTGATGGTGAGCCGCCTAGGACTTGAACCTAGAACCCGCAGATTAAGAGTCTGCTGCTCTGCCAGTTGAGCTAGCGGCCCCGAACGCGGCCAATATACTCGCCGCAATCCGAAAATTCAAGACTGAAGACCGGCTCATGACTGTCGCCGCCACTGCATTGTAGCCGCTGCTAGCTA
>JAJCXQ010000926.1 GCA_029263355.1 Acidobacteriota bacterium | reverse complement strand
TACTGATGCTGAAGCGGTGCGATTA
Source organism: Acidobacteriota bacterium (assembly GCA_029263355.1). Taxonomy (GTDB): domain Bacteria; phylum Acidobacteriota; class Thermoanaerobaculia; order Multivoradales; family J023; genus JAAELT01. The sequence continues at coordinate 15,175 of JAJCXQ010000926.1, read as the reverse complement.
CTCGCCAACCTGAACTATGACATCAGTAATTGGAGTCGCGCGGCCAGTCTTTACGAGCAGTATCTTCAGCTAGATCCCGGCAACGTCGATGTGATGGTTGACCTGGGCGCTGTCCTTCGTCATCTCGAGCAGCCTCAGAAAGCACTCGAGCAATTCCGTGAAGTGCGCCGAACAGCACCTGATCACTGGCAATCACTCTACAACGAGGTGCTGGTGCTCGCCTTTGATTTGACGGACCTGCCAGCCGCCAACTCAGCGTTGGCCGAATTGCTGGAGATGCAGCCTGACAATGCCGATGTCGAACGATTGGCTGCCGAGGTGAGCAAGAGATCCCGCAACGAATAAGCTGCCGCGAGGCCGACAGTGCGACTCGTTGTTTTGTTGATCGTGTGTGTGGTCTTGGTCCAATTTCTCCGTCGCGGCTTTCAGCGCCTGAAGAGAATCTTACATACCTTGAGCGCCCCACAAACCGAGGTCCAGGCTACGAAGTTTCATCGCCGCAAGGATTTGGTGAGATGCAGCAGTTGCGGAATTTTCGCACCTGAGAAACGGATGACTCATAGGTCATCGGCGACCGATGCAGGTCGAGATAGGGTGATCATTTTCTTTTGCTCTGACGCCTGCCGACATTCGGCAACTGGCTCGACCTGAGTGCTGAAATTGGGCGAAGAGCTCAAGCTACCGCCCGCGACTCAACAGGCGGAGAAGTACGCCGCCGTGGCGGTTCCGGCCCCACTTCCGGAGCCCTTGATCTATTCGGTACCAGACACCTGTGGTCAGGTCTCTCCGGGCTGTCGGGTTCGGGTGCCCTTGGGGCGACGGCAGCTTGTCGGAGTCGTTGTGTCTGTTGGATCGCAGGCACCGGCCGGCGTGAACATCAAGCCGATTCTTGAAGTGCTCGACGTCGAGCCGGTGTTGAGTGAAGAGCTTTTGGAACTGGCGCGATTCACCGCAGAATACTATCTCGCTTCGATTGGCGAGACGGTACGAGCGATGATTCCAGGTGATTTACCGCCTTGGGGCAATCGCCGGATCTCTCTGACCAACGCCGGAGCGATCGCCCCGCCTCAAACCGATGAGGAAGCTTGCCTGATCGAGTTGCTGCTGGAACATCGGCGTATGCGGTTGGCCGAGGCCCAGAAGCATACCGGCAATCCTCGGCTCGCCCAACTGGTCGATGACTTGCGCCGTAAGGGGCGTCTGGTGGTAGAAGACCCAGGTCGGCGTGGTATGCGGTATATCAAGGCGGTCGAGTTACGCCCTGGAGAGCTGTCCGAACAACTGGAGGCTTGCGGGAGGTCTACCCTTGGTCGAAACGTGGTGGAGTATCTGCACGCTCTCGAGCGCCCCGCGACACTATGTGAGATTACCGCAGCGGTCGGTTGCGGAGGTGGGGTTGTACGACGCCTGGCATCCTTGGATCTGTTGCGAGAGTTCACCCAGCCGGAGCGATTGGACTTGCAACGCCACCAGTTGAGGAATTCGACCGATTCCAATCCCATTGTCTTGCGGGACGATCAAGGGTTCGCGGTCGAGGCATTGGAACAGGCCGTTCGCCGCCGCAGCTTCGAGCCTTTTCTGCTGCGCGGGATCACTGGTTCAGGGAAGACCGAGGTTTACCTACGCGCTGTGGAGGAAAGCTTGCGTCTAGGACGCACCTCGATTCTGTTGGTGCCGGAGATTGCGATGGTGCCAGCCCTCGCGGGTACCTGCCGTGCCAGATTCGGATCAGATATTGCGATCTTACACTCGAACCTTGGTTCGGCAGAACGCCAACAAGAATGGGAACGCCTGCGGCGCGGCGAAGCTCGAATTGTCCTCGGGCCTCGCTCAGCACTACTTTCGCCGATGAGCGATATTGGTCTGATCGTAGTCGATGAAGAACACGAGACCTCGTACAAACAAGATCGGACGCCACGCTACAACGGTAGGGACCTGGCGTTGGTTCGAGCGCGCAACCATGGTGCGACGGTACTACTAGTGTCTGCCACTCCTAGCCTCGAGAGTCGACACAACATGGATCTCGGCAAACTGCACGGGCTGGAGCTCACTGAACGTGTTGGCAGTGGCCAGCTGCCGGAAGGCATATTGGTTGACTTACGCAAAGAGAAGGTTCGTCTAAGACCCGGCGAGATTCATTTCTCAGAGCGTCTCTGCGACGAGATCCGCAGCGCGACAGGAGCTGGGGATCAGGTGATTCTTTTGCGTAACCGGCGAGGTTATGCGCCCGTGCTTCTCTGTCGCGCTTGTGGCGAGAACTTCGCCTGCGAAGACTGTGGTCTGCCAATGACCTTCCATCGACGAGAAGGCAGGTTGATCTGCCACTACTGCAACCACAACCAAGCCAAACCGACAGTCTGCCCGTCTTGCCAGGAGCCTGCTCTCGAGCCCATTGGCGCCGGCACCGAGAGGGTGGAGGAGCAGTTCTCCGAGCTCTTCCCGGACATTAGTGTGGATGTTCTCGACGCAGACTCCACTCGTCGCACCGGAGGCGCAGCGGCAGTGTTGGAGAGTTTTGCCAATGGGCGAACGCAGGTCCTTATCGGGACTCAAATGGTCGCCAAGGGACATCATTTCCCGCGCGTCGCGTTAGCGGGTATTCTGTTCGCAGACACCTATCTCGGCTTTCCTGATTTCCGGGCAGTCGAAAAGACCTACGCTTTACTGACGCAACTCGCGGGTCGAGCCGGTCGGGGCGAACGCCTAGGCAAAGTCGTAATTCAGACGTACCACCCTGATCACTACGCCATTCGCTCAGTTTTGTTGAATGATGACCAGCTATTTCTAAGCCAGGAGATGCGCTTCCGGCGGAATTTCAACTACCCGCCGTTTACCCGGATGGTTCAGTTGTTGGCGGAGCACAAGTTGCGTGAACGGGTCGAACTGGGGCTGCGGGCTACCGCTCGACATTTGACCGCTCACCCTTTGGCGGCTGGCGTGAGAATCGTGGGGCCGGCGCCAGCGCCACTCGAACGACTCCGAGGCAAGTGGCGATTTCAGATTCTTTTGCGCGGCGTCTCGGGAGTCCGGCTGCGTCGCCTCGTTCATCAGGTTCTCGAAGAGCACCCTAATCCGGACATCTCAATCGACGTCGATCCCTATGATCTGATGTAGAACTGGCAAGACTACCAAGGCTCAATCGGCAATCGACCTGCCAAGGATCAAAACTGCTCGATACGGGCTTTAGACTGTCCCCGATTGACGCTCATCATCTGCTCTGCTAGCTTCCGCGCCCATGGCTGATGAGAAGAACTTCGAAGCACCCCTAGCCGACTTACGTCGTCGGATCGAGGAGTTGGAGGGTTATCCCGAGGGTAGCGGGCACGAAGCCGAGCTCGATCGGCTGCGCAGTGGCTTGGACAAGAAGGCTCGCGAGGTCTTCGGCAAGCTAACACCTTGGCAGACGACCCTCGTGGCGCGACATTTTGATCGCCCCTATACCCTCGACTACATCGACCACCTGATGGAAGATTGGGTCGAGATCCATGGAGATCGCTCGTTTGCCGATGATCCAGCAATCGTCGGCGGCTTCGCAACATTTCGCGGCCGCTCGGTGGCGGTGATCGGGCATCAAAAGGGCCGCGGAACCAAAGAGAGGATCTTTCGCAACTTCGGACAGCCTCGTCCTGAGGGCTATCGCAAGGCGCTTCGTATCTTCAAGATGGCAGAGAAGTTCGGCCTTCCGGTATTGACGCTGATCGATACGCCTGGAGCCTATCCCGGAATTGGTGCTGAGGAGCGAGGGCAGGCGGAAGCGATCGCCCGGAACCTCATCGAAATGGCCGCTCTAAGAGTGCCCATTATTGTCACAGTGACTGGCGAGGGTGGAAGCGGAGGCGCGCTCGCACTGGGCGTTGGCAATAGAGTTTTCATGCTCGAATATTCGATCTACTCGGTCATCTCACCTGAGGGATGTGCTGCCATTCTGTGGAAAGATCAGGAGCGGAAGGCAGAGGCTGCCAGCGCTTTGAGGCTCACTGCTAAAGATCTCGCCCGACTCGGGGTGATCGATGGCACGATTCCAGAGCCCGTTGGCGGAGCCCACGCGGACCACGGTTTGGCTTGTCGACGCGTCGGGGACGCCATCGAGCGAGCACTCGACGAGCTTTCTGACTCGAGTGTTGAAACTTTGGTTGCCGACCGATACCGTAAGTTTCGCGCCCTCGGGACTTTTGAAGAGGGGTAGAGCGCCTGACCGCTGTTGAATGGTGTCGGGCAGCCTCGCCTTCGGCGACGGCGGCTCTCGAAGACGCTGGCTTCGCTAGCTGGATAGCCGAGCTTTTGGCGCGTCGCGGGATCGAAGATCTCGCGAGTGCCGATGCATTCTTGCATCCGGCCTTGGAACAGTTGCATGACCCATTGCAGCTGGCGGGAATGGAAGCGGCTGTCGCTCGGCTGGTGTCGGCGAAAGCGTCTGGCCATCATGTAGCTCTGGTCGGAGATTATGATGTTGATGGGGTAACAGCCTCCGCCATCTTGGTCGCTGTCCTACGTGCCTGCGATCTTGTGGTTTACCCGATCATCCCGCACCGTATGCGTGATGGTTACGGGTTCCAACCGATCCATGTCGAACGCGCCCGCGAGCTTGGCGCCCGGCTGTTGGTCACAGTCGACTGCGGCGTCAGCTCTCATGCCGCAGCTGCCGCTGCGATTGATGCTGACATCGAGGTCATCATCACCGATCATCATCTGCCCGGTGACCCTCTTCCAGAAGGCGTCATCCAGATCAATCCCCATCAGGAACATTGCAGCTACCCGTTTGGTGAATTGTCAGGCGCTGGATTGGCCCTGAAACTCGCTCTCGCGGTGGCGAAGGCCTGTGAGCGTGAGATTGATCCACGGCTGCTGATTCGTGTTGCTTGCCTCGGCACAATTGCCGACTTGGTTCCACTCCGTGGCGAGAACCGGACGATCGCCGCAATCGGACTCCAGGAGCTTGCCCGTACACGCTCACCCGGCTTGACGGCCTTGATCGAAGTTGCTGGTCTTCAGCCTCCGTTCAGCGCGGCCGACGTTGGTTTTCGACTCGGGCCGCGTCTCAACGCACCGGGCCGCCTCGACTCGGCAGAGGCAGCGCTGGATCTTCTTCTATGCCGAGATCAACTGCATGCGCGCCAGCTTGCGGGTGAACTCGATCAGTGGAACCGAGACCGCCAACAGGAGCAGCGACGCGTCGTTACCGAAGCCCGCGAGGCTTTGATCGAAGGACGCGAGGAACTCCCCGCGATTCTGGTAGCCTGGTGCGATACGTGGCATCGAGGGGTCGTTGGAGTCGCCGCTGGCCGGCTAGCCAAGGAGCTCAATCGCCCTACAATCCTGCTTGCGGTGGACGGCGAGCAGGCGACTGGATCCGGCCGAAGCATCCCTGGCATACACCTGCATGATTTCCTAAAGGGTTGGGATGCTGAAATGCTTCGCTTTGGCGGCCATGCCCAAGCCATCGGCATGACCGTCAAGGTCGCTGAGCTCGCAGACCTGCGGCTTCGCTGGGAGGAGGCTGCCGAGAGCTGGCGGGAACGGGTTGCGGTTCGACGGTTCGAGTACGAATTAGAGCTAACCCCATTAGACATCGATCAGCAGCTCTTCAACCACCTATCAGACCTAGAACCCTATGGCCAGAAGAATCCTCAACCGCTGATCCGAATACCAGGCCCGCTGCACTTGGCAGGCAGCCCTCGTTTGTTTGGACAAGGACACCTTTCCGCGCAGGCAGTGGACCAGAATGGCGGTAGGATAGCGTTGCTGGGTTGGGGATGGCAGGAACGCTCGGCTTCGCTCGAAGGAGAGTTCGAGGTGCTTGGATATCTAGAGAAAGATCGCTATCGAGGTAGTGTCTTGAGGCTGGTTGATAGTCGCCCCGTCACTGACGGTGACGGCGAACAGGGAGAGGTTAGTTAGGTGGCGGTCGTCCGAGCACGCAACCCGGTGATTTGGATTCGCAGGATCTTACTCGCCTTGGGCCTTCTAGGTGTCCTCGCGGTGGGGCTGCTACTCGTCGCCTATAAGTTTGGCACCTCTGGACTCGACGATGGCGAAGGGGATACCCAGGCTGCCGCCAAGACCGAACAGGGTACAGTGACCTCGGGTGAGGGTTTTACCTTCGTTCAGACCATCGACGGCCGACAGGTTTTCCACATCCAGGCCGAACGGAACCTACGTGATCGCGAAGACACAACGTACCTCGAGACGGTTATCCTCGATATCTTCCGCGAGGATGGCGAGACTTACCGCGTCACGAGCAACAACGCACGGGTCAACGAGACCACCTGGCAAGCGCGCTTGGAAGGTGATGTCGTCGTCTCGGGGTGGGGTGACCTCGAACTCGAGGCCCGCGCTTTCGACCTACAGCAGGGGGGGCAGCTGCTGGTCAGTTCCGGAGCCGTGGAGTTTCGCTATCCGCCGAATCTCGAAGGGCGAGCGACAGCGCTGAGAATCGACCGACTCACGGATACCATTATCCTGTCTGGTGGCGTACACATCCGCAGCGTCGCGGGAGCGGAAACTCCGATGAGACTGGATTGCGAGCGACTGGTCTACCGTCGAGGCGAAAGTGTGATTCGAGCCCGTGACGATGTATTCATCAAGTTTGGCAATCAGGAGCTCAGCACCCGGGCGCTGACGATCAACCTATTAGACGATCAGAAGTCTCTGCGTTCTTTGCGTGCTCGATTCGACGTCAGGGGAACAGCCCGCACCATGACCGAGTTCGGCGGCGAAACCAGCATAGGTTTTTCAGGAGAGTCGCTCGAATTGGAGCCAAGTCCGGAAGATCCGACCAGCAAGACCGTCAAACTCGAGGGGACAGACAATACACCGGCAGTCCTCAAGCTGGTTGATGCTGGCGGCTTGGGGCGTGCTATGCGGGCCCGATATTTGGAGAGTCGGATTACGAACGATCAGCCCGTATTCATTCGAGGCAGCGGCGAACCTCTAGTGATCGATGAGTTTCTCGATTTGCCAAAGCCCCATCCGTTGCGACAAGTTTGCGCCAACTCAGTCAGCGCCCGCTTTTTGACTGATGGCAGCCTCAGTCAAATATTTCTGGAAGAGCGGGTCGAACTATGGAATCCGGATGTTTACATCAGTGGCGGATCGAAGGCACAGCTAGGAATCGCGAGTGGGCAAGTCATCATTGAGGGGCCTGAAGTCGAGCTGTTCAGCGAGCGCGGTGACCTCGCTGCGCCGCGCATCACCTACACCCGAGAAAGTGGCCTGATCCGGGCCGAATCCGGTGTGCGGGCTAGCTTGGAGCCAGGAACCGCGACAGCGCTCGAGCAATCACCATTCGGCCAGGGTCAAGGACCGATCAGAGTGGAGTCCGAAGAAGCCTTCTATACTTCTGAACCGTCGGCATTCACGTTCTCCGGTGGAGTCCGAGCATGGCGTGATGAGAATCTCTTGCTCGCTGAGCAGCTGCGTGCGGATGAGTCCACACAAGAAATGGCAGCTAGCGGTGGCGTTCGCACGCTCTGGTTCACGACGCCGAAAACCACTGGTTCAGACGGTGTGAGGCAGCCGATCGAGGTGACGGCAGACCTTCTTTCTTACCATCGACTCGATAACGTCGTCATTTACTCCGGCAGCGTGCGGGTTGAGCAGGAAAAGCGCACTTTGACTTGCGGGGAACTTTCGGTGGAGCTGGAAGGTAACGGACAGGACGCCAAGGCGATGACATGCCGACGGAACGTTGAAATGATTGACCCGGAGGCTGATCGACGGATCTCGGGTGACGTGGCGGTCTATACTGTGCAGGAGGATCGAGTAGAGGTCTTCGGTGAGCAGGTCTTGCTGCTCGACTCACAGAGCAATCGGCTCGAGGGTAAGTATCTCCTCTACAATCTCGGTGCGGGTACGGTACAGATCCGGAGCCGCGTTCCGGAATTGGCAAAACCATGATGCAAACCAGCACGGCAGACTTGCTGACTCTACATGCCGTGACCTTCGGCTTAGGCACCGAGGTCTAGCGGAACTCTCGACGGTAATCGCCCAATGAATGCTGCCCGTTTGACGACCAACGGCCTGCGCAAGGTCTACCGAGGTAGAGCCGTGGTCAACGATGTTTCGATCTCTGTCGAGCAGGGAGAAATCGTGGGGTTACTGGGGCCCAACGGCGCAGGTAAAACCACGACGTTTTACATGGTCGTTGGCCTGACTCCGCCAGATCGCGGCGAGGTCATCTTGGGCGATACTGACATCACAGCCCTACCTATGTATCTACGGGCACAGCGGGGAATCAGCTACCTACCTCAGGAAGCGTCCATCTTCCGCAAAATGACGGTCGAGGGAAACCTGCACGCGATCTTCGAAACCCTCGACTTGCCTCGGGGCGAGCGCAAACGACGCAGCCAACTATTGATTCGAGAGTTCGGCCTCGATGGTGTTGCCAAGAGCCCAGGCTACGCGCTGTCTGGTGGCGAGCGCCGGCGAGTCGAAATCGCAAGAGCCCTGGCGATCGATCCGCTGTTCATCCTCCTTGATGAACCCTTTGCTGGCATCGATCCGATCGCTGTGATCGATATCCAGTCCATCATTCAGCACCTGAAGTCGATGGGGATTGGTGTCCTTATCACCGATCACAACGTACGAGAGACTTTGAAGATTACCGACCGTGCCTATATCATCAACAACGGCGAGATACTTCGCACCGGCTCACCCGCGGAACTCTCCGCGGATTCACAGGTGAGAAAAATCTATCTCGGCGAGGACTTCAGTTTATAGATCATGGCGCTGGAGCAGAAACTCTCTCTCAAACTAGCTCAAAGGCTAGTTATGACGCCTTCTTTGCAGCAGGCGATCAAGTTGCTGCAAATGACTCGCCTCGAGTTGGAGGGAGTCCTTACCCAGGAAATGGTCGAGAATCCACTTCTCGAGGAATCCGAACTTGTGGATGAGACAGCTCCTCCGGAGATTGCCGAAGAGCCTGACAACGCAGAGAAGGAGAAGGATGCGTTGTCGGACGTCGACCTAGACGCCTTCTTCAGCGATCACGCGGAAAGTTGGGAAGGCTCCGGCCAGGCTTCGGTTTTCGAGGAGCGTCAAGGCCCACCACTCGAGAATACCCTGAGCCGGGAGGCCGATCTCTACGACAATCTGCTCTGGCAACTCCACATGATGACCATCCCGCCTTGGAAACGGGAGATTGCGGAGTTGATCATCGGAAATCTGGACACCGATGGCTTTCTCGTCGCGACGATCGAAGAGATCCAGGCAATGGGCGCCGATGGATTTGGTGCCGCTACTACTGACGCCCTCGCCGGTAAGGCCGTCACCACCAAGACTGTCACCGCCGAGACCATCGCCGCTGAGACCCACGCCATTGAACCCTTTGCCTCTGAGGATGTCGAACTCCCTGAGCTTGAAACTGAAATTGCTGGTTACAGCCGACAGGCAGTCGAAGAGGCTTTGGAGTGCGTGCAGAGTCTCGAGCCACCGGGGATCGCCTGTAGTACCCTGCAAGAAAGTCTGTTGCATCAACTTGACGCCTTGAACGAGCCAGAAGACTCCCTCGCAAGATTGCTCGTTGCTGAAAAGTGGGAGCAGTTCACACGCCGTAAGTTCGAGGCAATCGCCAAGTCTCTCGAGGTTCCCCTCAAAGACTTGCAACCAGCTGTTGAAGCCATCAGCAATTTGGATACTCGGCCCGGGCGGAGATTCTCGACGGACCGCACCCACTACGTTGAACCGGATGTCCATATCGTCAAAGTTGCAGACTCGTATGTCGTGCAGCTGAATGACAACGGGCTACCACGTCTTCGGGTCAGCCGCGCCTATCGCAAGATGCTTCAGGCTATGCGTGAGCAGAAATCGGAAGCTGACGCTCAGCAGTACATCAAGGACAAGATGCGGTCAGCGGTTTGGCTGATCAAGAGCCTGGATCAGCGCCAGCGGACTATCTACAAAGTCGCTACTTCCATTGTTCAGCAGCAGCGCGCGTTTCTTGATCATGGTGTCGAGCACCTCCGCCCGATGGTGTTGCGGGATGTCGCTGAAGACATTGACATGCACGAATCTACGGTCAGCCGGGTCGTATCCAACAAGTACATGCATACGCCGCGTGGCCTGCTGCCGATGAAATTCTTCTTCCACAGCGGAATCGATCGTGACTACGGTGGAGATATTTCCTCTCTGACTGTCAAGCGCAAGATCGAGCATTTCATTCAGGGAGAGAATGAAAAGAAGCCACTATCCGATAGCGAGTTGATGCGGATACTCAACCGGGAAGGCATTCACATCGCGCGCCGGACGGTCGCCAAGTATCGGGACGAGTTGGGTATTCCGTCATCCACCGAGCGTAAGCAAATCTTTTGAGGTGAGTTTCTCCGAACGCGCCGCTAACGTCTCAACATCGTAGGAGTATCTGGGATGAAGATAGAGTTCACTGGTAGGCACTACCACCCAGGTGATCGCGTCAAAGAGTACACTGAGAACAAGCTCGTAAAACTGGACAAATTTCTCGAAGAGCCAGTTGATGTTCATGTCATTCTCGAGATCGAGAAGAGGCGGCAAATCGCCGAATTCCATGTCTCCTACCGACACGGCGTTCTGCAGGCGACCGAAGAGGCAGAACACATGCGCGAGGCGATCAACGCCAGCATCGAGAAGCTCGAAAAGCAAGCTCGGCGTTCTCGCCAGAAGTTCCTCGACAAGCGTCGCAGAGCGCAGCGTCATGATGACAATCATCATTGGCCGCTCGAAGTTATCGACCGGGCTACGGTCAACGCCGGGGCGAGCCCCAGAATCATCAAAACATCACGTCTCTCCATCAAACCGATGACCATCGACGAAGCAGTGCTCGAGCTCGAACAGTCCAAGAACGAGTTCTTCGTCTTCTGCGACTCCGTGACGGATCGCGTTAGCGTCATCTATCGGAGGAAGGACTCCAACTATGGGCTCATTGCCCCGGACTTCTAGGCCTCGATGCGACTGGAAGCACTGACCGACCCGCAGCTCATCTTCGCCGATCTGACGTGCTTCGATCGTTCGAACCTACTACGGGTTCTTGCCGAGCGAATTGTTGGTGCTGGTCGTCTCGACGATGTTGAGGAGTTGTACAGTAAGCTGTGGGAACGAGAACAGTTGGGCTCAACGGCCATCGGAGACGGGGTCGCCGTGCCACATTGCAAGATGTCGGGCCTCGAGCAAGTCATCGTTGGTGTTGCGCTGTTGCCTGACGGGATTGAGTTTGGCGCCATCGACCATCAGACCGTCCGGCTTTTCTTTGTCGTCGTCTCGCCCGAAGACCAACCGGCGGCGCATCTTCAGTGCCTAGCGGCGATCTCCAAGTGGATCAAGGCAGATCGTCACGTCGAGAGGATCATGGAAGTTCAGGACTCGGCGTCGATCCTTTCTCTACTTCGGGAAGAAGACTAAGTGGCTTCTTCTGTTCCTCATGTCGAGGTGACAGAGCTTCTCGGTACTGAACTCTCAGATCTCCACCTGAGAGTCTTGTGTGGCGATGTCCACCTTGACCATCGCATCACCAATCCACGAGTCCAGAAACCAGGTTTGGCCTTCGCGGGGTACTACAAGTACATCAAAGAAGGTCGGGTACAGATCATCGGTGAGAGCGAGACCGAGTATCTGAAGACCTTGAGCTCGGAAGAGCGACTTCGACGTTTCCGCAACATCGTCGACCTGCCAATTCCGGTTTTCGTTATCACCAAGGGAATCGAGCCCTTCCCTACGTTTCATGAGCTGTGTCGAGAAAAGGGTGTGCCGATACTGGGCTCGACATCTTTGTCGTCGACTGTGATTAATCGCCTGAGCTTCTTTCTCGAAGACCATCTAGTTCCTGTCACGCACCAACACGCAGTTCTTGTAGACATTTATGGCCTAGGCGTGCTGTTGATCGGAAAGAGTGGGGTAGGGAAAAGCGAGTCCGCCCTAGACCTGATTACACGTGGTCATAGTCTCGTCGCAGATGACCGTGTGACCATTCGGCGATACCCGAGTGGCGACTTGATCGGCTATTGCGAGGCGCCAGTGAAGCACCATATGGAGTTGCGCGGGCTAGGCATTATCAACGTCAAAGATCTCTTTGGCCTAGCCGCAATTCGTGAGCGCAAAACCATCGATCTGGTGATTGACCTGGAACCATGGGAAGAGGGCCGAGTTTACGATCGACTCGGGCTAGACGAGACGGTTTATCCCATCTTGGATACGCCGGTACCTTATATTCGTATGCCAGTTGCGACCGGTAGGAACGTCGCCAGTTTGGTGGAGATTGCCGCTCGGAATCATGTTCTGAAGCTTCAAGGGCATGATTCGGCACGTGAGTTCGCTCTACAACTCGAGGCACGCCTTGAACAACGACAGCAGCGCTGAAAAGTCCCCCCCGACCAAAGCTCGACTGCTGGTGATTAGCGGGCTTTCCGGATCAGGCAAGAGCACCGCCGCCAACGCCCTCGAGGACATCGGGTACTACTGCGTCGACAATTTACCGTTGCCACTATTGCGCACTTTCCTCGCGGATCCGCTGGCTCAGGTCGGCGACCAGCGCCTGGTTGCTGTCGTGACAGACGTCAGAGCACCCGGTTCGTCTGAAGAGCTACCTAAACTCTTAGAGACCGTCGATCGCCAAGTCTTCGAAGTCCTCGTCATTTTCTTGGAGGCAGCCGAAAAAGTTCTCCTCAGGCGATACTCAGAGACACGACGTAGCCATCCAATCGGTGTAGGCGAGCGGCCAGTAATCGATGGGATTCGGCGGGAGAAAGAGCTACTTGCCGCCTTACGGGGCCGGGCCGACTTGATTCTGGATACCAGCGACTGGTCGGTTCACGATATTCGCCGCGAGATCTATCAGGAATTTGCCGAAGGTAGAGACGGATCGCTGACCGTCTCTCTGGTGAGCTTCGGATTCAAGCACGGCGTACCGGCAGGGGCAGACCTACTCTTTGACGTCCGATTTCTCCCCAATCCTTACTTCATTCCGGCGCTGCGATCGTTGAGCGGCTTGGACTCCCCGATACAGGAGTTTCTCAACGATCAAGAGGACTTTGTTGAGTTGCAGAGCAGGCTCGAAAACCTCTTGTTGTTTCTCCTTCCACTCTATAAAAGAGAAAATAGAAGTTATGTTACCGTTGCGGTGGGCTGCACAGGTGGCCGCCATCGGTCCGTCGCACTTTGCGAAAGTCTTGCGCCACGGCTTACCCCGTCGGGATCCAATGTTCGAATTCGACACCGTGATGTAGATCGCAGTGGTTGATCACCAGACGACGCGAAAGCATCGTCTGGTGCGGAGACGATGCGGCCAGACTCTCACGTTGCTAACTTCCAAATTCGAAGATAGTATGGCCAACTCGACGTGCGTGCGGAGTCACCATTGATTTCGGTTTTGATTCTTACCCATGGTGGAGTAGCCCCAGAGCTTCTTGCTGCAGCGCGGATCATCTCTGGAGAGCTCAAGTCTTTCGACGCCTTGTCACTCGAATGGACGGATGGGTTCGATCAGGCAAGTCGGAGAGTCAGAGATGTCTTGGACTCTCTCGACCCTGAGCAAGGGATTCTGATCCTCACTGACATCCTCGGTGGCACACCGTTCAATGTAGCGATGAAATTCCGCGAGCCTGGAAAAGTAGAAATCATTTCGGGAGTCAATCTGCCTATGGTCGTTCGACTCGGCTGCCTCATCAATAGTCACATGCCGTTGAAAGAACTGGCGCCATGGATACGCGACAAGGGGCGCTCGAGTATCTGCTGCAGCGAAGACTTGCCGCTTGCAGTGCGACCGTTCATACCTTGCGAGGAAGCTGATGACTGAGCGAGATCTGGAAATCATCAATCGGCTCGGCCTTCATGCACGAGCGGCAGCAAAATTGGTCCATACTGCGGGCCGCTTCGATTGCAATGTGACTTTGGTGAAGGATGGTGATGCCGTTGATGCGAAGAGCATCCTGGGCATTATGGCCTTAGGCGCTGCCCAAGGTTCGCAGATTACCATCATCTGCGATGGCTCAGATGAAGCAGACGCGATCGACGCCGTGGCCGATTTGGTGGCCAACCGCTTCGATGAGGATGTCTAGGACGGATTCTGCAGCATGGAGAAATTGCATGGCATTGGAGCATCGGATGGTATCGCTATCGGCGCTGCTGTCTGCATTAGCACGCGCATCGGTGATATTTACCAAATCCCTGTGCCAGAGAGAGAAATCGATACTGAGATTGCTCGGTTTCGAGAGGCGGTCGAGAAGAGCCGAGGAGAAATCAAGCGCCTTAGAGACCGTGTTGGTGACGAGATGGGGGACGAGCTTGCCGGAATCTTTGAAGCCCAGGCACTAGTGCTATCAGACGCGTCCTTTCTCGATAGCGTAATTCAACACATTCGCAGCGAACGCGTCAACGCAGAATGGGCGCTACAAGAAACGGTCAGTGAGATCCAGGCAAAGTTTGATGCGATCGATGCTCAGTACCTTCGGGATCGGCAAGAAGACCTTCGCCATGTCTGCCGGTACGTCATTCAGGAACTGAGGGGTATCCATCTACATAAGCTCTCCGAAGTCCCCGATGACATCGTCATCGTCGCCGATGACCTATCTCCCACAGACGCAGTGCGGTTGGGCCGAGAGAAGGTTGTCGGCTTCGTGATCGAGCATGGTAGTGCGACGTCCCATACCACGATCATCGCACGCTCACTGAACCTACCTGCTGTGCTGGGCGTCGGAGGCATCAATCAGAAGCTCATTGATCATGCCGAAATGCCTATCGTCATAGATGGGGCGACGGGAACCGTGATTCTCCACCCAGATGGGGAGACGCTAGAACAGTACAAGCAAATATTGGCAGAGCGGCGCCGCGCAGACCTGGATCTTCTGGAAGACTCCGACTTACCTTCGATAACGACTGACGGCGAAGTTGTCCAAGTTATGGCCAACATCGATCTTCCTGAGGAACTAGACGATAGTCAGCAGTTTGGTGCTGTAGGTATTGGCCTTTATCGTAGTGAGTTCCTGTACATCGAACGAAGCCCGAACTTACCCTCAGAAGAAGAGCACTTGGCGATCTACCGCAAGATGGTCGAGGCAGCAGCACCTTATCCCGCAATCATACGGACTTACGATTTGGGGGGCCGTAAGATCGCTCGCGAGGTTATGGAAACGCACGAGGCGAACCCTGTTCTGGGCTTGCGTGGCATCCGCCTGACTTTGTCGCGGCTCGACATCTTCAAGACCCAACTTCG
>JAJCXQ010000925.1 GCA_029263355.1 Acidobacteriota bacterium | reverse complement strand
GGTGTTGATCGCCGCTGTAATCGGCGCCGATCTTTGCGCTGCCCAAGCGGTCATCCAAGGGTATCGCGGCGACTTCGAGCCTCCCGGCCCCTTCGACACTGGCAACGAGCTGGCCGCGGTGTTGATCGTGCCTTTCATCGTCGCCCTCGCTGGAACGATCTTCCCAACCTCGTTCAAGCACCGGGTGTTCTCGGCCGCCAGCCTACTCTTGATGACCCGGGCCGTGCTGTTCTCAGCCTCGCGGGGCGGCATGGTCGCAATGATCGCTGCCGCCGGGTTCTTCGGCGCCCTGGCCTTCCTGCTCCCCGGCAGCCGACGGCGATTGCTCAAACTAGCGCCATGGGCAGCAGCGGCCCCTCTTTTGCTGCTCGCAGTGCGTCCAGATCTTCTCGAACGCCCCACTGTGCAGCATGCCATCACCCTCACCGAAGGGCACAAAACTGCCAACATGCAGTGGCGTATTCTCGAGCGCTGGCCTCACTTCATCGCTATCGCCCTGGAGCACCCCCTGCTCGGCACCGGCACCTATATCGACAAAAGCCTGAGCCTCAAAGCCAACACTCCGCACAACGGCTACATCGCCATCGCCGTAAAATACGGCTTTATCGCCACGGCGCTATTCTTGCTGTTCATTTACCGAGTACTGCGAGACTGCCTGCGGGTCTACCGTCGATCGTCAGATATCGAAGATAGGGTTTTCTTTCTGATGCTGGCGGCAGCCATCGTCGGCCTGGTGACACACAATCTCGTCGAGACGACCTGGCCCGAGAACATCATCATGAAATACTTTTGGATGATCAGCGCGGTCACCGCCGCTTACACTCATCTGTGGCAAACTTCGGATCATCCAGCAGCGCCAAAACGCTCCTCCTGGACCGGCAGCAAGCCACGCCTGGTGTCGCAGGCAACGTAACTCAGCGCCACGTCGGCGCCCCCATTTATCGGAATCTACACCTGTGCGCATCGGTTTGATTGCCCCCGAGCTGCCCCCGGACGTGGGAGGCATGGCCGAGTTCTCCCAAGGACTCGCTCTTGCCCTCGCCACCACCTCCGACGTGGTGCTGGTGACTCTGCCCAATCACCGACTGTCAACCGCCGACTTTCCCCAGCATGCGATGATGACCGGGTGGCTGCCCCGAGATACCGAGCTTTTGAACGGACTCGCGGCCGATCACCCAATGGACGCCTGGCTTGCCCTCAACGCCGGGCTCGCGCCGCTAGCTCGCCGCCTCGACGCGCCCTGCCTCACCTTCTTCATGGGTAACGACTTCCTCAACCCTTGGATCCCTTATGGCGCTGGCTGGCTGGAGCGATTCCAGCGCCCTTACGTGGCGCCGTTGCGTTATCACCTGCGACGGGCGGCGATACGACGGGCGTTGCCTGATCTGTGTGGCCTGTTTTCGATCAGCCACAGCACCTCACGACTGATGACGCAGCATCTGGGTGTTGATCCGGAACGGATCGAGCTGCATCCCCCCGGCGTCGACGACGCCTTCTTCCAGCCTGGCACGGCGGACCAGGACCCAACTCTCAGGATCCTGACGGTGGCGCGTCTCAGCCGCTACAACCCGCGCAAGAACGTCGACGGCCTGCTGCGAGCCTTACCCTTGATCTCATCCGAGATACCCTGGCGGTACACCGTGGTGGGTGATGGCGACGACTTGCCACGCTTACGAACCCTCGCCCGACAGCTGGCGATCGAAAATCGAGTCGTTTTCCGTGGCGGCGTCGACAAGGCCGACCTCCTGGCCTGTTACGCCGACGCTGATCTTTTTGTACTGGCCGCCCGAGCGTCTGACAAAGATGTCGAGGGTTTCGGCATCGTTTACCTCGAGGCCGCCGCCGCTGGTGTGCCAGCCCTCGCCAGCCGTGCCGGCGGCGCCACCGACGCGGTCGTCAACGGCGAGACCGGCATAGTGATCACTGAATCCTCACCTCGAGCCATCGCCGACGGCATCGAGCATTTCGTTAAAAACCGCCAGCAGATCACCAGCAAGAAAGTGCGTGACTTTGCCGAGCAATTCCGCTGGACGACGATCGCTGGCCGGGTTCGAAACTCTGTTGAGTCATACGTTACAAATCGAGCCACGGTACAGGTCATCGATCGCGTGGCATAACGATGATCGTCCGCGCCACGTCGTTGCCGGGCCCGACCCGCGTCGCTCACTGCATCCACGGCCTCGGCCTAGGAGGCGCCCAAAAAGTCATTGCGGCGCTGGTTCGCGGACGCCAAGACAAGCAACTTCAGTACTTCGTCTACTCATGCACCGGTGGCGTCCATCACGAGGAAATCGAATCCGCAGGCGCCACCGTGCGCATCCTCCCCCGCCATCTGCCCAAGCTCGATCCGTTGTGGGCCGTCCGGCTTGGCCGCCAGATGCGGCGCGACCGAATCGATTTGGTCCACACTCACCTCTTTGGTGACAGTCTGCATGGCGCCCTCGCAGCACGATTCGCCGACCGCCGCCCGGTAATCATGACTCTCCACATCGGCCCCGAGGGCCTCCGCGGCCTGCAACCGCAGGGTTACCGCTGGCTGCTACGGCGCGCCGCTCGTGTGGTCGGCTGCTCGCAGGCGGTCGGCAGCGCGTTCACCAACGCTGGCCTCGCTGACGGTGTCGAAATCAAAGCGATCCCCAACGGCATCGAGCTGCCGCCGAGAGAGTCTCCGGATACCCATCGTTTGCGACAGTTACGCCAACGCCTTGGGGTTGATCCCGAGGCCGTACTGTTCGCCAGTATCGGCCGCCTCGAAGCCCAGAAAGCGCACTGCGACCTGATCGCCGCTTTCGCCCGCCTACCTAAAGCGATCGCCGCCCGCGCCCAATTGGTGGTGCTCGGCACCGGACCGTTGGAGGCCAAATTGCGGCGGCAAGCGACCGAGGCCGATCTCGACAACCGCGTGCTGTTCGCAGGTTTTCGCTCCGACGTACCGGAGTTGTTACCCGCTATCGACGTGGTGGTGTTCAGCTCCCTCTACGAGGGACTGCCAGTCGCCCTGCTCGAGGCGATGGCCAACGCCCGCTGCATTGTCACCACCGATGTTCCCGGTATCGTCGAAGCGGCGCGCCCTGACCGCGAAGCTTTGGTTTCACCCCGCGCCAACCCCGAAGCGCTCGCAACGGCTCTCGCCCGCGTCGCTGAAGATCCTGATCTGCGAGCCCGGCTAGCGGCGGCGGCACAACAGCGTTTCCAACACCGTTTCACCGCCGCTGCCATGGTGCAAAGCTATGAAGCGCTCTATCATGAGCTGCGATTTTTGAACTGAGCCTGCCAGCCGACGACTAGTCAACGATCACAAGTCCCGATGAGACACTCCCCGGACTCGAGCCCCCCACTTGCCAGCTTGCAACGAGTGCCCAACATGCAGCGCGTGCCCGTCGCCATCGGGACCCTAGGTGCCTTGACCAGCTTGTTGCTGGCGCCGCCGGTGTTTTCCCGGTTCTTCGCGATGTCATTCCTGCTCGCCAGCGAGACCCGAACCTTGTGGCTCGGCTGCGGCCTACTGCTCACAATCTCGTTGGTTGTCGTCTTCAACCGCTCCCGCCAGCGGCTCAACGTTGCCGCCCTGCTGTTCGCCGTGTTGGTCATGCTCATCTTCGAGCTGGGTGGCCGGCTGCTCATCACCCAAACGAATCCGGACGCCAAGTTGCGCCTCGCCAAGCTCGCCAACCGCACCTATCCCGAGCTCATGGCGTACAAGGGCCATCCCTTCCTACAGTTCACCGGCAATCCATCTAGAACCGTGGTTGAAGATCAGGTGTTGGGGGAGCTGACTTCCTTCAACAACTGGGGCTTTCTCGGCTCCGATTTCGTAGCGGCCAAGGCGCCGGGAGTGATCCGTATCGCTGCCCTCGGCGGATCGACCACCGCCAGTGGCTACCCCTACGATATGGAGACCTATCTCAACCAACATCCCGAGCGCGGAGATTCGAGTTTCGAAGTACTGAACTTCGGCCAGGGCTGGTACTCAACCGCCCACACCCTGGTCAACCTGGTGCTCAACGTCCTCGATCTCGACCCCGACGTCATCGTCATTCACCACGCTTGGAACGACAAAACCGTCCGCGACGCTGGCGCCTTTTTCCGCACGGACTACTCACACGCCTTGAGCAGCTTCCAGGTCCCCAACATCCCCGACCGTCACCTGATCCGCGCAAGCATCTGGTACCGCGCCTTCAAACAATACCTCACGCCCAAACCCTCGTGGGCCTTCCTCGACAACGCCACCGTCACCGATCAGGGACGCAAGCGCGGCAAGAGTTACGACAACCTCGACGAGCTGCGGACCTACCGTCGCAACATCACCATCATGGTTGATCTTGCCCAGCTACGAGGCATCCGCGTTGTCCTCACCACCCAGCCCCGCTCCCAGGATCCGGACGCCAACGACGCCGCCGTCGCGCCTCACATCGATCAATGTAACAACGTGATGCGCGAGATCGCAGCTTCGTATCCCGGTGTCCCCTTCGTCGATCTCGACCGCCTGATGACCGGTGTGATGGAAGACGTTTTCCTCGATCTTGCCCACGTCGATGAAGAGGGACGTCGAGTCAAGGCGGAGGCTATTGGTGAGGCAGTCCTCGACTTCTTGGAAGCAGCGCCGACATCGTCTACCGATGGCTCCTGATCGAGGCTGCTACGAATCTAAATCGAGGCCAGTGTACACAGCATCGAGCGGCAGCCGGCAACCGATCTCCGGCAATTCGAGGGTCGCCTCTCGATCGGCGATCTCGGCGACCAGCCAACGGCCGTCATCTTGACGAGTCCAGTGCTCGACCCATACCCGGTCCTGCGCCACCAGCAGACACACCGACAACGACGGCAGGCTGCGGTACCCAAAGAGCTTGATGCCGCGATCCCGCTCTTCGGTCGACGGTGAGAGCACTTCGATGACCAGAGTCGGATTCGCCAGCACGTCGAGATCGCCTTGTTCGAACACCGGTTCGCCGCAAACGACGACCACATCGGGATAGACATAACGATTCAAGGTCGGCACTTGCACGCGCATATCGCTGATGAAGCCTCGACAGTCACGACCACTGAGCTGCGGATGGAGGCTTCCGGCGAGGTTCCAACAGATGCTGTTGTGGGCGGGGCTGGCGCCACCCATGGCGAGGATCTCTCCGTCCCAATACTCGTGTTTACCCTCCGATTGACGCTCGTAGGCCAGGTATTCAGCAACCGTGAGCTGGGACTGAGGCTCGGCACTCATCGTTAGATCGTAACATAACGAGCAGAGTCGACGGGTCTGCGTAGATCCACCTGATCAGTTCATGCCGGTGCGCTCGAGTCATCCCGTCACACGACGAAAAACCTCTTCCGTGCGAGCCGCGATATTCCGCCACGCCAGGTCTCCCTCCGGCATTTCCGCAGACGCTTTCGACATCTCGTGACGCTTGACGTCGTCGGTGAGGATCTCGATCATGGCGGCGGCCAGCGCGTCGATGTCACCCGGCTGGACAACCCTCCCGGTGACGCCGTCCCTGACGGCCTCCGGGATACTGCCGACCTCGGTGACGATGACCGGCTTGCCGAAAACATAAGCGATGCGAACGACGCCGCTTTGGGAACCTTCGATGTAGGGCAACACGACGATCGAGGATTGTTGGAAGATCCGCGCCACGTCCTGATTGGAAAGATAACCCTCATGTAAGGTGCAGTAGGCCCTCGACGCAATCTCCTGGCGATGGTTCTCTAGATCGCCGCCTCGACCGGCAATCACCAGTCGGAAGTCCGGCACCTGCGGTGCGACGACCTTTGCTGCTTGCAAGAGATCACCGAGACCTTTGTAACGATTGATGCGGCCGAAGAAGAGCACCGAACGCCCCACGTCCGTGATCGAGGTGTCGATCCCGTGCTTGAAGACCGTGTAGCAGCCGTGGGGAATCGAAAAAACCTTACGGTCGTCGAAGTGGGTCACGTCGAGATAACGCTGACGCAACCATTCACCGTGCAGAATCACCGCCGAGGCCCGCTGACGCAGGAACTGACGGACACTGGCCCGCCGCGGCGGCTCCTGGGAGTCCTCTCCCGGATGGGTCGTCACGTCATGCACGGTCAGCACCATCGGCGACCGCGTCCCCCATCGCAAGCAGAATGGCAGGTAAGTCTGAGTCGCTTCGTGGACGTTGAGAACATCCGGCTTCAACCGGCGCAACAAGGCGATTAGACGCACGATCGTCCAAAGCTGCCGCGGGTCGCGTAAACCCCGCGGCCGATCGTCGATCACGTGAGCGGTCACCGCCGGTGACAACAATGCCGGCAGTTGGTCCCCCACCGTCTCTCGTACTCGGTCTTTCTTGACGATGATGTCGACCTGATGGCCGCGCTCCGCCAGCGCGTTCGCCATCTCGACGAGGTACTCGACCCAGTTGAGCGAAAGCAGCACAACCTTCATACGGCCGCCCTGCTACCAGCAAATGCCGTGATAATGCTCCGGCGGATCGTCGCGCAACAGCCCGACGAGATCGATCACGATGCGATCGTCAAACTCGCCGCGGGCCACGTGCATGAAGTCCGGATCCGGGGTAGTCACTACTAACACCTCGGCGAAGTTTTCTATTTCTTCGAGCGACCCGCGCATCAGGCTGGAGATGTGGGGGATCTCTTTTTCGATATAAGAACGGTTAGCGCCGACCAGCCGGGCCAGCGAAACGTTCCGGTCATAAATCGCCAATTCGAAACCTTTACCAATCAAAGCCTCCGCCAGCTGCACCGCGGGACTCTCCCGCAAATCGTCGGTGCCAGCCTTGAAGCTCAGCCCGAGGAGCCCTATCTTTCTCTTCTCCGTCTGCCGGATCAGCTGCCAAGCGAGATCCTTTTGTAGCTCATTACTCGGCAGGATCGAACGTAAGACCGGCACCTCGACATCCCGCGAACGCGCATGGTGAAGCAAGGCCCGCAAGTCCTTTGGCAGACACGATCCACCGAAGGCTGAGCCCGGCTTCAGGTAGGTCGGGGAAAGATTGAGCTTGGTGTCGAGGCAGAAGTCTTCCATCACGGCGCGGGCATCAATGTCGGCACTCTTGCAGATGTTGCCGATCTCGTTACCGAAGGTGATCTTGAGCGCGTGGAAGGCGTTGTCGACATACTTCAGCATCTCGGCGTGACGCAGGACATTGCGCACCACCGGCGCCTCGATGCCGTCATAGGCTGCCAAAACAACGTCGCCGCTGCGTTCGTCGAGCTCGCCGATCACAATCCGTGGTGGGTCGTGGAAATCCTCGAGGGACGAGCCCTCACGTAGGAATTCCGGATTCATCGCCACCCCAAAATGCTCCCCCGCACACCGCCCCGATTCCGACTCCAGCAGGGGGATCAGCTCACCCTCCACCGTTCCAGGCAACATCGTGCTGCGAAAGGCAACGACGTGGTAACCGGGATGCCCGCGCAACGCCGTACCGATTTCGCGCGTCACCCGCATCACATAGGCTAGGCCGAGGGCGCCATTGTCCTGGCTCGGGGTGCCGACACAGATCAATGACAGCTCGGACTCGCGAATCGCTTCGCTGATGTCGGCGGTGGCTCGTAGCTGGCCAGATTCCACCGCTTGCGCCAAGGCCTCGGTCAGGCCGGGCTCGATGACGGGGCTATGACCGGCGTTGATCGCCTCGACTTTGGCCGGGTTGACGTCAACCCCGATCACCCGGTGGCCAGACGCCGCTAAACAAGCCGCCGAGACGGTGCCAACATACCCCAGTCCGACGATCGAGATGTCCATTCAGAACTCTTCCAAGCGGCTGGGCATGTCCAGGATCAGAGCCATATTGCGGCGTCGCGAAGGTTGAAACTTTATACCGCTGACCACCCATCGTCAATCGGCTAGCGATGGGCATCAACGCCTCGCCATGACATACTTCGGCCCTCGATCTCAGCGCATCCGCAGCTCCCAAACCGGCACCCTCCAGTTCACCATCATGTGTGGCATCACCGGCATTTTCTCCCTTGGCGATCGAGCTGTGCCCGATCGTCTGGAGACCATGAACGCGACCCTGGTCCACCGTGGACCGGACGACGCCGGCACCTTTCGCGATGCCCGTGCCGGTTTGGCGATGCGCCGTTTGAGCATCATCGGGGTCGACAACGGCCACCAGCCGATCACCAACGAAGACCGCGATCTGGTGCTCGTCTTCAACGGCGAGATTTACAACTATGTTGAGCTCAAGCGTCGTCTAGAGGGTGAGGAACATCGCTTCTCCAGCAGTAGCGACGCCGAAGTTGTTGTCCACCTCTACGAACAATACGGCGACCGCTTCGTCGACCATCTGCGTGGCATGTTCGGCCTCGCACTCTACGATCGCCGCCAGGGGCGACTGATCTTGGTGCGCGATCGCTCCGGCCAGAAGCCGCTCTACTATGCGATCGCTAACGGCTTGTTGATTTTCGCCTCCGAGATCAAAGCCATCCATGCCTCCGGCCTGATCACCAAGGAGCTCAACACCGACGCTCTCGCTTCGTATCTCACCTATGGCTTCGTGGTCGGCACCTCAACACTGTTCCGAGGTGTCCACAAACTGCCGGCGGGTCACATGCTTACCGCCACTGCCACCGCCCCAGCCACCTCGGGCAGAGTCACCTCGGGCAGCGTCAGAATCCAACCGTATTGGGATCTGCCGACGTCAACCGGCGCCACCCTAAGCCTAGACCAGGCAGCGGCGACGGTGCTCGAGCTGTTGTCGGCATCGGTCGAGAAACGCATGATGAGCGAAGTGCCGCTGGGGGCCTTCCTCTCCGGCGGCGTCGACTCGAGCGCGGTGGTGGCCCTGATGAAGCGTCATCTGGATCATCTCCAGACTTTCTGTGTCGGCTTCGAAGACAGCCGTTTCGATGAGCTGCCCCATGCCCGGGCCGTCGCCCAACAGTTCGGCACCGAACATCACGAGTTGGTCCTCCGTGGCATCAATCTCGAGCTACTGCGCGATCTCAACTGGCACCACGACGAGCCTGCCGGTGATCCCGCCGCTGTTCCCACCTATTGCCTGTCTCACTTCGCCCGCCAGCGCATCACGGTTGTGATGACTGGGGAGGGGGGTGATGAGACCTTCGCGGGTTATCCCCATCACCGGCATGCCGCCAAACTTGGCCGCCTCATCCCTCGCCTCCCCGGCTTGGGCGTCCTCGCCGGTGGTGTCAGCCGGCTGGAAGGTCGACTCGGCGCGGTCGGCTCAGCACGCTTCTGGAAGGGGGCGTGGATTGCCGGCCTGCCCGCCGACGAACGCCACCGAGCCTGGGTTGCCGCCTACACAGATGCCGAGCTGTCGCGGCTGTTGAGCGCCGACCTCCGTCCCACTCTCGACAATGGATCCCTCGCCGCTCCATTCCGCGCTCTTTACGGCAACGTCAGCCACCGCGAGCTGCTCGATCAGCTGCTGTACATCGACGCCAAGGTCAGCCTCGCCGATCAACTGTTGATGAAAGTCGACAAAACCACCATGGCGGCATCCCTCGAAGCGCGCTGTCCGCTGCTCGATCAGGAGCTGCTGGAATATGCCGCCGCCCTGCCATCGTCCCTCAAGCTGTCCGCCGCCGGCGGCACCAAGATTGTGCTGCGTCATGCCCTTCGTGGCCTGCTCACCGACGAGATTCTCGATCGCCCCAAGCAGGGCTTCGACGTGCCGCTCGAATCCTGGCTGCTGCGGGACCTCGCCGGCCCAGTCCAGGCCGGCCTGCTCGACGACGGTGCGCCGATCGCGGCCTACCTCGACCCGGCCATCGTGCGAGACACCTGGGCCCGTTTCCGCCAGCGCCGCGACATGCGCTCCTGCAAACAGATCTGGCGTCTCCTCAATCTTGCCGTGTGGCACGAGATCCACTGGCCAAGCGGCCGTCTCGGCGATCTCGGTGAGCCCGGCAGCCGACGCAATGGCAAGGATCCCGCTGCCGACCTCTTCGTGGAGCGCAGAGCCTCGTAAACCACCCGGAGATTGCCATGCGCGAACATATTCTTAAAGCCGATCCCAAAAACGAGTTCTGGACCCCGGAGCGGGTCTATGTTCTCGAGCTCTCCAACTCCGAGGCCGACCGTGAAGTCTCCATCGCCCGTATTCGCGTCGAGCCCGGAGTCACGACTCAGATGCATCGCCTCAACGGCATCATCGAACGCTACGTGATTCAACAAGGAGAGGGCGACATGGAGGTCGGCGACGAACCGTCGACCGCGGTTGAAGAGGGTGATGTGGTGCTGGTGCCCGCCGGAGTCCAGCAAAGAATCACCAACACCGGCGACGAGGACTTGGTCATCCTCTGCGTCTGCACCCCACCGTTCTTCCCTGAAGCTTACGAATCGCTGGAGCCACCCGCTGAGGCTTCCGACGAAGACGAGGCATCCGACGAAGACGAGGTCTCCGACGAAGACGAGGTCTCCGACGAACACGAGCCCTCCGACGAGGACGAGGACTCCGACGAGGAGTCCAACCCGAGCCAGTCTCGTGGTCGCAAGAAGTCTGTATAGAGACGCTCCTCTGGCGAGCCGGGCTCGGGCGCCCAATCGTAGTTCCAGCGCACCAACGGCGGCAATGACGCTAGGATCGACTCCACTCGACCACTGGCTTGCAGCCCGAAGCGGGTGCCGCGATCGTAAAGCAGATTGAACTCTACGTAACGCCCCCGACGATAGAGCTGGAAATCGCGCTCCCGATCGCCATAGGTAAGGCCCTTACGGCGCTCGACAATCGGTAGGTAGGCCGGCAACAAATGGTCACCCACGCTGCGCATCAGACCGAAGCACTGGTCAAACGACGGCCGGTCCAAGTCGTCGAAAAACAGTCCGCCGATACCTCGTGGCTCATCGCGATGCGGGAGGTGGAAGTACTCGTCGCAGCGCCGCTTCAAACGCGGATAAACGTCCTCCCCGAACGGCTTGCAAGCAGCCCGGGCCGTGCGGTGCCAATGCACCGCGTCCTCTTCGAAGCCATAGTAGGGCGTCAGATCGAAGCCGCCCCCAAACCACCACACCGGCTCGGCGGTGGCCTCCCCCGCGATGAAGAAACGTACATTGGCATGGGTGGTCGGCACAAAAGGATTCCGCGGATGCACAATGAGCGAGATCGACACCGCCTCGAATGAAGCCCCCTCGAGCTCCGGCCGCCGGGCGGTTGCCGCCGCTGGCATCCGCGCTCCCGAAGTATGGGAGAAGTTGACCGCCGCCCGCTCGAACACCGGCCCATCGCTCAGCACCCTCGGTCGCGCCAGCCCACCGCGCTCGCCGGGCAGCTCTTCACCACTGAAACGCGCTGTACCGTCTGCTTGCTCGAATGCCGCGCAGATCTCGTCTTGTAGCGCCATCAGGTACTTACGTACCGGCGCAATCTCAGCCTTGTCGTTCGTCATCCCGTCATGGTTTCACAAATTTGCGATTAAGGCTCCAACGTGGACAATCCATACTCGACGAATTGCCTACCGGGTGATCCGACGCCTCGAGTCCGTCGGCTAGGCGCGGCCATTCGCTGGTATGCGTGAGCGGCGCGGTCCGCTGTTAAGCGTGATGAGCTTCGGACAATCATCCCAGCTCCCGATTTGCTTCTCGTTGGCGTTGGTGACACGATAATGTACTTATCTGCGGTGTCTGGAGGTTCGTAATATGAGGGATGCCATAGCTAGAGGCGTTGTTCGCCTAACGAATGAAAGTGCTAGCGAGATTCGGTTCCTCGGTGTGGAAATTCAACCCGAGGCAATTTACTTTCGAAACCTGGAAGGCAAGAGCAAGCGAAAGACGCTGTTCGAGGCGGCCGGTTCGCTCGGCAGTGACCTGCAGGCGGTAGGCTCGTTGGTCTCCAGTGCCTGGCCCGTCGCTCCGCGCGAAGAGTTCGTCATCTCCGAGATTCGGGTGGCGCAGCTCACTGCCGAAGCGGAGGACTTCTCGATCCGGGTGACCAACCTCAAGCCGTTTGGTGTGACACCCGATACCCATTTCTCGGATCTCGATGTGACACTGCGTCACGTTACCGGAGCGAAGGTCTCGGCCGAACCCGGGAGCCAAGCCGTCTTGCATCTCTTCGGCACTTCGCTGGCCCTGGCGGCCGCGATCGATGAGACGCGAGGCCTGACCTTTGTCGCGGGCCAAGCCGAAGCGGTCGCGATCGACGACATCGGAACGTTGCACGCCGGTGGCATCGTGGCCTCGGTCGACGAAGACGGGTACGGTCGATGGCAAGGGATGGTGGCCTCGTACTTGTTTGCCGAGCGAGAGGGCCCCAACGCCCACGATGATTCCGGCGATCTCTCGAGTAGCGAAGAGCCGGTCACGCTGGTTGCCCGAAGCACTGCCGTCAGCTCGGACGGCGAGCCCGATAAAGACCCAGCCCCCGCCCTACCTCAGTGGCGCCAGAGTGCCATCAAGCTCGATGGCACGTACTACCTGGCTCCGCGGGTGAATGCGAGCAAGGTGATCGTGCCCATCCGCGAGAGCGAGGCCTTCAGCATCGAGACCTGGATCAAGCCCGAGAGCGTCGCTGAGCAAGGCCGGGCCCAGATCCTGGCCTTCCGAGTGCGCGGCACGAGCTGGTTCTCGTTGGCCCAGGGCTCGACGGACAACGCTCATGGTGACCACCTCAGCGTCGATATCCGGCTCGACGGCCAGAGCGGCAGCTTGTTCTTCAGTCCGGCCGGGTCCTTGCCCAAGGCCCTCACTCATGTCGTGTACACGCGGGGCGCCGACGGACACGAGCGCATCTTCGTCAACACCGAGCTGGTCGCCGAACGAGACCACCCCGGCAGCCTCTCACAATGGGCGGACGATATCGACCTGATCATCGGCAGTGATGAGGGGGGCAACTCCTCAACCGCTCCCTCCTGGCACGGAAAGATGTTTCATCTTGCCGTTTACAAAAGAGCACTCAGTGCCGAAGAGGTCTTCCGGCACTACCTGCCCGCCTTCACGATCGAAGGTTCCTCGTTCGTCCCGGGTCGGGTGCCGGCGCCGCTCGCAGGCGTGGCCATCCCGGCCACGATGCAGGTCGGCAAGACGGCGACAACCATCGCCGCCGAAGGCTCGGTCGACCTGGCGATCCGGCCGAATCTGCGCTTCAAGTCGGTGCGAGCCGACTTGTCCAAGACCGGTGACGCCGCCTGGACCCTCGCCGGTGTCTTCGAGACCCAGATCTGGCAAGGGGTGGTGGAGCTCGAGGCTACCCTCGAAGCCGAAACCCGCTTGCTGCGGCTGAGCCATCCTGTGGACCAGGTCGAGTCCCTCGAGATTCCAGGGCTCGGTCCGATCGCCTTCGCCGGTATCGAGCTGTCGGTCACCGATGCGGGTGACGAGCTCGAGTGGGACCTCTCATCCCAGCGCTACGTGATCTTTACACCGATTCCCGCTCTGTTGCCCTGGCAAGCCGCGGCCGACAGCGAATTCCATTTGCGGTGGCCGACCCTCGGCCTCGACGAGACCGACGTGGCGCTGCGAGGGCAGTGGCTCGGCATCGAGCTTGCGCTCCACACGCGGCCAGACGAAGCGGACGCCTGGAGTTTCAAGGGGGACCTGACCTTCTCGATGGTCTTTTCCCTCGATCTCCCCGCCTTGTTCAACGAAGAAACGGGAGCCAGGTTGACCGAGGCCATTCGGATTTCCGACGAGCAGATGCACTTCGCCATCAGCGTCGAGCTCACCGATGCCGGATTCCTGGCCACGCAGCAGGCCCATTTCAGCTATACCGACGCCAGCGGTCAGAGGCAATCGATCGTTCTGCCCGAGCGGCGCTGGTACACCGCACCCAAGTCCCGCAACCAGATCCTGGGCGACGTCCTCGACAGGGTCGAACGGTCTGCGGCCTCGTTGATCGAAGACCAGGGCCGGAATATCGCAGACTACTACCTCACCCTCGGGGACGAGCAACCGCGTATCATATTCTCGACCACGGGCTCCGAAGAGCCGGCGATTGCCACCCGCCTGCCCAGGTTGTTTGCTGCGGATACTCGCATCACCTCTGCCAACGAGGTGTTCACCCTCGATCAGTCCGGCGAGAGCTCCCGCCTCCTGATCGCGCGCGCCGAGAACAGCGCCGCGTTGCGGTCTGAGTACGATGACTTGATGACCCAGGTTGCCGCCGCGGCGCCGACGAGCGCGGGTGCCGTCCGCGTGCTCAGCCGCCGCATCGCCGAACGGGTACCGGCCGACTACGACGCGTTGCTCTATTACTACTATGGCTGGGACCCGGACCTGGGCCACATCGACCTCCAGGGCGGAATGCGCCTTCGCGTCGACGTCCAGAGCTACCAGCTCGTACCGGCGTCCGATCCCTCGGCGAAGCGCGGCTTCGTGGGCAGTGGGAGCTTTCATCTCGCGGTCCGCTCTTACACTTACCCGCAGTCCGACGGCAGCCACGCGCAGCTCCTGGGTTTCGGCCCCTTCGTATCGCAGCTGCGGGCCAACGGCAGCACCGACATCACTTTCCAGGGCGCCGGCGGTATCTTCGATCTGGTAAAGGACGGCAACCGCAAGGCCTTCTACCGGATGTTCTACCCCAAACAGCCGTCGACGGGGCTGGGCCCTGAGCGGGTGGTGACGATCCTCGGCACCGACACCCTGGCCGACCTGCAGGCGGCGACCGCGGACTTCGATCCCGACGGCGAAAGCTTGCCGACCCGGGGCACCACCTTCTTCTTCCGGGGCAAGGCCTTTATTACTCCGGAGATCCAGGTCTTCGTCGGCAACGAGCCGACCTACGTACCCGTGGGAACGACCCTGCGGCAGCTGATCGAGTCGACCGACGATCTCCCGGCGGCAGCGCAGTCCCCATCGGGACAGGATCTCAGCGCCTTTGCCGGCCGCTCCCGGCCGTTGCGCCGGGTCCACGAGGGCGCAAACAGTAAGCCAGAGTACCGCTTCATCAACCTGACGACGGGTACAGCTGTGGGCGGGATGGATGTCTTGGATCTCCCGCTGGTCAAAGGAGATCGATTCGACCGCTGAGCGTTCGACTCATGCCTGAGCACTGGCCATACGCGAGCAGCCGTCTCTTCATCGTGGGGGAGCCGGAGACCTATGGGTTTCCCGACGGGTATCTACTGGCGCAATTCGCCCCGCGGAAACGTTCCTTCGCCGAGCTCTGGGCGGAAGACGCCGGGGTGTTCCTGTTCCTTCGCGCACGGTCCGCGGGCCTGGATGTACCAGGTCTCGAAACCAAGCTGCGACAGTTCCTGCTCGACCCCCTGAACCGACGGGTTCGATTCCTCTGGATCGAGAACCCCTCCGACGAGGTGCTCGCCTGGCGAAGCAGCTCCTTGTCCGTAGACGGCGCGGCCGGCGCTCGCCAGGTCTCTCGACTGGCCTACATCGACCTGCGCAACTACTCGCTCTCGATCGGCGCCGGGACGCGCATCACGCTCGATGACGGGGATTCGCCAGCAGGCTTCGTGTTCACCCGTGCGTCCCACGACGGCGAGGCCTTCGAGCTCGCGGCGGGCTTCGGCGCGCATCGCTTCCATGAAGTCGGCGAAGCGATCCTGTTGCCCATGCAGGGCGAGCTCGCCGGCTGCCTGCAACTCGACTTCCACGTGGAGAAATCCGGCGAGCAAAGCGCGATCTTCGGGTATCCAGCCCTCACCAGCCTCGACATCGGGTTCCGCATCTTCTACCGCGACCCGGATCTTCCCGAGTCCGGCAGCAAGTTCGACGTCGCATCCCACCGCTATCCGCTGGTCCAGGAGCAATCCCGGGACGATCAGGGTTATGCGCTCTATCCGGAGAGAATCGGGTTCCGAGTCAGCCTCGATCCGCTCCATCCCCTCCTCGCCGCGCGGACCTACTGGGCCTTCCAGCCGGTCACCGGCCCGGCGGCGGCGACCGGCTTTCCGTCGGCCTATCGCACCAACCGCGGCTACTCCGTGCACCTGGTTCCCGTCGGCGACGAGAGCCGGCTCCAGTTTGCACCGCGCCCGGCGCTGCTCGATCAGACCGAGCAGGCCACCGCGCCCTTGTACCTGGTACCCGCCGGCAACTACGGCATGCAGGTCCCGAACTACGAGACCGGCGAGCTCGAGACTGTGGCGGACATCATCTGCGGGATCTCGGGCGTCGAGTACGTCAAGATCAGCCATGACGAATCGACCCGGCTGACCTTCGTTCCTCACCAGCCCGCCTTCGCCCATGCCTTCGTCTCGGTAGGGTCGCTGCTTCGCGACCTGCCGACGATCCTCGAGTCCTACTCGGAGACCGGCGTCAAGCTCGATCCGGACAATCCCGATCTCGACATCCCGATCGAGGACACCGGGCAAGACGATGGCGCTCTCGGCATCACGGACCAGGGCCGGGAGGAGATCCTCGAGCTGGTGAGGAAAGACTACTTCCCACCCGGGTACAGGTTCACCGAGGCACAGATCGAGACCTACAAGAATCTTGAGATCGTCGAGGATCTGGTCCTCTGGCTGCAAAAGGCCTTGCAAGCGGCGCCCTTGGACACTGGAGTTGACGATACCGGCGCTGGCGACCAGGCGCTGGCGGCCTACCCGGAGACCTCGTGGGCATACATCCGCGAGGACACCGGCGTCGTCTATCACGCCCAGCCCGATCAGGCGGTGCTTTATGCGGCCGATGCCTCCGACACCGACTTCCTAGACTACCTGGAGGTCCCGTCCGTCGGCCTGCCGG
>JAJCXQ010000924.1 GCA_029263355.1 Acidobacteriota bacterium | reverse complement strand
GTCTGTCGCGTTGAATGAGCTCGGCGACGTGCTGGTGGCCCAGGGGGATCTCGACAGCGCGGCCACCCGCTTCCAGCAGAGCTTCGAGATCGCCAAGCGACTGGCCGAGGGCGACCCCAGCTCGGCCAGCCGACAACGCGATGTCAGCGTGAGTCTGACCAAGCTCGGCGACGTGCTGGTGGCACAGGGGAATACGGACGGCGCAGCCACCCGCTTCCAGCAGAGCTTCGAGATCGCCAGGCGACAGGCCGAGGGCGACCCCAACTCGGCCAGCCGGCAACGCGATCTGAGCGTGAATCTCGACCGGCTCGGCGACGTGCTGCTGGCGCAGGGGGATCTGGGCGGCGCGACCACCCGCTTCCAGCAGAGCTTCGAGATTCGGCGGCGACTGGCCGAGGGCGATCTCAGCTCAGCCAGCCGGCAACACGATGTCAGCGTGAGTCTCGACAAGCTTGGCGACGTGCTGCTGGCGCAGGGGGACCTGAGCGCCGCGGCCACCCGCTTCCAGCAGAGCTTCGAGATTCGGCGGCGACTGGCCGAGGGCGACCCCAGCTCGGCGAGCCGACAACGCGATGTCAGCGTGAGTCTCGAGAAACTCGGCGACGTGCTGCTGGCGCAGGGGGATCTGAGCGGCGCAGCCACTCGCTTCCAGCAGAGCTTCGAGATTCGGCGGCAACTGGCCGACACCGACCCCAGCTCGGCGAGCTTGCAACGCGATGTTAGCGTGAGTCTGAACAAACTAGGTGACGTGTTGGTAGCGCAGGGGGATCTCGACGGTGCAGCCACCCGCTTCCAGCAGAGCTTCGAGATCGCCAGGCGACTGGCCGAGGGCGACCCCAGCTCAGCGACCCTGCAACGCGATGTCAGCGTGAGTCTCGAGAAGCTCGGCGACGTGCTGGTGGCACAGGGCGATCTCGACGCCGCGGCCACCCGCTTCCAACAGAGCTTCGAGATCGCCAGGCGACTGGCCGAGGGCGATCCCAGCTCGGCCAGCCTACAACGCGATGTATGGATGCCGCTATGGCGACTCGCTGAGATGGATGCTAGCGGCGTGACGTGGAAGCGCGTCGCCGATGCGATGGAAGAGATGCAACGACGGGGTGTTCTTCAGCCAGCAGATCTTCGTTTTCTCGAAGAAGCGCAGCGACGGGCGCTCGCTTCGCAAGAACCATGAGCGACATCTTCATTTCTTACGCAGGTCCTGGGCCTTGGGGCCTTTCCCGGCGCCAATCCAACGTCCTTCTGACCTCGGAAATCAATCGTCCTTCTGGCCGCGGATCTTCGGCTTCTTCGCCATCCTTGGCTCGCGGGGCTCCGGCGCTTCGACCTCGAAGTCGGTCTGGGCCTCGGCGGTGGCGCTGCGGATCTCGAAGACGTAACTGCCCGGGGTGATGTAGAGCGGACGCTCGAGGCGCACGGCTTCTGACCACGGTGTCTTGGAACGCGCCCCGTGCTCGCCATCTGAAGCCTCCTCAGGCTCCGGCGACGGTTCGCTGCGCTTCTTTTTCCGACGCGACGTCTTGTCGGCCTCCGGCTTTTGTTCGTCGCTGCGCTCTTTCTCGGCCATCAAAGCAAGCTCTTCGTCGAGCAGGAGATCCCAGGTGAAGGCGTTGACGCCAGGAGCTGCGTCCATCTCGAGACGCTGGACGGCGTGCCCAGCGTCGTCTTCGATCAACAGCGTGACGCGGGTCTCGTCGGCAGTCCAGAACGGTACGCTGACGGTGGGCTCGTCGATTGGGTCGTGGAACCAAGGTGAGCGACGACCGCGCCACTCGCGTTTGTAGGTCACGGGCTCGACCGGGAAAACGTGCAGTGGCGAGGCCCGGACCTCGGGGGTGAGCTCCTGGATCGGCAAGGCGTCGAGGATGAAAATCGATCGACCGTGGGTGCCGGCCACCAACTCGCGCTCCCGTGGGTGGACGATGAGGTCGTGCACCGGCACGTTGGGCATCTCCGCCCCCAGTGCATGCCAGGACGCACCGCGATCGAGAGAGGTGTAAACCCCGCGGTCGGTGCCGACGTAAAGCACTTGCGGATTGACCGGATCTTCTTTCACCACGTTGACCGCCTCGGCGGGCAAACCCGTCGCCAAGGACTTCCAGGTCGCACCGAGATCCTCGGTGACGTAAACATAGGCGGTGATGTCGTCGTCACGATAGCCGGACAGCGACAGGTAAGCACGATCCCGCTGGTGACGTGAGGCCACCACCCGGGTAACCCAGCGGTCGGCGGGGAGGCCGGCGGAGACATCACGCCATTGCCGTCCACCGTCGTCGGTGACGTGGACCTGGCCGTCGTCGGTGCCGGTCCACAGCAGGCCAAATTCTTCCGAGGACTCCGAGATCGTGGTCAAGGTGGCAAACGCGACGTCGCCACGGTTCGACGACTGGCTGAGATCCGGGCTGATAGCCTTCCAGGTTTCACCCTGGTCGAGGGAGCGGTAAAGTTTGTTGGCGCCGAAGTACAAGATGTCGCGATTGTGCTCCGATAACAGAATGGGCGACGACCAGTTGTAGCGCAAAGCGGGCTCGCCAAGCAGGTCGCGGGGTCGGGTCGATCGCCGTTCGCCGTCGGCCCCAATGCGGCTGTAATAACCGAATTGTGACCCGAGGTAGGTTGTGGCGTTGTCCCGCGGATCCACTTGGACGTACATGCCATCACCACCGCCGATGCGACGCCATGGGTCGATGCCGGGACGCGACCGGCTGGAACCCTTGAGCACGCCGTTGTCTTGCAGGCCGCCATAAACGTTGTAGGGCTCGGCCATGTCGACTTCGACGGTGTAGAACTGCCCCACCGGCTGACGATCCAACTTGAGCCAGGTTTTGCCGCCGTCGTAGCTAACGTCGAGGCCACCGTCGTTGCCGGCGATCACCCGATCGCTGAAGTGGGGATCAATCCACATCGCCTGATGGTCACCATGCATCTCACGACCGTTGGCGGGCTCGAAGGTTTTGCCGCCGTCGTGTGAGGTGATCAGCGGGACCCCGAGCACATAGATACGGTCGGGGTCGTCCGGTGCGACACGGATCTGCCCGAAGTAATAACCATAGGTGTAGACCACCTCGCGGATCGGCTTGTCGTGGGTACGGCGCCAGCTGGCGCCAGCGTCGTCAGAGCGCCAGACTTCGATGCTCTTGATGTCGGTTGAGAAGAGGTTGGCGTTGGCGTCGTCGAGCTCTTCGAGCAGCTGCTCCAAGGTGAGCTCGTCGTTCTTGATCATCTCGATCAGTTGATCGGCGTCGAGACTGCTGTCGAGGTCGTTGCCACGGATAAAATCTTCGATCTCTTCCGGATCCTGGGCCAGAAACTCCTCCTTGCTCATTTTGCGTAGGCGTTTGGCGGTGATCGCCCCGCCTCCTAGATCCCACTGCTCTTCCGGCAGCAACTCCTGATTGTCGAGGGAGGCGTAAATCGTTCCCGGCTGCGACGCCGACACCGCCAACCCGATCCGGCCGACGTGGTCCCCCTGCGGAAAGCCACCGCTCAACTTGGTCCAATCGTCACCGCCGTTGGTCGACTTCCAGATGCCTGAGGCAGCACCGCTTTCAACAAAGTCCCACGGCCGTCGCGAACGCTCCCAGGCGGCGGCGTAAAGCGCGTCGGGGTTTGCGGGATCGAGCACCAGATCAACGAATCCAGCATAGGTATCGTCCGCCGGCAGGTCTGCGACCAGGACCTGTTCCCACTTCGCGCCACCGTCCAGGGTGCGGTAGATGCCGCGCTCGCCCCCCGGTGTGTAGAGCTTGCCAAGCACCGCGACGTAAACGCGGTTGGAGTCTCGCGGATCCACTCGAATACGACCGATCCTGTCGCTGTCGCCGAGCCCCATGTGACGCCAGGTGGCGCCGCGATCGTCGGAACGGAAGACCCCGTGGCCACCGTAGGAGGAACGGGACGAGTTGTCCTCACCGGTACCGACCCACAGGGTGTCGGGGTCGTTCGGATCAAGCTCGACATCTCCCATGATGATCGACGCTTGGTCGTCGAACAGCGGCTCGAAGGTGACGCCGTTGGTCTCGGTCCGCCACAGTCCCCCAGAGGCGTACGCGACGTAGAACGTGTAGGGCTCACCCGGCACCGACTCGATGTCGATCACCCGCCCACCTTGCACTACCGGGCCGACGTTGCGCCAGGATAGGCCACGAAACAGCGACTCGCGATCGAGCTTCTGGTGCTGCTCCCAGGAAACCTGGCGCTCGGCGAAGGTTGCAGGAGCCGCGGCATCGGGGCGTTCGGCAATAAGGGCCGAGCTGGCACAAAGGGTCAGAACAGCGAGCATCGCAAACAAACGAACAACACTAGGGGGCACATCGACAGGCATCTACGTCTCCTTGATCGGGTTGGGGCTACTATCTAGCACAAGCAGGAAGACGGGACCAGCTGTAGCAGCTTTGACATTACATAATTTCTTGATCACTTCTTGGCCCGCATTCCGCGTTTAAAATCAGGAGATGTCTCACCGGGAGGTTTTATGAAACTCGAGAGCTTTATCGCTAGCCTTTTTTTGGCGTTGTCACTTTCGACCGTGGGTCTCGCCGAGAGCCCTTCCCAGAGCTCCGGCGCGTCGCCCAGCTCAGAGGTCGACCGAGAGCAGCAGGTTCGCGACGAACTGCAGGTTCGCGACGAATTGAACCGGCTCGACCGGATCCTTCGCCAGCGCTTGTTGGAGATCGCGGAGCTCGGATCGCCGAGCGCGGATGAGCGCGAGGTGACGCTGGCGGACGTGGATCGTTTTCGGCGCCAGCTGCGCTCCTTGGAGTCTCGCCTCCACGGCTGGGACTCTGATCGCGGGGATCGCGGGGATCGCAGCGCGATTCATCTCGGCAAGGTCCGCGCCCTGCAGCATTCGATCAACAACCTGGCGCGAGGCACCCAGGAACCGCCGGGAAGAGTTGCCGCGCTCACTCAGGTACACCGTGCTCTGACGGTCGAATGGCCGCCAGCGCCACGACTGAAGGTGGCGGTGCCGGGTGACGATTGCACCGACGCGATCCCGGTTGGCGACGGTACCTACTTCGGCGACACGTCCGACGCCATTCCGGACGGGTCTTCGAATTGTCATAGCGGCGGCAGCCCTGACGTCTGGTTTGCCTATACCTCCGCCACCTCCAAGACAGTGATCGCGGACACTTTTGGCTCAGGCTACGACACGATGCTTTCGGTCCACACCGGCTGTCCCGGAACTTCTGACAACGAGCTGGCCTGCAACGACGACGCCTTCGGGCTGCAGTCCGCGGTGACCTTCGAGGCCGAGGCCGGGGTACAGTATCTGATCCGGGTTGCCGGCTGTTGTGGTGGTACCGGCAGCAGCACCGGACCGTTTGTGCTCAACATCGGCTCCGGTGGAACGATCGCCGGTCAAGTCCGCGACGCGACGACCGGTGAGCCCATCCCCTTGGTCGAACTGGTGGCCAATTTCGACGGCTACTTCCTGGGACAAGCCGTGACCAGCGACGCGGGCGAATACAGCCTGCCAGGACTGATGACCGGCACCTACACCGTCCTCACTTCGGAGCCTCGCGGCTACCTGGCGGAAGTCTACGACAATGTGCCGTGTCTCGACTCGAATTGCCCCTCGGACGGCACACCGATCGCGGTTGAGCAAGGCGTCACCGTCGGCAACATCGACTTCGATCTCGAGACCGGCGGCACCGTCTCGGGTACGGTCAGAACATCGGCGACGGAAGCGCCGATCGTCAACGTCGAAGTGACGATCTGGAGCAGCGACGGCACACGGGTCGGCTCAGACTATACCGACATCGAGGGCCGCTACTCGGCGACGGGTCTGTACGAAGGCATCCACTATGCGACCACCCGCAGCGACGGCCATCGCGACGAGCTGTTCAACGGCCTGCCCTGCCCAGAGAGCTGCTACAGCCTCGATCCCACCACCGGCTCGCCGATCGTAGTTCGTTACGGTGAGACCACCGAAGGAGTCGATTTTGCGCTCGAAGAACTGGGGGGCATCGCCGGCCAATTGACCGATTCGCTGACCGGATTCCCGATCCCCGGCGTCGAAGTGAGGGTGCAGCGCGACGATGGGAGCTCTTCCGGCTACGCCTCCACCGACGCCACCGGCTTCTATCGTATTGGCGGGCTCCCAGCCGGGACTTACTTCGCAAGAACCAACGACTACAGCCAATATTTCGACGAGCTCTACGACGGTATTCCCTGTGAGCTGGAGTGCGATCTGTCAACCGGCGCGCCCCTGGTCGTCGGTTTGGATACCCTGATCGAGAACATCGATTTTAGCCTCGACCGGTTAGGCTCGATCACCGGCAACATCACCAGCCGGTCGACCGGCGAACCGCTCGGAGACGCTCGCCTCAAGGCCGAGCTCGGAGACTACCAACAGACCGCTCACTCCAACTCCAACGGCAACTACAGCCTCGAAGGGCTGATTCCCGGCGACTTTGCGGTGACCGCAACACACGAGACGTACCGAGACGAGCTCTACGACAACATCGACTGTCAGGGCGGCTGCGATCCCACCTCCGGCGCCCCGGTACCGGTACAGCTCAACAGCCTGACAACCGACATCGACTTCGCGCTCGAGCGCCTGGGAACCATCTCCGGCACCGTGACCCACAGCCCGAGCGGAACCCCCGTGGATGGCGTGTTCATCCAGATCTACGACGCGGATGGAGAGAGAGTCCTCGGGGACAACACCGACAACGCGGGCCGCTACTACGTCCCGGGACTGGTTCCGGGCACCTATTACGCTGCAGCCCACAGCTCGGAATACGTCGACGAGGTCTACGCCAATCTACCGTGCGTCGGTGCGCTCTGTAACCCCACCGCCGGCAGCGCGATCAACGTCGACCTCAATGAATCGAGGGAGGGCATCAACTTCGAAATCGAGCGATTGGGTGTGATCACTGGCAGGGTGACCAACTCGACCAGCGGCCTCGCGCTCGAGTATCCCTTCCTGAGCCTCTACGACGCCAACGGCGACCTGGTCGCGAGCCGGTCGGGTGAGTACAACGGCGAATACACCCTCGCTGGTATCACACCGGGGAGTTATTTCCTGATCGCGGGCGCCGACGGGCACCGCAACGGGCTCTACAACAGCTTTCCCTGCGCGCAGTTGGAGTGTGATCCGACATCCGGCACGCCGATCATCGCCGAGAACAACACGGTGACCTCAGGCATTGACCTCGCGCTCGACCGGCTGGGCAACCTCACCGGCACCGTAACCCATGCCATCACCGGCGAACCAGTGATCGACGCGCGGGTCGAGGTCTACAATAGCGACGGCTCGTACTTGGGCAGCACCTACGCTGATGTCGACGGCGTCTACTCGTACACTGGGCTGAATCCAGAAACCTACTATGTCCTGGCCCAACACTACGATTTCGGCGACGAGCTCTACGACGGCATCCCCTGCAACGACTTGTCGTGCGATCCGACGACCGGCACGCCGGTCACCATCGAGCTGGCGACAAGCACTACGGGGATCAACTTCGGTCTCGGCCCGCAAGGACCCTGCGTCTCGGACGCCACCAGCCTCTGCCTGGCCAATGGCCGCTTTCGTGTCCAAGTGCAGTGGGAAGACTTCGACCACGTCACCGGTTCGGGATACGCCGAGCCGCTGACCGGCGACTCCGGCTACTTCTGGTTCTTCGGCCCCGACAACATCGAGTTGGTGATCAAAGTGCTCGACGCCTGTTACGAGCCCTTCAATCACTTCTGGATCTTCAGCGGTGGTTTGACCAACATCGCCACCGAAGTGACCGTGACCGACATGCTCACCGGCGCGACACAGATCTACAACAACGAGCTCGGCGATGCCTTCCAGCCGATCAACGACACCCAAGCCTTCGCCACCTGCGATGCTGGGCGCGGCAGCGCGACCCACGCTCGATCGTGGAGCGTCGAGCCGTGGAAAGGCAGCGAGCCCGACGCCAAAGCCAGTACCTGCACGCCGAGCTCGACGAGGCTGTGCCTCAACCAGGGACGATTCTTGGTGGACACCTTGTGGCAAACAGCCAATGGCGATGTGGGTTCCGGCCAAGCGGTGCAGCTCACCGACGACGCGGGTTACTTCTGGTTCTTCAGCGCCAACAATGTCGAAGTCTTGACCAAAGTCCTAGACGCCTGCGGGCTACCATCTTTCGAGAGCTTCTGGGTTTTCGCCGCCGGCCTAACCGACGTCGAGGTCGCCCTCCGGGTCCTCGATACAGTGACGGGTGAGCAACGGAACTACATCAATCCTCGAGACACTCCGTTCCGTCCGATCCAGGATACCGAGGCCTTCACCACTTGCAATCCGTGAATCTCCTGTCGCGGCGTTTGTGACGCGGAGTTGCAATGCTCGCCACTCTGCGAAATTTTTTGCCATCCCAATCCGTTGCCATGGTAGCCTGACTCTATAGGAGGCAGCGATTTGCTGTTTGCTATAAGGCCTTGTTTTGTGGGGACGAGACAGGGCAGTCTCAGGCAAGAAGGAGGTACCCATGGCGAATGTCCACGACGTGGCCGCCTATATTCTTGAGCAGGCCGGCTCCATGACGGCCATGAAGCTCCAAAAACTGGTGTACTACGCCAGGCCTGGGCACTTGTTTGGGATGAACAACCCATCTTCGACGAATCGATCGAGGCTTGGGCAAACGGCCCGGTCGTTCGAGATCTCTACAACGGGCACCGTGGGATGTTCAAGTTGGATGAATGGCCCGCTGGAGACTCTTCTGCTCTAACGGAATCTGAGCGAGAAACGATCGATTCCGTGGTTGCCTACTACGGTGAGCGCAGTTCTCAATGGCTGAGCGAGTTGACGCATTGCGAAGATCCATGGTGTGAGTCTCGGAAGGGATTGGCACCAGGCCAACGAGGATCTAGCACTATCAGCCACGCCGCGATGGCGGAGTACTACAGCAGCTTGATTTGAGCAAGAAAAGCCGCGCAGCCGGAAACGGCCACGCAGTGCGAAGAAGCCAACGATTGGACCTTTCGCACCCTCGGGCAAAAGTCCGCGATCCAGAGAGCTTTTGCACGTCGATGTCACCCTTCGTGGCGGCTTTCAAGAGTCGAGTCCCAGGGCCCCTTCGGCTGGCATGGGCTGACCAAAGACGAGGCGGTGGAGATTCACTCTAAGCTTCGTGGCTTCGAGTCGATGACGTGGCACGAGATCCTCGTCGACAGCAAGAAACGCAATCACACCGTGAGTGTTGATCAGATTTCTAGCGTGGCAAGGAAGCGACTCATCGATATCAAGCTCGATGACCGGGAGAGCCTGATTTCTCTGAGGCTTGGCGGGGCCGAGCGCCTTTGGGGCTTCCGAGAGGGCGACGCTTTCGTTGTCGTTTGGTGGGATCCTCATCATCAAGTTTACCCCTCCAAAAGAGGTGGCTAGCCGGAGTCGCGACGATTCTGGGCTTGTCCCAGTCGCCGACTCGAAGACTTCTACCGGAACACAGAAGACAATCCATCGACATATCTGTATAATAGATGGACTATGGGGAATCCAAATCGACGCCTTGGCCGTCGGCTCCAAGTCCGGTTCCGGCCAATCGGTGAGTCAAAGTCTCACGTCGGCTACACCACGAACGTCTCAGCGACCGGAATGTTCGTCGCCACCATCCGCCCGCTCAAGCCCGGTACCGAGGTGGATGTGGAGGTCAGCGGCAAGGACCACTCCATCCATATCGACGCGGTGGTGGTCCACTCGCGGAAGATTCCGCCGATGTGGCAGCGGATCCGCCCATCGGGCATGGGGATTCGCTTTCTGGAGCCCACGGAGCGATCCATTGGCCTGCGTCAACTGGTCGGGCCAGCAGCCTCTTTGTGGTAAACCCGCAAGACCTTGCAGGCTGACTCTCTGAGCTAAAGCAGACTGTGGCAGCTGAATACCCGAGCAGGCGGCGTCTCGAGGAAACCGTCGTACAAGGCTCGCTCCTCCGCTAGCAGTGAGCTCAATTCCTGCCGCAAGTGAAGGTCCTCGCCACAGACTCTCTCGAGAAAAGGTAGCCGAGCTTCCCAGTCGAGAGCCAACGCCTTGCTGACAACTCGACTCACCCGCTCGAGATTCTTGGCGACTTGCATGATCGTTTCCCTCACTAGAGACGAGGATCCGCAACCCTGTCGTGTCCTCATCTCTATAGGCGGGAACCATCCTGATTTAGCATCAAA
Source organism: Acidobacteriota bacterium (assembly GCA_029263355.1). Taxonomy (GTDB): domain Bacteria; phylum Acidobacteriota; class Thermoanaerobaculia; order Multivoradales; family J023; genus JAAELT01. The sequence goes on along the minus strand of JAJCXQ010000924.1, from coordinate 25,139 downwards.
TTTCCACAAAGAATCTCACCGAAGCTACCGACGAACCGCCTCCAAGCGCCCGAAGAGGAGCTCCGCGACGATCAGCAAAGCGCGCCGGAGCGAAGTAACCGGTAGAATCCCGACATCTTTTCAATGGATTCGAATGGAACCGGCAGACGATGTTGTGCCTCCAGCTTTCGGGCCTGTCCTGCCGCAATCGAACAGGAGACATGAACATGCATTCAACGTCAAAAACATCGCTCGCTCCAAGACGCTGGCGCCGGATCATCACATACTTGAGCGTCGGCTTTTTGTTCGCGACCGTCTCGCCCGCAGTCAACTACCAGGTCGAGGTCGAACAAGGGGGCGTGGCGCAATGGGAAGGTGATGACCTCACTCGTTGCGCCATGGATGGCAAGTCTTTCTTGCCGGTCGACGGCAGCTGCTGGTACCCGATCGATTTCAAGCGTAAGCCGGGCAAAGTCGAGATAGCCCGCTGGGCGAGCGAAGGCTACGAGACCGGCTGGCTAGAGATCGTGGCGCGGGAGTTCGTAACCCAGGACATCGAGTTCCCCGACGACAAGTACATCCACTTGAGTCAGGAAGATCTCGACCGTCATTTTCGAGAACAAGCCAAGATCAAACCGATCTTGCGCAAAGACTGGAAGAAACCGGGCCTGTTCACGCTGCCTTTTGGGCCTCCGGCCGAGAACCTACCCCAGGGTGAAGGCTTCGGCGCCCACCGGACGTTCAATGGCGAGCCGAGAGCCCAACATCGTGGCACCGACTACGCGATCTCAGCCGGGGTGCCGGTGGCCGCGATCGCGCCGGGTGACGTGGTGATTGCCGAGGAACATTTCTTTTCCGGATTGGGTGTCTACATCCACCATGGCAACGGCCTCCTCCGCGCCTATTTCCACTTGCAGAGTGCGATCGAGAATGGCTCTTCGGTTGGCCAAGGCGAAAAGATCGGCGAGGTTGGATCCACCGGGCGCTCCACCGGCCCGCACATGCATCTCGGCATGGTCTGGCGTGGCGCCTGGATCGATCCCGAGTGGTTGACCCTCAAGTCAGACTCGATCCCACAGGTTCAGGAGGCACCCTGAGGTCACGTTCGAAGTCACCCCGAGCTGAAGATGCCCACCATCAAACTCAACCAACCACCAATCACCGCAACCCGCCTGCGCGACGATCTCGCAACCCTCGGTGTCGAGCCGGGGATGACGTTGACCGTCCACTCGTCGTTGAGCGCCATCGGCTGGGTAGTAGGTGGTGCGCCAACCGTTGTGCAAGCGCTGCTGACGACGATCGGCGAGGATGGCACTCTAGCAATGCCGGCGGCGACCCCGCACTGCACCGATCCCGCGACGTGGAGTGAACCGCAGATCCCGACGCCGTGGCTCGACACGGTACGGGACAGCCTGCCCATCTTCGATCCGCGCACGACCCCAACCGAAATGGGGGTGATTCCGGAGACGTTTCGCACCTGGCCTGGGACTCTACGCAGCTCTCACCCGATCGAATCGGTCTGCGCCCACGGTCCGCTGGCGGCCGAGATCACCCGCGATCACCCTTTGGCTTTCTCGGAGGGTCCCGGCGCCCCCTTCGACAAACTACACGATCTTAAGAGTTGGATTCTGCTGCTCGGGACCGGCTTCAATCGCTGCACGGCGCTGCACTTCGCGGAATCCCTGGTGGACAAGCGGCGAACCATGACGGTACGGTTTCCGGCCTGGGACAAAGGCCAACGCGTTTGGTTCGAGGTACCAAATGTCGCGGACGACAATGATCAGCTCTTTCCGTCCATCGGCAAACGCTTTGTCGCCACTGGCAGTGCTAAACAGGGCACGATCGGCGAAGCGTCCTCGACGCTGTTTCCGATGCACGATCTGGTGAGCTTCGCTACCGAAGTGTTCGAAGCCACACTGTGAGCTAGCCGATCCTCACTTGTCCCCGCGTCGCGTCGATCAGTGCTTTCTCGAGCCGCTCGGCTTTTTCGATCGGCACCGCGATCGTCATCTTGATGTTGGCTCCGTAGTCTGACTGAACCGGCTCCAAGTCAAAAGCGCTCAAGACCCCCTGCACGGCGCCGCTGTGCTCGTATCCGAAGGTAATACGCAAGGTCTCGACAATCGGCGCCTCGACGATGATGGCGGCGTCCAACGCCTCAGCGGCTGCGCCACCATAGGCTCGGATCAAACCACCGGTGCCGAGCTTGGTGCCACCGTAATAACGGGTCACCACCACCGCCACATTGGTCAGACGACGGCCGTCGATCTCCTGCAGGATCGGACGCCCGCCGGTGCCGCTCGGCTCGCCGTCGTCGCTGTACCGCATGGCGTCTTGATCGAGTCCGAGTCGCCACGCGAAACAATTGTGGGTGGCGTCACGAAACTCTTCACGGCAAGCCCCGACAAACGCCATCGCCTCGGTGGCCGACACCACCGGCTCGATCGAGGCGATGAATCGCGAGCCTTTGATCTTGGGTGGTTCGAGCCGTGAAGCGCGGGAGACCGTACGTATCGTCGGCACACGAGGTCTTTCGGGCAGGCCAGCTGCTCAGTCCGTGACGTCCGAAGTGCTGGGATCACCAGAGGCGCTAGACGCGCCAGAATCTTCAACCAGCTGGCCGTGACGCCCCTCGCCCCCGGCAAAGCGGCCTGCGCCTTGTTCCGGCTCACCGCTGGCGAGGGTCGCGGCGCCGTGTTGCAGCTCATTGAGGAGCGCCATCTCGAGGGACATGCCAGCAGATTCATAAACGCTGCGGCGATCGTTACGCAAGCAGACTTGGGGAACCTCGGCAATCTCGTGAGCCAACGCCTCGGCGGCCTGACGGCTGCTGCCGACCGACACGATGCGGCTGGCGAGTCCGATCTCGCGCGCTTCCTCAGCGTCGACCGACCGGCCGGTGAGAATCAGATCAAGGGCGCGAGACAAGCCGACGATCCGCGGCAATCTCACACTGCCACCATCAACCAGGGGGACACCGAAACGACGGCAGTAGACGCCAAAAATAGCAGTCTCCTCGATCACCCGTAGATCGCACCACAGGGCGAGCTCGAACCCACCCGCAACCGCATAACCTGACACCGCGGCGATCACCGGCTTGCTCAACTGCATACGGGTTGGCCCCATCGGTCCATCACCGTCCGGCGCGACGCGGTTGCCGCGGCCTTCGGATATCGCCTTGAGATCAGCGCCGGCGCAGAAGTTGCCGCCCTCACCCCACAACACCGCAACTTTGGCATCCACAGTGGCGTCAAATTCACGGAACGCCTCCGCCAACGCTTCAGCGGTTGGCCGATCCACTGCGTTGCGAACTTCCGGGCGCGACAAAACGACGGTGAAGACAGCTCCGTCTCTCTCGATCCTTACCGACATTCGCTAGGCCTCCGTTGAAATTGCCGAGCCGAAGAATGTTGGCGCTCACCCAGCGCTAGACGGGCGCTGGGTGAGCGGTCTATCAACCGATAGCAGCCAGACGAGTCACCAGATCCACGACACGATTCGAATAACCCCACTCATTGTCGTACCAGGCGACCACCTTGATCCACCCCCCGCCGGGGGCGGTGGTCGAGAGTGCGTCGAAGATCGCCGAGTGCGGGTTACCGACGATATCGCAGGAGACCAGCGGCGCTTCGCTGTACTCGATGATTCTGCGCAACGGCCCGTCGGCCGCGGCGTGGACCGCGCCGTTGATGTCGTCTACGGTGACATCCTGACCGACCCGGCAGACCAGGTCGACAATCGAACCGTCGGGCACTGGCACCCGCAGGGCACAGCCGTCGAGCTTGCCGGCGAGTTGCGGCAGCACCTTGCCGACCGCGCGCGCCGCGCCGGTGGTGGTCGGGATGATGTTCTCGGCCGCGGCGCGGCTACGACGCAGGTCGCGGTGAGGAACATCGGCCAGACGCTGACCGTTGGTGTAAGCGTGCACGGTGGTGATCAAACCCTCTTCGAAGCCGAATTCTTCGTCGAGCACCATCGCGATCGGAGCCAGGCAGTTGGTGGTGCAGGACGCGTTCGACACCAGCCGATGTCTGGATTCGAGCTGATCGTCATTAACCCCCATCACGATCATGGCGTCGATCTCGTCTTTCGGCGGCACGGTGAGCACCACCTTCTTCGCCCCAGCCGCCAAATGTTTCTCGAGCGGCGCACGGTGACGGAAGACGCCAGTCGACTCGATGACGATGTCGACCCCCATCTCTTTCCAGGGAATCTCGGCCGGATCCCGCTGTGAGGTCATGGCAATTTCGTCGCCGCCAACCGTCATGACGTCACCTTCGACGCTAACTGTACCGGAGAAGACTCCCATCACCGAGTCGTACTTCAGCAGGTAGGCGAGTTGCTCGTTCTCGAACAGATCGTTGATCGCAACCACCTCGAGGTCGTCCCGCTGATGCAAGATTCGAAACACGCTGCGACCGATCCGACCGAAACCGTTGATACCGATCCGTATAGCCATCACGCCACCTCCTTGTCGAACTCGACAAAACGCTCGACGAGGTCGACCGCCCGGTGGGAGTAGCCCCAACCGTTCTCGAACCAGGTCAAAGTCTTCGAGATCGAGCCACCCTGCACCATGGTCGCCAGGGAGTCGAAGGTACCGGAGTGAGTCTCGCGAAGGATGTCGGACGAGACAATCGGATTGTCCTCGTAGCTGAGGATGCCGCTAAAACGACTCGCCGCCGCGGTCCGAATAACTTCGTTGATCGCCAGTTCAGTCACCGGCTTGTCGTGCCAACACACCAGATCCACCACTGAGCCGTCGGGGACGGGGACATTCATGGCCATCGCGCTGAGACGTCCTTCGAGAGACGGCAGCAACTCTTGCAAAACCTCGGCGGCGTTGGTGGCCTGCGGAATGATGTTCTGAGCCGCCGCTCGGCCCCGTCGTTTGTCCTCAGAGGGGACATCGGCTAACCGCTGCTGGTTGGTGTAGGCATGAACGGTCGAAAGAAACGCCCGGCGAATACCGAAGGCTTCGTGCAGGATCTTGATCACTGGCCCCGCACAATGTGCGGTACACGAACCGTTCGAGATGATTTGGTGCTCCGGCTTCAGAGCTTCGTCGTTGACACCGGTCACGATCGTCACATCGGGAGGATCGAGAGGGGGGGCACATAGAATCACTCGCTTGGCGCCACGCTCGAGATGAGCTTCGAGCTCCTGGCGGCTGCGCGGGCGCCCCGTCGCTTCAATGACCGTGTCGATCCCGAGGTCGCCCCACTGCAACCCCTCGGGCTCGGCGAGCAAGGGCACCTGGCGACCGTAAGCGTAAAGGTTCTCATCGCGGATGCTGACCTCATCTTTGAAACGTCCCAAGATGGTGTCGTAACGCAGCAGATACTCGAGTGCTTTGGGGTCCGCGGGATCACTGATCGCCGCCACTTGAATCTGGTTGCTGCGGTAGAGAATGCGGAACAAGCTTCTTCCGATCCTGCCGAAGCCCATCAGGGCCACGCGTGTTGCTGACATCTGGATCTCCTTGACCGTGATTCCGTCGATCTAACCTGTCGAGAGGCTCGCGACCCGCCGTCGCGTGGCTGACAAGTATAGATCCTGTCGAGCTCCCACACCGTCAGCCCCCACGACCGCGGGGGCCTATCGTGTATTCTGCTCGGCATGTTCAGCTCGAGGTCGAGTCGGCGAGCGTCAGGTCGCCCCCAGCAACAGCTATCCAAACGGCCCGTGCACCAGGTTCCAGGGTTTCGAGATGTGAGCTTCCTGCTCTTCGCTGCCCTGGTCGTGGTCCACTTTCTATTCCTGACCAGCCGGCTTCTGGTGCCGGACCTGATCCTGAATTATCCCTTCATGGGAGGCGATTCCCTCGACTGGGTATCCACCGGCTTGTTCTACGCCGGCAACGACGTGCGATATACCTCGCGGCCGCCATTGCTGCCGGTGGTCATCGCCGGACTCTCTGCCCTCTCGGCCCTGGATCTGCTGCCGGTGTTGATCCAAGTGTTGACCCATGTAACCTCGCTCGGGCTCTTCCGACTGCTTTGCCTCGACTATTCACGGTCCTTGGCCTGGATCGTTTCGGCAACTTGGCTGATGAACGGCAACTGGCTGAGATTGTCGTTCGATGTCATGGCCGACGTGCCCGCGGCCTGTCTCCTGACTTGGGCCGTCATCTCTTGGCGCCGATCGGGCAGTGCGCGGCCGGGTTATGCCCTTACCGGCCTTTTCGGCGGTTTGAGCGCAATCACCCAACAACTCGCCTTGCTCCTGCCCGTGGTTGTGATGCTGACGCTGTTGGCATTTCGACGCCGCGACCTGGCATCACGCCCCCTGCTGTTAGGAGCCGTCCTCTTTGTGGCACCGACCGGCCTCTGGCTGTTATGGATGAGGCGCGCCTTGAGCTTGGCTGGAGACGACTTGAGCCACTGGGGGCTGCTGCGCTTTCACACCGACTCGATCGGCCACTACCTCTACCAATATGTCGCGTTCGTCGGCCTACCGGCGACGGTGGGCATACTCCTCGGCATCACCTCGTTTCTGCGGCGCATGCGAAATGAGCCCTGGTGCTTTTTCGTCCTGAGCTTGCAGGTGGTCACGGGCGCCTTCTTCGTGCTGCTTTATGACTTCAACAGTCTGCGTTTCCTGGCCTACGTGTTCCCGCTGAGCGCGGTGCTGCTGGCCGAGGGCCTGAGCCGACTGCGACGCCCCACAACAGCCCTGAGCCTCGCCCTCCTGACGTTCGTCTGGGCGCTGCCTTTCCCCAGCGAGCGAGCCGACCACACCCGCATCCTGCTCTGGCCGGCGCCACTGACCTACCTGAGCGCCGCATCCACCGCTCGCGAGAATGGATCGAGACGCATCGACCCGTTGGATCTCGAGGTCCTGAAGCACTCCACCGCGACCCTACTCAGAGACACCGTTTATCGCCTGGCGCCGCGACCCAGCCCGAACACTCTCGAGTCGCGAGGCTTGCTGCCCGAGAGCTTCCAGGACGACCTCTGGTGCCTCTACTACTATGCCGCCCCCGAAACCGCCGACAACTACCGTGCGGTGACTCTGGGGCTCGGTAACCTGCTGCTCAAGAGGGTTCACTACTTGCCGATCTCGGCCCTCGAACCGCGGCCGAGTCTCGACCTCAGCCGGCTCGGCGTGCTTGACGGCACGGCTCTCTATCGCGCCCACATCGCCGGCCACGCCAGCAGTTGGATCGTCGCCGCCCGCAACGCCAGCGAGGCTGACGATGCGCTTCGCAACACCTCTCGCAAGACGCGGGATGCGGGCCCCGAGTTGGCCCGGGCGGAGCGCATCGCGGCGCGGATCGGCCAGCGTCCGACAGCGATCTTCGCAACTTCCCGTGGCCTGAAAGGCTTTCATACCTACCTGCCCTTCCTCATCGACACCTCCTTTTTCTTCGTTATCGAACCGCACCGCGCACCACAGGCCCGGCGGATGCTCGGCGGCGGTCGTCCACTGACCAGTATCGACGGTGTCACCCTGGTCGAGCATGAGCTCTTCGGTTTGAAATGGATCGTGGTGGAGTAGTCCCCACTCGCTGTCCCTTCTCACCGTCCCCACTCAACGACCATTCATCCCTCCGGCTGAGGCCTCTGATCAGCCCAAGATTCCGGAGCGATTCGATCCAAGCAGCTGGATCGTTCACAGGCTTGAACTTGTCAGCAGTCCAGCCAAACCAAACAGACTGAATAAGCCGCTTGACCGGCTGACAAAAGACAATCTACGACAAACATCAAACCATTTATTTTCAATGTCTTACGAGACATATTCACACTATGAAAGTAAGGTTTCATTAGTGGCACACAACTTGCTTTATTAGCAATACCAAGGTAAACCACCACGATTCTAGCCGCTGATTTGGTCGTCCCTAAATATTGACCAAACACACCTAGAAGGGAATCTTCCTGAAGGCATGTCAGAGACAACAGCGGTCGATTCACGTCTCCCCGGACGCCGTTGCGCGACGCGATTGGCAACACCAGGCTGCCGACCGCGGCCGACACTCGTCCTTCAAATTGGCGGATGAGCACGGAAACGCTTCAAGTCGACCCCAAAGCCTAGACCCGGGATCCAAACACCTGAATTATCTACCATCTTGAACCTTAGAGACGATCCACCGTACCAGTGAGATCGACAGTGTCAAATATGTAGATCTGAACGAGACCCGTTCAGATCGCCTTAACCCTTCGCTTTCAATGAGTTGGTCCAACCGAGTCGATTTCAAGGGTCTCGGTTTTCCAGCTGGCATGCAAATTGCTGAAGAAATACAGACAGATGGTTGACTTTCAGGGTTCTTATCCATACATTGTTGGCATCTTCCGTCGAATCATCGTGACAAGCTAGGCCGCGATTTTCCTGAACATAAAGTTCGAGACGACACCCGCTGGGATTCGCTCCCCGAAACGTAATTTGCGTTGCCTATCTCAGCGGCAATACCAACCCCTCACTAGGAGGAATTGAGTTACATGAGAACTTCACATTGGACTAAAGGACTGTCTCTGCTAGTCGCTCTGACCTTGATGACGGCTCCCGCCGCATTCGGTCAGTCGACTCGCGGTGACATCCAGGGTTCCGTCAAAGACGAGACCGGTGCTGCACTGGTCGGCGTCACCGTGACCGTCACCTCTCCCTCCCTTGCTGGGTCGCGCACCGTGACCACAGACGAGAACGGCAACTTCCGAGTCGTCGCGCTGCCTCCGGGCATCTACAAATCGTCCTTCATGCTCGACGGCTTCCAGTCCCGCGAGCAAGAGAACATCGTGGTCAACATCGGTGGCACCCAGCGCCTCAATGTCGACATGACGTCGGCATTCACCGAAGAGCTCGTGGTGACCTCTGAACGGCCGGTGATCGATAGCGCCAGCACCGACCTCGGTGTCAACGTGGGTGAGAACTTCTTCAAGGAGCTCCCCACCGGACGTAACTACACCTCGATCGCCAGATTGGCCCCCGGCGCCCAGCAGGACGCCTGCGACACCGACAACTGCCAGACCAGCTTCTACGGCTCCACCAGCGCCGAGAACGCCTATTACGTCGACGGTATCAACACCACCGGCATCGAGCTCGGCCAGGAAGGTCAGCAGCTCAACTTCGAGTTCATCCAAGAGGTCCAGGTCAAGACCGGCAGCTACTCCGCCGAGTACGGACGCGCCATCGGTGGTTTGGTCAACGTGATCACCAAGTCGGGTGGTAACGAGTTCAAAGGTGACGTCTTCGGTTATTACGACGACCTCCAGAACTCGCTCTCCGGCACCGACCCCTTGACCACTAGGAACAACAATTTGGCACCGTCCGCTCGCAGCGGTGCGATCGACGGCACTAGCCACACCAGAGAGTTCACCAAGTCCGACATCGGCGTCGACGTGGGTGGCTTTTTGGTGAAAGACAAGCTGTGGTACTTCGCGGCCTACAACCGGGTCGACAACACCAACGATATCGAAGTCATCGACGACTTCACTGTCGCTATCCCCAACGGCGGTCCGAACATCGGCGATGTCTTCAAGGATGAGCTCGAGCGCGACCTGTGGGCAGCCAAACTGACCTGGGCCGTCAACAGCAGCCATTCGTTCTACGCCTCGGCCTTCGGCGATCCCAGCACCCGCTCGGGTCCGTTGTCCGGCGCCTCCCTGGCTGGGACCCCGTTGCACTTCATCGGTACAGTCGAGACCGGCGCCACGGACTTCGCCGTCAACTACGACGGCGTGCTGAGCGACAACTTCATCGTCAACGCGCGGTTCTCCTCGCACAAAGAGAAGTCCAACCAAGTTGGCGCCGGCTCCAACACCGTGGACTACCTCGACAACACCGACCCGCTGGAGGACGGCACCATCGTCCATGGCTTCAATGATGAGGTCACCGGCGTCCCATTCGTTGCCGGCTTTGGCTTTTACCAGAACCAGCCCTCGCTCCAACGCGAGAACATCAACGCCGACGCCACTTACTTCCTGGATGACTTCGGTGGCTCACACGAGCTCAAGGCCGGTTATGAATTCGAAGACATCACCGGTCAACAGGACAACTTCAACGGCGGCACCGGCCAGCGGATCTATCGCTTCGACTGTGACCCGGAAGTGCGCTTCTGCGGCGGCCAGGATTACTACTACCGCCACCGCTTCTATACCGGTGACAACACTCTCGATCCCAACGCCTTGACACCGGGCAACATCCAGAACCCGCTGTCGGTGGGCATCAAAACCGAGAATGACGCCATTTATCTCCAAGACACCTGGCGCCCGACCTCGAACCTGACGATCAACGCCGGTGTGCGCTGGGAGACACAGCAGCTCTTCAATCACCTCGGCACGGTCCAGGCCGACATCGACGACAACATTGCACCGCGCGTCGGTTTCACCTGGGACCCGACCAAAACGGGTCGCGCGAAAATCTTTGCTCACTACGGCGTGTACTACGAGACCATTCCGATGGATATCGTGATCCGCTCGTTCGGTGGCGAGATCCAGATTTTCACCTACAACCTGTCGCCGGATCCCAACGACGTTGCCAACAACCCCGATGTCCGGGCTTCGCGTTTCCTCGGTGGCGGCATCTCCCGCGTCGATCCTAGCCTCAAAGGCCAATCTCTCAATGAGATCGTGGTTGGTGGTGAGTGGGAGGTCAAGCGTTCCTGGAGTCTTGGAGTCAAGTACATCCAACGTGACCTCAACGACGTGATCGAAGACGCCTTGGCGGCTGATGGTGACTACTTCATCGGCAACCCCGGTCAGAACCAGCTCTCGGGCACGTTTGATCTCGGCTACGCCTTCGGCTACAACAACACTCTGCATCAGCTCGACGAGCCGACGCGGGAATACGAAGCGGTCGAGTTCACCGCCTCCAAGCGCCTGACGAAGAACTTCCAGTTCCTCGCCTCGGCCTTGTGGTCGGAGCTCAAGGGTGACTATGACGGGAGCTTCCAGCTCTCCACCGGTCAGCTCGATCCCAACCTCAACTCGGCCTTCGACTACTTCGACTTCTCGGTCAACAACAACGGCTTCCTCTCGAACGATCGTGAGTGGCAGCTGAAGTTCGATGGCATCTACCAGTTCGACTTCGGTATGACCGCCGGCTTATCGGCGTTCTACCGCACCGGTACTCCTGTCACCGCGATGGGCTACTCGGATGCTTACAGCAACTGGGAGTTCTACCTATCGGAGCGCGGCGCCTTTGGCCGTGTTGATGACGCTTACGAGGCGGACCTTCACATAGGCTACCCCGTCAAGCTCGGCGACAGGTTCAACCTCAACCTCTTGCTCGACGTGTTCAACCTGCTTGATGCGCAGACCGAAACGTTGCGTCGCAACCGTTTAACGACTGCGCAAGAGTCCCTCATACCGCTCGACCCGTTCACTGGCGAGATCACGACGATCCTGCCGGGTGATCCAAGAATCGACCAGAGCAACCCGAACAACATGGGCCTCAACGCAGCGTTCAACACCGCACGTGCTTGGACCAATCCTCGTCGTGTTCGGTTTGGTGTCCGTTTGAGCTGGTGACCCTCTGATCACCACCTAATAAAAGGGGACCTTCGGGTCCCCTTTTTTCATGCTCGGAAAACGCGCCCCTCAACCGCCGCTGGCCGAGACACTCGCTGAGACGAACGAAGCAGCGGCGCCGAACTCGTCATGGACTCCCACCCCGAATAGATGTCGGCCCGGGCGCATCAACAGCCTCGCTTCATAGGTGTAGTACTTTGTTCGAGCGCTCTCGAGATCTTGTCTTGGGACCTGGATCGAGATCTCGTCCTGCTGAACGTCCGCAACCGCCCCTTCGTCGTCCATGGCCGTGAAGTAGACCCTCAAACGTCCCTGATACACGTTCTCACGCGGCACCAGGACGATCTTTCCGAGCGGGATCTGAACCAGGAAAGGCACGACCACATTGTTTTCGTCGTGACGGCTCATCGCTCCGATGCTGATCGCGACATCGAGCGGATTCGTTTGGACGCCGTGACGCAGGCTCGAGGCCGTCCGCTCGCTCATCCGCCGGGACACTGGTTTGTCGCGATAACCATCGCGATGGCGTACCCTGACACCCTTTCTGGCAACCTTGACTTCGACGTTGTGGTATCGACCGTCACCCGCTCGAGCCGGGGAGTAGCCGAGCGAATAATAGGTCTTGAAGTCGGCGCCGACCCGCCCCAGGAGTTGCCCGATATCGTTGACATTGACGATCGAGGTGCCGCCGGTCCGGTGGGCGATGTATTGGATCGAGCTTTGAAGGTTGTCTTGGTGCATATCGTCGGCGAAAGCGGCACCGCCATCAACGCTGCTCGCCCGCGCGTTCTCGGCGTTACCTGCGGTCAAGCCTTGCAGCCCGGAGGCGTCGATAGTGTGGAACGTGACACCCGCCGCGTTGGCGTGATTGGCCAAGACTTGGAAGTCACGCGTGGCATTCAGTTGCTGAGACTCGAGGATCGCCGTCATGTCCTCGAACTTGCGCTGAATATGAAAGAACAGATCACGCCCCGGCGACATCGGCAAACCGTCTGAGACGTAGACCACGGCCTTGCGACCCGGGAGTCCAGCGACCGAGGTGATCGTGTCTCGCAGGCCGTCGAGGGTGAAACGCAGATCGTTCATGATCGAGGAGGCGTGCTGACGTGTACGCGCCAACACCGATTCGGCGTCCTCCGCCTGATCAATCTTCTTGAGTAAGTCGCGACGCTCGCGATTGGCCTGCAACCGGCCGCCGGCCATGCCCTCGAGCTCGAATAACGCCGCGGTCACCAGGTTCGGATCTTCAGTGAACCGCTGGCGAATATGGAGCGAACGATCGTAAGAGACCAACATCACCCGATCCTGGCGATCGAGGGTGTGCAGAAACGCTCGCAGTTGACGAAAGACCCGGTTGCGATGGAACGGCTCGATATTGAAGTTGTCGACGTAAACGACAACATGCAAACGCTGATCTTCGGGAATCTCGCGTAGGTTCAACTGTGCTTCGCGGTCTCGCGCTTCGGGGCTAGAGGCCGGTCGTGCTACCACCGGTTGCCCGTTCGCCACCGCGTAAAAATTTTGAATAGTGATCGGCTTCCCGTCCTCGAAGATTTCGAAGTCCTCACGCTCAAGGCCGGTGATCGGGTTGCCCTTTTTATCGTTGACGAAAACTTCGATGTTGACGATGTTGACGTCGAGGGTTTCAAAGAAAGCACCGTCCAGACGTTCTGCCCCCTTCGCCCCGGCCCCCTCTTCAACACTGGCGTCCACTGTGTCCTGAGCGAGCAGTCGAGGGGCGACAAGCAACCAGCTCATCAACAGCAGTGTCCTCATCAACAGCACTGTCCTCATCAAAAGCACTGTCACAGCGCGGGATGGTTTCATTGTGGCAAGATCCTCGTGAGCTGAATCCGAGGTGTTTCCCCGAATTCGTGAAGGCGAATCTTACCATCCGGCTTCGCCGAGCCCCTTTGTAACTCGCGGTCTGAGACTGGTAAGGTCCGCCCATGCGAGCAGCCATTCTCTTCTTAGCTCTAGCCCTCGCCGGCGCCTTCCTCTGGCTGGTGGTGGCTTGGGTGCCGTCCGACGGTTCGATCTACGTCTGGCAAGCGCCAACCGGCACGTTGACCGTTCCCGCCAAGGGGTTCTCGTTCATTCCTCGCTGGTCTCACCAACGCCGACCATCGTCTTCCCTCGAATCGACGGTTGCCGCGACCTCCTCCGAAGGGGTGAGGGTCAACGTCACGGTGCGCTGGGCTCCCGCGACCGGGACCTATCAGTTATCGCTGACCGACGATCTGACGACGGCGTTCGCCGATCGCGTGGAGGGTCGCATCGACGCTGCCTTGCGCGCGGTGGAGCTGCGCTGTCTCCTCGCCCAGACGGCGTCTCCGGCGACCGATGACTGTCCGGCGGACGTCGCTTCGACCCTCGCTCGCGAGGCAGCCGCTGCCCTCGGCACCGAAACTGGAAACCTCGAGATCAGCCTGGCGCCAGATCCGGCGGCGGTGAGGGAACACGTGCTGGCGAACCTTGCCGACGAACTCGGCCCGGCGGCCCGGCGAGTTTTGGTGCTCGGTCTCGATGGCCTCGATTGGGACCTCGTTCTGCCGTGGATCCGAGCGGGCAAGATGCCGAACCTCGATCGACTCATGAAAGCTGGCACCTGGGGCGTCATGGAGACCCTGGTCCCCATCCTCTCGCCGTTGATTTGGACCACTACAGCAACCGGTGTCGCCCCAGACGAGCACGGCATTCTCGATTTCGTAGAAAAGGAACCCAGCCGGGGCATCTTGCTGCCGGTGACGGGTCGTAACCGTAAGGTCCCGGCGGTTTGGAATCTTGCCTCCGCCCTCGAACGTTCGGTGGGGATCGTCGGGTGGTGGGCAACCTGGCCAGCGGAAAGAGTCCGTGGCGTGATGGTGTCGGACCGCCTCTACTACACCCTGACCCAAGGCATCTCAGAAGCTGTCTTCCGTCAGGACCCGCCCGAACTGGTGTTTCCAGAGGACCGTACCACCGATATTGTCGAGCTCAGGGACCGTGCGGTTCAACAAACCGATTGGCAAGCGGTTCGCTACTTCATGGATGTGCCGGAAGAAGAGTTCAAGAACGCGGTCGAAGAGAATCGTGGCATGGACGATCCAATAGACGGCTTTCGACGCATCCTGGCCTCGTCCCGCACCTACCTCGGCGCCGGGCTTCACCTCGCCAGCGATCAGCCTGACCTGTTGATGGTCTACTTGGAAGGCACCGACACCCTGGGACACCTGCTAGCGCCCTACATGCCACCCCCGACCCTCGACATCGATCCCAATCTGGCTGCGACCTATGTCAAGGCGGTCCCAAAATACTTCGAGATCGTCGATCGCTGGATCGGGAGATTTCTCGAACACTACCCTCTGTCCGAGTCCGCGATCATCATCGTCTCCGATCATGGCTTCAAGTGGGACGAAGGCCGCCCCCGAGGCCTCTCCGGAACCGCCGGCCCAACCGCGCCTCTGTGGCACGAGACCGACGCCGTGTTTGCGGTTGCCGGCAGCGGAGTCGCGCGCCGCGGTCGGGTCGAGGCATCTTCGGCGTCGGTTTACGACGTGGCCCCCACCATCATGACGCTGCTCGGCATGCCGACGGATACCAGCTGGCGTGGCACACCCCTGCCCGGCGTCGACCCGACCGCGCTCGATCCGATCGACTACCAGCCCCTGGTTCCGCCGTCCTCCTATCGGCCACAGATCAGCGGTGACGACGTGCCGGTAGATCCTGAGTTCATTGCCAAGCTGCAATCCCTCGGCTACCTTGGCGGTGACGAGACAGGTGCTGCGACGACTGCCGCCGCACCACCTGCCTCGGCAACCGCCGGCGCCTCGCCCGGCACCGCATCAGCCCCACCCCCAGAAACCGACCCCGGCTCGGTCACCCGTGGTCAGCTCAACAACCTGGCCGTGCTCAAGATCAATCAGAAGGAGTACGACGAGGCCGAGCCACTGCTCCGGCAAGCCATCGAGCTCAGCCCAGAGTACCCCTCGCCACATTACAACTTGCGCCGGCTGTACATGGAAACAAAACGTTATGACGACGCCGATCGCGAGCTTTTCCTCGCCGTGTCGAAGGGCCTGCGTGATGCCGAGCGCACCGTCGATCGGGCGGCAGCAGACTATGACGGTCTCGACCTGCCGGAACGGTCTGCGGCGCTGCTCGAGACCGCGATGGAACGCTTCCCCGATCACGAGCCCTTTTGGGTCCATCTTCTGGTCGTCAGAATCCGCCTGGATCAGTGTGCCGAGGCAATGAAGACCGGCGCCGAAGGGTCGAAGAAATTCCCCTCGAGCGCCCCGGTTCATGCCTTTTACGGGCTGGCTGCAGGCTGTGTCGGCGACTTCGGTACGGCGCGCACCGCGCTGGAGAAATCCCTGGAGATCAATCCAAACCAGCAGAAAATACGACAAACTCTCTCGCAACTCCCTCCGGGCTAGAGGCCTTGGTGTCAATTGGTTGACCAGCGGTGACAAGTCACAGGATCGGTTCGGAATAGATGGTGTAGACTCGTCTCACAGGAAGATGAGAAGACTATTCTCGATCGGCTCCGTCGCTTTGCTCATAGCGTTCGGCCCGCGTGTCGAAGCGATAGGAAAAGACCGCCTCAAGCTAGCCAGATCACAGACTGGCAAGGCTGAGAAGATGGTCGAGAAGTCAGAATATGTCGGCGCCGAGCGGCTCTTCCGTAACGCCATCTCGATCGAACCTCTGCTGCCCACCGCGTATCTCGGCTTAGGCAAGGCACTGGTCGGCCAACAGCGTTATGCCGAGGCACTCGACGCCCTTGAGCAAGCTGAACAGCGATACATCGAATGGGAACAAGCGGTCCAGATTGGCGACCTCGAGAAGCGGGTCGTAGCCGAAAGGCAGTTGCAGAGCGTCAACGATGTTCGAGCCACGATCAGTGGCCGCAGCAGCGCCAGCAGCCGAGGATCCTCGCCAGCCGGCCAAATTGGCGCCGGCCAGCTCACTCCCGAGAAGCTTCAGACAGAACAGTTTCTGTTCCGCAACCACCATCAAATGGAGGGCTTCCAAGCCATTCCGGCCCAGGTCTTCTACCTCGAAGGCATCTCCTACCTGAGGACCAACCGACGCGCCAAGGGTATCGAGGCTCTCAGGGTCTGCTTGTTGACCAACCACCGCCACCACCTTGCCCACTACAATTTGGCTGTCGCCCTCTTCACCCAAGGAGAGTTTGACGAAGCCAAGACCCACCTCGATTCGGCCATCAAGGGTGGAGTCGAGCCCCACAGCAATTTTGTCGCCGATCTCGAGCTCGCCCTCGGCTCCAGACAGATCACTGACGGGAAGTAGGCTCCTGGATCGAGCCCGGTGACGCTTCGACGCTCCATGGCCGGTCGTTGGGCAACCCTTGGCGATAACGTTCGAGGCTGTACTCCAGATGCTGCACGAGGTCGGCATTCGCCTGCCCTCGAGCTGCCTGGAGCAGCGCTTGTTGAGCGGAGATAGCGGAATCGAATCGGCCGCTGGCGGCCAGCGCCATCGCCAACGTTTCGACGTTCTCCGGATTGTCGCGATCCAGTTTTGCCGCGATCGCCAGCGCCCGTTCAGCGTCGGCCGGGGAACAAGCTTCCGACGTCGCCAGGAGCCGCGCCAGCGCACCGCTGAGCTCCGGGTCGTCGGGCTGAATCTCAACCGCCTCCTCCAAGACACGCCGAGCATCGTCGTATCGCCTCGAAGCAATCCACGCCAAAGACTCGAGATATCGAGCCCGAACGAAACTAGGAGAGATCTCGACCGCTGTCCGAAAATGCTTGGCGGCAAGCTCATAGTCTCCAGTCCGCATCAAGACGCTGGCGAGTCGGAAATTGGCCTTGAGATTCGCCGGATTCTGCTCCAACGCTTTGCCGAAAAATTCAATGGCCTCGGCAAGCTGGTCTCGAGCTTGGTAAATTGTTCCAAGGTTGAGGAACGCGAAGCCGAACTCAGGATCGAGACGCAGAGCCTCGCGGGCACTCGCTTCCGCGGCGTCGAGCCGGCCCTCGTGCAGTAAAACGGCAGCCAGGTTGAGATGGGCTCGCTTGTTCTCGGGGTTGGCCGCTATCGCTCCGCGGAAGGCTTTCTCAGCCATGTCGTAACGTTCCGCCTTGAGCGCTTGAGCACCGGTGGTCAGAAACATCTGTGAGCTCACGCTGAGTGAGCTGACTTCGTTGAGAATCGCGTCCGGTACGACAAGTTTTGCCGGGCCGCCGAGGGCGGCGTGCTCGCGAGCTTTCTCGATCTCTCCCAGGCGCCGGTAGGCGACTGTCAATGGATAGTGCAGCTGGCTCGCCTGCGGCTGAGCCTCGAGCGCCGCTTCGTAATGCTGCGCTGCTGCGGCATGATCTTCGACAGAAGTTGCAATCTTGCCCAACGCCGCCTGCACCGGCGCCGCCAGCTCGGGCTCCTCGACAACCCTCTGCAGCAACGGCCCAGCCAACTCGATGTCACCCAGGTCGATGAGTACTCGCGCCAGCCGCAAGATCGCCAAGGGGTGAGTGCGATCGAGCTCCAACACCCGCTCATACTTCGCTTTGGCCTCAGAAAAGCGGGACGTATCTTCATAGATGTAACCCAGAAGGTAGGGCCACAACAGCTCGTCGGGATCCAGCTCGGCCGCGTTCTGATAACAGGCTTCGGCGACCGCAAAGATGTGATGGGCATGAAAGATCTGGCCGGTATGCCCGTAGAGCCGACCGCGCACGCCACCTTCTGAACCTTCGAGGGCACTCTCCAATGCCTCGCGAGCCGTGTTCAGGCGCTCTTCGACACCGGCCTCGAGACCCGTCAGCTCGAGGTTCGGCAACGGCACTTCAGCCGAAGCCAACACGCTCAGCTGGAGCAGTAGTAGGGCTAGACCACCGACCCGAAGTGCGGCCGGCCGGCGGGTCACGGTGAAACCTCCGGTTTGACGCCCTCACCCTTGCGCAGGGTGGTATAACGCCCGAGTGGCGGCTCATGCCAAATTTCGGTGGATCCATCCGGCCATAGGACGCGAGCTCGACGCACCTTGGGTTGACCGCCGACCGCGCCCAAACCGACCAGAATTCGCGGATCGTTGGCGGAGGCGAAGCTGCCGTCGCTGCGTACTCGACGCCACAGCGTACGCCCGCTCGCCAGCTCGACGGCAACGCGCGCCCCGACCGCATCCCGATTCAACTTCGGATCGAGCAGTCGCAAGCCCAACCAAGCTTGGCGATGCCCAACCTCGTTACGCAGCAACCGCGCCGGACCGTTGTTGTTGGTGATCACGACATCGGTATCGCCATCATTGTCGAGGTCGCCGAAAGCCGCCCCACGGCTCACTTCCGAGATCGCGAACCCTGCCCCTGCCCGAGCGGTAACGTCTTCGAAACGCACTCCGCCCTCGGCGACTCCGAGGTTGCGGAACAGCTGGTTGGGCTGATGCAGGGGAAAGGGATCCTTTGCCAGTACCAATTCGGCAATCACCTGTACGGCGCCGTTGGCGGTCGCCAGATCGACCCAGCCATCGTTGTCGTAATCTAACCAGGCGGTGCCGAACGAGGTGAACGACACACTCGGGGCGCCCAAGCCGGTGACCAATGTCTTGTCACTGAACCAGCCATCACCTTCGTTGACGTAGATGGTGTTGGTCTGGCGATTGAGGTGGGTGAGGAAAATATCGTCATCACCATCACCGTCGAAGTCTGCCGCATCCACTCCCATCGAGGCCTCGGGGGCGCCGTCCATGTTGACCGCGACGCCGGCCAGGGCCGCCTCGTTGACAAAACGGACCAGGCCGTCATCGCCGCGCTGGCGATTGATCCACAGCTGATTCGGTAGCTGATCATTGGCGACATAGAGATCCGGCCAGCCGTCGAGATTGAAGTCCGCGGCGACCACTCCGAGCGCACCGCCAAACTCGGCGGCAATCCCTGCCACCGCACTGACGTCTTGAAAAGTCACCTGCCCATCCGCGCCGGGACCCAGATTGCGAAACAACCGATCCGGCACCGAATTGAACGAGCGCGGTCCG
Organism: Acidobacteriota bacterium; assembly: GCA_029263355.1. Classification (GTDB taxonomy): domain Bacteria; phylum Acidobacteriota; class Thermoanaerobaculia; order Multivoradales; family J023; genus JAAELT01. The sequence goes on along the minus strand of JAJCXQ010000924.1, from coordinate 5,717 downwards.
CAATAGTCGCGGGCACTGGAGGTCGTGTAACACGGTTTGTGAGTGGCGATCGTGAAATCGACATAGTTGCCGACGTAGAGATCGAGCCAGCCGTCGCGATCGTAATCGACAAAAGTAGCGCTGACGCTCCATTCGTCCACGCTGAGCCCAGCGCGGACGGTGGCATCAATAAACGTACAGCCGCCTTGATTACGCCACAGCTGATCGGCGCCAAAGTTGGTGACATAAAGATCCACAGCACCATCGTTGTCGATGTCGCCGGTGGCGACACCCATGCCGTAGCCGGTGGCCCGCAAGCCGCTCGACTCGGTGATGTCCATCAACTTCATCCGGCCCTGGGTGAGGTCGTTGCGATAGAGCCGATCTCCGAGGACACCGCCCTTCATCAGCATTGCAGGCTTGGGAGGAAACGTCGCGTCGGCCAGTGACTTGCCTTTGCCGAGCATGATGCCCTGCGACAGGTAGACGTCGAGATCACCATCGTTGTCACAGTCGAGCAGGCCGACGCCGGCGCCCGCCGCTTCCGCAAAATAGAGCTCGCCAGACATGCCGTTGAAATGCACAAAGTCGAGCCCGCTCTCAGCGGCAACCTCGACGAACAGGGCACCTTCTTCGGTGAACGCGGCGTCAGCGGGCACGGCGTCAGCGGGCACGGCGTCGGCACGCACCGCACTGACGCACACCGCGCCAGTGATCACAACCGCACATCCAGCCGCTAAACAGGCCACGACGCCCGATGGATAGAGCGACCGCTTCGCCGTGTGGAGTTGATTCTTCAAGGGTGATCGGCAGCAACGTCCAGCGACATTACCAGCCGCCTTCCCGGCGGTCCGTCTGGATGAGGTGGGACGGGATTCGGCACGTATGCCCCAACCGCGAGTTTACCAGACCCTCCTTGGCTTGAGCTCTTACATATCGACGCTCCCAACGTTTCGTACCAGGCCATTGCTCAAGATGGGCCGAGACGACGACAGCGGTTTTCGAGTCGCCACGAGATTCGTTCATCGGCTGTGCTAGGGTGTTTCAGGCACCTGCTCGGATCGAGTATCGCCCATCGACATGATCGCATTCGCATCCCTCTTCCTGGGCCTCATCGTGGGGCTCGAGCCCGTCGAACTGCTGGTCGACACGTCGGTCGCCGCCGTCGAGATTCGCCTCGACGGTGAGATCGTCGCCGAACTCCAGGCTGAGCCCTGGTCTCGAGCTCTCGACTTCGGACCGGAGTTGCAACCCCACGAGTTGCTGGCCATCGCCTACGATGCGGACCGTCGGGTGGTGGCCCAAACTCGACAATGGGTCAACCTGCCGCGGCCTCCCGCCGAAGCGACCGTGATGCTCGAAGGCGGTAACGCGGGGCGCGGCGTTGTCGCCCGACTGAGCTGGGAGAGTGTGATCACCCAAGAGCCCGCCAACGTCGACATCACGTTCGATGGCCGCACCCTAGCCGTCAAGGATCCGCGGCGAATCCGTTTGCCCGAGCACGACCCCGAGCAACTTCACTTTCTGCGCGCTGAGCTCGACTTCTCACGCAATGTCTCCACCGTGATCGAGTTGGTCTTCGGCGGGTCTTACGCCGATCGCCTCAACGTGCAGCTCACCGCGGTGCCGGTGATCGTTCGCCGCGGCGCCAAGCTGCCGACGGTCGACGAGTTACGTGGCCGTCTGTTGAAGGATCACCCCCTCCGCATCATCGCCGCCGAAAAAGGACCGGCGGAGGTTGTCGTGGTCCGCGATGAAGGTATCCGAAGCACCCTCAACCGAATTGGCCGGACCAGCGAAAAGACGCTGCGACGACACGCTCGTCTCGGCCTCGATAGTCGAGCGGCAAGATCTCTACGTTTCAAGATGTCCTTGCCACAAGATCACCAGGTCCGCTTCCTATGGCCCTTCTCCGAACGCCAGGAGCAGGCGCGTCTCGACTTCGACATCTTGATCCCGTCGCAAGCCTTCACCGCCCGGGACGGCGGTCTCTATTGGCTGTTGACCGAATACTCGCCACCGGCCAACGTCGCACCGAACCAACGGCTGTCCGACGCCGTCGCGGTTGCCGGTTTGCTCGCTGCCGGCCGCAACCGACGGCGGGCGGTGGTGCTGGTGGTCGGTGACGACGCCCGCGACACCAGCTCGTTCACGCCGCGACAAGTCCGACACTATTTGGGTCAGCTGAAAGTGCCACTCTTCGTATGGTCTCCGGAGCCCAACTCGGTGTCCCGACACAAAAGCTGGGGCGCTGTCACGGACATTTCGTCACTGGCGAAGCTGGAGCAGGCGGTCGAGGCGCTGAAACAACAACTCAAGCAACAACGCATCGTCTGGGTCGACGGAGTCCACCTGCCTGAGGACATCCGACTCGCACCCAACCCAAAACGGGCTGGCGATCTGAGCTTGGTGCATTGAACGTATCGCACAGGCATCACACGGGGGCCGCTTCCCACCTGTTGGCGGCAGGTCTGGTCGCTCTGGGATGGATCACTTGGGGGTCGGTTGCGGCCTCCGAACCGCCACCGCCAGCCAAGGACCTGTCGGACAAGCCCACGATTCTAGGCACCGCCGCCGACATTCGACCGCTGACAGCGGGCAACAACGAGCGCCACTGGGCGGATCCCGGCACCCGGCTCTACAGCCGGGCGGATCCGAGCTCCGCTGTCCTGGCGACGATCGATGTCGCCGTTGAGCTCGAGATTCTGGCGCGCCACGGACATTGGATCGAGGTCCGCTACGCCTCATGGAAAGGCTGGATCGCCACCCGCGACGCCGCTGAAGCGGAAGTCGCGGATCCAGGCTTCGATCCCGAGCTCGATGCGTGGCGACTCGAGCTGGCTCGAGAAATCCTCAACCAAGGTACGGCTGCAACATCCCAGACGCCTCGCCAACTCGGCTCGTTCAACGTCTTGACCGACGTCGAGAACCGTCGACTGCTGCGTTTCCTGGCAGACATCGCCAGCCATCTGCCGGCAGCCTACAGCGATCGCTTCGGCATCGAGCTGATTCCCGGTTCGGCCGAAACCATCATCCTCTTCTCTCGTGAGGAGGACTATCGCGTTTACGAATCCAGAGTGCGCCCGGAAACCGACCGCGGAACCCTTGGACATGCCGACCAAGGGCTTGCTGTGCTTTATGTCGGCCGGCAGGGTGCGGACGACGTCGCCGCGGTTCTGGTCCACGAGCTGACCCATGTGCTCAATCGACGACACCTGCGCGAGAGCCTGCCACCGTGGCTCGAAGAAGGTATGGCGCACGATCTCGCATTCTGCCGGATCGATGGCCTGGGGCAACTCGAGCTCGCCACCCTAGGCGGCCGCAGCGTGGTGGTCGAAGAGCACTTTTATCAACCCGGTGGCTTCATGGACTTCGATCGATCGATCCACGTCAGCGGTCCCAGGGCCTCATGGAGCCTGCTCCGCAAGCACTGGCGCGAGGGTAATGCTCACTCTTTGGAGCGACTGACTGACTTGATCAGCCGTGAGTTCTTCGACCCCGAAGATCGTCCACTGCGCTACGACGCCAGCACCTTCTTGATCCGCTACCTGATCGATGGCCAAGGCGGTGAGCTGGCCGATAGCTTCCGCTCCTACCTCGCCGCGTTAGCGGCCGGCGACTCCGAGCAGACGCCAAATCTGCTGTCATTTCTGGCCAAGGATTGGTCGGAGCTGGAGCAAGGCTTCACCACCTGGCTCCAACAAGGAGGCTGACATCCATCACCGCCGTCCTCAGCGCTTGGGGTAACCCGGGGTTTCTTTGACCTCTTCGATCTGGGCGATGTGGCGTTCGGTGTGACCCGACAGGAAGATTAGCCAGCTGTAAGCATCGAGGTCACCGAAGGCAGGATGGGGTCCAACAAAACTACGCAGATCCTCGGTCTCTTGTGCGATCTCGATCGAGGCGTCGCGTTCAGTGTTGAACGACTTCATCATCGCCTTGCGCGATTTCCAGCGCTGGGCGGGCATGACCGGCTCCGGCGCCTGAAACTTCTGACTGCGATCGACGATGATCTTCATCACGTGGTCTTCCTTGGCGGCGTCGGAGACCTCCACCGCTGGCGACTTCAAGATCTCAGCCACATTGTTGCGGATGAACTCTTCCGCGATCGTCAGATGCTCGGCGCATTCGGCGATGGACCACCGGTCGTCCGCCGACTTGTAGTTCCACTGCTTCTTGGACAGGCCGTCGACCGAGTCGAGCAAAGCCTGCCGGGTCTTACCGAGATGCTCCACCAGTCGCTCACGTTCCGGCTCACTCAAAGGCTCGGCGACGAGGGCTGACGGGGCAAGAGTCATCAACATCGCCGCGAGGCAGGCGAATGTACTCTGACGTAGAGAGCTGTGTTTCATTTTCTTCTCCTGAATTGGCGGGTCATTCTCGAACGAGTCACGGTTCCTACCTATAACGAACGACGACTACCGAAAGGGACGCCTCGACCCATCTTAGCCATTTCCATCAGCAGTTTGGCCGTTTAGCCACCCTGAGACGTAAACTTGGGATATCCCGTCGGATCAGGCAAACTAGCTGGCTCGACGCGCCCATTCCGGGATCTATCGCCGCGAGCGTCACGACTTTTCATCCGTGAGGACACCTCCATGCAACGCAATTCGATCATCGCGATCGTCGCCGCCCTGCTCGTCGCGATCGTTGGTTTTTCTATTTGGCGCCACATGACCCAGCTCAGCGATCAACTCGGCAACCTGAGTCAGCAGGTCGACACCCTCGACGAAAAGCTGGTCGATGCGGAAGGCCGCGCCACCCAGGCAGAGAGTCGCGCCACCCAGGCAGAAACTCGAGCCGACCAGGCAGAGACAGCAAAAACCGAGGCGATGGAGCGCGCCGAGGCCGCGGCACTGCGTGAGCAGCTCAGTGCCCAACAAGCACAACAAGCCGCTGCCGCCCGGAGGCAAGCCGAAGAACGGGAACAACAAGCCGCCGCTGCGCGGCAAGAGGCGGAGGCGCGGGCGGTGGCAGAAGCTGAAGCACGCACCGCCGCTGAGCTGAAACAACGCGCCGCCGAAGAAGCCAAGCTCGAAGCGCGCCTGGCGGCAGTAGCGGCCGAAAAGGAAGCTCGGCAAGCGACGATCGAGGCCGACAAAGTCCGCCAGAAGCTGCAAAACGAGCTCGACCGAATGCAGAATGCCCTCAGTCGTATCGCCAAAACCCGGCGCACCGCCCTGGGCCTGGTCATGACCCTGGGCAGCGATCAAATCGAGTTCGATTTCAACAAAGCCAATCTGAGACCCGAGAATCGCGAAGTGCTGAGCCGAATCGCCGGCGTGTTGTTGACCTCCGACAACTACGCCCTCCAAGTCTTCGGCCACACCGACGATATCGGATCCGTGGAGGTCAACCAGAGATTGTCCGAACAGCGCGCCGACTCGGTACGTGGCTACTTGGTGGACGCTGGCGTCGACCCAAACGTCGTCACAACCAAGGGCCTCGGTAAAACTTCGCCGCTGGTGGAAGGCTCGGATCCAGTTTCGCGACAGCGCAACCGTCGCGTCGAGCTGGCGATCGTCTTTTCAGAGGGAGAATACGAAACGGTGGCCGAGGAAGAGGCCGAAGAAGAAGCCGAAGAAGAAGCAGGGGACTCGTAGGACGGTTAAAGTAGGCCCATGCAAGGACCGATCGACTCTCACTGTCATCTTCAATCCCTCACCGTCGACGAGCACACAGAAGCTCTCGACGCCGCTCGCGAGCGCGGAGTCTCGGGCTTCATGGTGCCCGCGATC
>JAJCXQ010000923.1 GCA_029263355.1 Acidobacteriota bacterium | reverse complement strand
CACATATTTTTCTTGGCTTGTAGTACCGTGCCGCAATCTCCGAATCCCAAACCTTTCGACGCCCAGGGCCATCGTGGCGCCCGTGGCCTACTGCCAGAGAACACGCTACCCGCGTTCGAGCTGGCATTGGAGCTCGGAGTGTCAACTCTAGAGCTTGATCTCGGGGTAACCCGCGACCGCGTGGTCGTGGTGAGCCACGACCGCCATATTGCCCCTGATGTCTGCTTGCAGGCCGACGGGAGCGCTATCACCGAGCCTGCCCCGGCGCTACGTGATCTCGACCTGGAAACGGTACAAACTTTCGATTGCGGTAGTCTCAATCCCGACCCGGGCCGATTCACAGAGCCCCCTAGAGAAAACGTCCCCGGGGCACACATCCCGACTCTGGCGGAGGTCTTCGAGCTCGCGGACGAGTTTGGGGACCCCGATGTGCGATTCAACATCGAGATCAAGATCGATCCGACCGTTGACGACACCGTACCGCTGGAAGAGTTTGTCGAGCTCACCGTCGGGGTCGTCCAGGAGTATGAGCTTACGGATCGAGTGACGGTTCAATCGTTTGCCTGGAGAGCCTTGGAGCTGACTCGACAGCTCGCTCCAGAAATCCAAACCGCGGCTTTGCTGGGCACCGATACGCTAACCCCGCTCTGGCTCAATGGCCTCGACGTCGAGTCACCAAATGCCACGTCGCTGGGGCTGCTTCAGGCTGCTTCGACTTATGTCGATATCTTTTCCCCCTATTGGCGCTTGCTGATGCCAGGCAGTCCCTTCTACCATGGCAACCCGATCCAGGACATCCAGGCCGCCGGCTTCGCGGTCATTCCATGGACGGTCAATCGCCAACGCCACATGGAAAAACTGCTAGACCTCGGCGTCGACGGCATGATTACCGATTACCCGGACGTGCTGCTGATGTTGCTCCAACAACGGAAGATTCCGATCCGCTAACGTGACCCCGGCAGGAGATCCGATGTCGACAACTGTACGTTCCCGTTGGATCCGCTCCGGGAGACAACTTGCTGTTCTGGGTGGCTTCGTCTGCCTGATGTCGCCTGGTCTTGCTGACTCGGCTGCGGCCCGAGGTGTCGGTGGCGCCTGGGAGGCGCAGGGTCCAGGCCCCAACACCATGGGTCAAGTCGAGGGTATTCAAGACGGCGAAGTGGTCGGCGCTATCAACACCGCGGCGGCGCATCCGACCAACGCCGACATTCTCTACGCTGGAGCGGTCAACGGCGGTATTTGGCGCACCGAGGATGCCACCGCAGCCAGCCCGGCATGGATTCACCAGACCGACGCCCAGGGCTCACTCTCCATCGGCGCCTTGGAGTTCGACCCCACCGACGCCACCCATCAGACTCTGGTCGCGGGCACCGGTCGTTACAGCAGCTTCGGAGTTGCTGGCTCCCGCACTGGCCTGCTGCGTACCACCAACGGCGGCGCCTTTTGGTCCCCGATCGACGGTGGCGGGACGCTGATCGGTCGCAACATCTCCGGTGTTGCGCCACGGGGCGCCACCATCGTCGTCTCGGTCAACACCCTCGACGTGTTCGACCTCGCTGGAGTCGGTATCTTTCGCAGTACGGACACCGGCGCCTCGTTCACTCAAATCAGCGACGGAGACGGCAGCGCCAGTGGCCTTCCTGGCGGTATCACCCATGACCTGGCGAGCGACCCAAGCGATCCGACGCGCCTGTTCACCTCGGTAAGAGGCGCCGACACCTTCGGTGGCCAGAACGGCCTCTATCGCAGTACCGATACCGGTGCGACCTGGACCAAGGTCAGCAGCGCCGCAATCGACGCCTTGTACTCTGGCGCCACCAGCAATGTCGAATTCGGTGTCGGTCCGGCAAGCAGTGTTTTCGTCATCATCGTCAACAATGGTGCCGCCGCTGGCGTCTTTCGGTCAGGCAACGGCGGAACGACCTGGACCGCAATGGATCTGCCAGGAACCAGCTCTTTCGGCATCCACCCCGGCTTCCAGGGTGGCCTCCATCTGTCGATCGCGGCCGACACCACCGATCCCAACATCGTTTATGTTGGTGGGGATCGCCAGGCTTTCCCGAATCAAATCGGCGCCAGTGATTTTTCCGGCCGTCTGTTTCGCGGCGACGCCTCCTTGGCGCCAGGATCCCAGTGGGTTCACCTCACCCATTCCAACTCGCTGGGGCCGCCGGGCGGCGGCACCGCGTCGAGCAGTGCACCCCACGCCGACTCCCGTCAGATGATCATCGACGTCAACGGTGAGATCATCGAAACCGACGATGGCGGGATCTACCGTCGAACCAGCCCGCGGGACAACACCGGCGACTGGTTCTCGATCAATGGCACCATCCAGACCACCGAGTTGCACGATTCCACTTACGACGCCAACACCGACACCATTATCGGCGGCGCTCAAGATACCGGCACACCATCTCAGCTGCTGCCGGAAATGGCCACTTGGTTCAGTGTTTCGACTGCGGACGGCGGCGACGTCGTGGTGGACGACACCAGCACTCCTGGCATGTCGGTGCGTTATTCGAGTTTCCAAAACCTCAGCGCTTTTCGCCGCCAGGTCTACGATGCCTCCAATACCCTGGTGAGCCAGACCGCTCCGACATTGATCGTGCTCGATGGTGGCAACCCGCTGATCCCTCAGTTCGTCACTCCTCTCGAGCTCAACGCGGTGGACGCCACCCGCTTGATCATCGGCGGTAACAACTCGGTGTATGAATCCCTCGATCAGGGGGACTCGATCCGCGAGATCGGGCCCACCATTTCGGCCAACTCCGGCGGCAGGAACCCCTTCGCCTATGGCGTTGCCGGCAATATGGGTTTGCTTTACGTCGGCGCCAACAATTCGGTTTACATTCGGCCAGCGCTGCCTCCCGCGACCTTGGTATTGTCGGCTGCATATCCAGGCACCGGGACGGTCGCCGATATCACCATCGACCCAGACAACCCAGCGACGGCCTACGTCGTCGATACCAGCAGCGTCTACCAGACGCTGACCACCGGAGCCAGCTGGAACGACCTAACTGGCAACCTGTCTTCCTTCGATACCGGCAATTTTCGATCCCTGGCCTACATCAATGGCCCCGATGGCGACGCAGTTGTGGTCGGCACCAGCAAGGGAGTCTTCGTCGCTCTCGAGACCACTGGCTTCACCACCTGGACGCCCCTCGGCGCCGGCTTTCCAGTGGTGCCGGTTTATGACCTCGACTACAACTCTGCCAACGACCTTCTGGTCGCCGGAACCCTAGGCCGCGGCGCTTGGCGATTGAGCCCGACCCTGATCGAAACCGGGCTCCTGTTCGCCGATGGTTTCGAGTCCGGCACAACCTTCGAATGGACGAATACGAACCCGTGAGACACGTCACATCGAGACACGGCACTTCGAGACACGGCACTTCGATACACGGCACTTCGAGACGCGTCACCGAGACGTACGTCGCCCTGCAGCAAGTTGCCAAAGGACACACGATGCCTCAGATTCTCCCGCGACTGCAAGAAAGGTCCGCCCCATGTCACGATCGATGAGACTCCTACAGATTTCCGTCTTCGTCTCTTCGATTCTACTGCCCCTCGGCAGCACCAGCTGGGCACAGCAGCCTGGCAGCTTCGAGCTTCGTCCCGGCGTGGTTGTGGATACAAACCAACAAGTTGCTTATGTGGGTCAGCCCGAAGGCACGATCGATGCGGTCGACCTATCGCAAGGCCGTGTTCTGTGGAGCTCCGACGAAGGGGCTTGGCCCCTCCGACTCCACGATGGACAGCTGATCGCTCAGGCCGCGCCGACCGCCAGTGGCGAGCTGCTGATCGCTGTCCTCGACCCGTCGCGGCGAGGTGAGCTCCGGTTCGTTGTCCCGGTCGAGCTGCCCTCGGGCGTCGAAGCCCTGGTCGAGGAGCGCCTCGGCCAACGTTTTACGGCACAAGCCAACAACGATCAAGACCGTCTCGTGATCACCTGGAGCGAATCGAACCAACCGGTTCGAGGCATGCACATGACCGAGCCGGCCACCGACGGAGCGCGCGAGTCCAGCGGCGCCGCGTTGCTGGATATCAGCCGCCAGCAGGTCACCCCGATAGCCACCGGAGAGCTACCCGACGCACCATCCCTTCGCGCTCCAAACCTAGCGCCAGGTCAGCGCCTCCCCAATCTCGGCGAGACTCAGTTCCGGTCGGCCGACGGCAGCTACGTGATGACCAGTCGCCGCATCGCTGATGATCGCGTCGAGGCCAAGTATCAGTGGACCCTCTACTCCTATCCGAGCGGCGTGCAGGTGGGAGTCGCCGATCAGGCCATGCCCTATTCACCCTTCCTGGTCACCGGCTCGCAGCTCATTGTCGAGTCACGTCCCGGCACCTGGCGCCAGGGTGACCGGCTCGTCGATCGCCCGCTACAGCTGCGCGCCACTCATCTTTCCAATGGAATCGAGACCTGGCGTCACCCGATTCGGGATACCACCTATCACGGTCCGTTTCCGCCGTAGCTAGGACTCCGAGAGAACCGCCCCGTAGCCGGCTCGAAAGTCCGGGTATCGGAACGTATAGCCGGTTGCCAGCAACCGACGATTTGAGCAACGTTTATTGGCGCTCATACGCCGTCGGCTCGAGGGCCGATCGGCGGCGGACGGCGGTTCGGGAACTCCCAGCCGACGGGCCAGCCAGCGTTTGACCTCACTATCCGCAGCCGGCTCGTGGTCGACACCCAAATACATCGACTGTGGCTTCAGTAGCTGGCCCAAGTGGTGCAGCATGCCAGCACAATCGTCGACATGGATACGGTTGGTGTAGAGCGGGGGATCGTCCCAGCACACCGCTTCCCCACTGCGCACCGACTCGATCAGCCGGGTCCGGCCTGGTCCGTAGATGCCAGCAAAACGCACCACAATCGTCTGTCGATCCGCGGCATCGAGCAGCCGCTCCGCTCCCAGGATCAGGCGGCCACGAAAGCTGGCGGGCTCGGTAGCGGACTCCTCGTCGACCCAGCCCCCATCGTCCTGCCCATAAACTGATGTGCTGGAGACAAAGATCAACCGCTTGGACTCCGCCGCGGCCAGAACATTACGCAGCCCGTCGATGTAGGCTCGTTGATATGCCTCTTCGGTCGATCGATCAGCAGCAGCGATGTAGACCACTTGGTCGAGGTCTTTGGGCAGCCCTGTCAGGCTCGCCGGATCGGTCAAATCGGCAGCGAGTCCTCGCAGACCCGCCGGCAGCTTCTCAGGAAACCGACGCAGCCCCCATACTTGATGCCCCTCGGTGATCAATTGTAATCCGAGGCGGGTGCCCACATCTCCACAACCGGCAATTAAAATCCTCATGGTCGGAACCTAGCTCACTTCCGGCACTCTTGCCAGCTATGCCCAGCCGACCGCGGGCACCCACGGTCTGAAAGAGGTCTACGGCAGACCTTTGACCGCGGGATCGTCCGGCGTACAGTGAGAGCTCCGACGAAGCCAGTACCAGCTATAGTAGTCTGACACCGCTTCCAAGCCAGCCGATACGGGACGTCAGCTATCGCGAATTCAGATCCCACCCAAGCTAGATTGCAGCGTCGAAGAGTTTACTGAATGCCAGAGGTTAACCCCGGAGAGATCTGATGGACCTCGCTCGTTTCTGCCCGCGATGTTCAGGCGTTGGGTTGACCGACTTTCCCGATAACGGCCTCGTGATGGACTACTGCCCGCAATGTCGTGGACTGTGGTGTGATCGGGGCGAGATCGAGCAACTGGTCGGTGAGCCTTTGGATCCTGCCGTGCTGCCCCTACCCTTCGAGCTTGGCAAGCCCACAGGCCCGGAATGTCCAGGTTGTTCCGACGGCCGACTGGCACTCCGGTCCACCACTGGAGAGGAGCACATTCAGCTCTTCGACTGCTCCAAGTGCGGTGGCACCTGGCTTGACGGAGGTGTGTTGCAGCGCTTGCGCAAACTCTTACGGGGGTTGCGATTGGCACGCCAAGCCCGGCAACCGCGGCCGGCGCCCACTCACTCGAGTGCACCGGTGGCCCCGTCCTCTTACCAGTTACGACTCCCCTTCGGTGTGCCGATCGTTCGAGCGACGGCTCTTCCGGTAGCTTTCTTGATCGGCTGGCTTCTCAGCGCTTCGCCGAAACTCATGATCATCGCGTTTCCCATGCAACTCACCTTTCACGAGTTCGGCCACACCATCGCAGCGTGGCTCAGCGGTCGAATGGCGGTACCCGTGCTGATTGCCGCACAAACCTGGGTTGGCGGGGAACGTTCAGTGATCGTCACTGTGGTAGTCGCTGCCAGCCTGGGATTTCTCGGTTGGCTTGCGATCAAGGAGCGCAGGCCGTTTACATTGGTGGCGACCTGTGGCTTCGGAGTCGCCCAGCTTTTCCTAACGTTTCTCACGACTTCCGACGAGTCTGAAATGTGGGACGTATTTGCCGGCCTCGGTGGTGAGATCCTCCTCAGCACCTTGGTCATCGTCGCCTTCTACTACCCGGCCCCCGATCGTTTGCGCTGGGACTTCTGGCGATACATCCTCCTGGTGCCTGCTGCCATCGTGTTCTGTAGCAACATTCTGCTCTGGCTGCGAGTCCGACGAGACCCAGCCTTCCTGCCGATGGGAGCAGCCGTCGGACCGGACAGCAACGGCGACCTCAATCGACTCATGGGAGATTGGGGTTGGAGTGTGGAGCAAGTCAGCGCTTCGTACCTGAGCCTTACCCTTTTTTGTGGCCTGATCATCGTCGGCCACTATGTCTTCTTTCTGGCGCGCGCCGGATCAAAAATCACCTAGGCTCCGCTACCCCGAGTTCCTAGCCGCCGCCAGAGCTTGCCCACGCCTGCCGGGTTGAGTGCCTGCGCCAGCACCGCCAGCACCGGGGAGCCTCTCCTGCGGTCAGCGATCCAGGTTATAATCCGCCCAAAATTCGCCAAAATGTGAAACAGAAACTATTGCTATCAACTGAAGGCCCCAGCGGAACTTTGTGGGGTGCCGTTTGCGGAGGGTGCGATGGATCTGAGTCGACTAGCGGCTAAAGACCTAGATGCGATCCTTTGGTGGGCGGAGGCCCATCGCCAGAACGATTTGGCGACCTCCACACCGCCGGAGAACTTCGGCAAGCTCTTACAGGAGCTGCGGACGACGAATGGCAGCAATCAGCGGCACGCCTGGGCCTCACGCCTGTTGTACGAGCGTCTGGAACTTACCTACGAACCGCGATGCCTTGCGGTCTCCGAAGACGGAGGTCACGTGGCGGTCGGGACTAAAGCCGGCACCATCCACATCCTGGACCTGCGCGGGCGTTCGCCAAAGCGTCTGGAATACGGTGCGCAGCACACTAGCAGCTCACTAGAACGAGCAGATGCGGCCAGTGTCCATGAGGCCATCCGCGGGTTGACCTTCGTCGGCCGTTCGATATTGGCTGCTGGTACCGGCGCCGGACACTTTTTGCTTTTTAACCTTGAGCCGCGCAACGCCTCCTTACAGCCGACCCAGGTTTCACCAAGACTCCCAATCGATCCCGACACCGCGTGGTCGAATCGCTTCGTGCGGATCGTACCGCTTGTAGCTCCCGGCGATCTGCCTGCCGACGAACGGCCTGTCGCTCTCGGCCTGACCCAGGGGTTGCGGTGCCATGTGTTGTCTATCGTCGGCGGCCATTACAACGTCGAGAACCAGCGGACGACTGACCTGCTGAACGCGTGGCAGGTCGATGTCGGCAGCAGCGAGCAGATTCAGGTGGTCGATGGTGGGTGGGCACGGCACAAGCTTTGGTTGCTGACCTCTGACGGTATGATTCACCGGCTGAGTAGCGACCTAAAAGCGGAAGCGCGGCTCGAGATCAAATTGGCGAGCCCGGTGTTCGACCCACGTCGACTGGCGGCTTGTAACGCCGGCCTAGGCCTGCTGGTGTCAGGACAACTGAGCTTGATGCGATTCACGTCGCCAGACTCCCACGACCTCAAGGCGCCAGATCGGTGGGTCACATTCGACAGCATTACGGACTTTTCAGTGTGGCAGCCGCGCCGGCCCAAGCCCAAACTCGCTAAGCGCGATGAGCCGGCGACAGAACCGCCGCCCCGAGTCTGGATGGTGGCGGGCAGTGATAATCCCGGATTGTGCTGGCTCGAATGGTCGCCGGAGCACCCCCCTATTTCCGCACCACCTCATCTTGCTGCGATTGGCGACCGCAGTGTCTTGATGACCGCTTTCGGCGTCTCTGAAGCAGGTGGGACGTTTCTTACGGCCGCTACTCGCGACCATCATCTGATCGTCACCTCGATTTTGGACAAGCCACAAACCCACCTGGCATTGGATCAGCTGTTGTGTCGGCTTCTGGACCCGGCAGGACCTCATAGCGAGGAAGTCTTCGGCCACAGCTCTGGACATGGAGACCCTGCATCGATCACTGCGCAGTGGAACATGATCCGGGCTCGCTTTCGAACCCCAGGCATCGGCCTTTGGCTGTTGCGGGTCCGCCTCAGGGCCGATCTCGGAGTGGCCCGATCCAAGGCTCTGTTGCCGCCAGCATGGCGGGAAGCCAGCCTATTGCCGATGGTCCAGACTCTGGGGGCGGCGCAGATTCGGCGACTGGCTCAGATCTTGATACGGCGTTGGCCAGAGATGCCGGGGGACGAGGAACTGCGCGCCGGAGTTTTTCGACGGTGGTCGCTTCTGCTGCTACGTCGTGTGGTCTACAGTGCACCCGCGGATCTGTCAGTCTTGGCCCGCCAGCTCTATGACGGCATGGTCGGCCGGCAGGCGACGGCGGAGCACGGCTCGTGCTGGCGGGGGTTGCGGCCATTCGCGGGCTTTCTTCGCAAGTGGGTCATCCAAGGCCGCACCTACCAGATCCGCGATACCAATTTGCTAGGGAGGGTCAGCTGGAATCAGCGTTGCGGCTACGACTTGGATGCCCTCGTGTATCTGGCCAAGCTCACTCGGCGGCGATTCGACACTGCCTGGCGGATAAGCGCGGTGCCACGCGGAGCAGCGCCGATCCGCGATCTGGTGGCCGAGAGTAGCGGCCAGTTCTCAATCCAATCCCACAACGATGGCCGC
>JAJCXQ010000922.1 GCA_029263355.1 Acidobacteriota bacterium | reverse complement strand
TGGAACGACTAGAGAGAGAGCTGGAGCTTGCGGCGACGTTGCAACTGAGACTCCTGCCCGAAGTGATACCCGACATCGTGGGATACGAGCTGACGGGATGGATTCGGATGGCGCGGCAGGTCGGCGGTGACTATTACACCGCCCAGAAACTCGCGGACGGCAACATCGCGATCGTGGTCGCTGATGTGTCCGGCAAGGGGCTGCCTGCCGCCTTGCTGGTTGGGACCCTGCATTCAGCGCTCTCGCTGCTTCTCGATTCGATGGATATCGGACCGCTGCTGATGCAGCGTCTCAACCGTCTCATCCACAAATCTACAACCATCGCAAAGTTCATCACACTGCTGCTGGTGAAGCTCGATACGAAGAGCCATCAGCTCACGTATCTGAACGCCGGTAACAATCCCGGCCTTTTGGTTCGGGGTGATGGCAGCGTTCAAGAATTGGCGCCAACGGGTCTGCCTCTCGGGCTGTTGGCGGAGACCGAGTACAGTTTTGAGCAGTTGGCATTCGAGGCAGAGGATCTCTTGTGCCTCTACACGGACGGCATCACCGAAAGCTCCAGCCCGGATGGTGATATCGAATTTGGTGTCAACCGGCTATCGGCACTCCTAAGCGAACACAAGGATCAATCCCTAGCGGATCTTGTTGATGGCATCGGCCACGCCTCCAATGCATTGACTCAGGGCGGCCTCCAGGCCGATGATCAGACGATCGTCCTGCTGAGGAGGTCACAAACCCTGAACCCAGAGAGCGAAGCATGAAGATCACGACACGCCAGTTTGAGGATGTCACCATTCTGGAGTTCCAAGGCAGGCTGACCATTGGTGAGGGGGATGTCCAAATGCGTGAGGCCGTGACGGAGGTCCTCGAGGAAGGCTCCAAGAAGATCCTGCTCAATTTCAAAGGTGTCAAGATGATGGATTCTTCAGGACTCGGTGAGCTGTTTCGCTGCTATACCATCGCCTCCAACCAGTCTGCAGCGCTCAAGTTTCTGCACGTTGAGAACAAAGTTCTAGAGGTTCTCGAAATGACCCGGCTGATCGGCATCCTCGATACGCTCGATGACGAGATCGATGCTCTGGCCAGCTTTCGCGCCCCCATGGCGCGTCCGGGTGCACCCGCCGCGGACCCTATCGTGGAGGAGCCGGGGGACAACAACGAAGAGAGTCCATCCGCTGAGCCGCAAGTGAAGTGTCCGAGTTGCGGTCACGAGTTCTCACCATAAGGCCCTGCCGTCACAGAGGAGTCGACCTAAGCCTAGACCAGGAGCGTCCGTTCAATGGCCCAGTAGAGCCCAACCAAAGCAATCATGAGCGACCCAGGAACGACGACCCAATGTCGGTAACCCTTACGATTTCTCAGCCATCCCACCGCAGCAAAAGCGGCCACCAACACGGCCAGCTGCCCAAGCTCGACGCCTCCGTTGAAAGCGATCAAGGCGGCCAGTCGTTCGTTCTCCGGTAAGCCGAGCTCGCTGAGCACGCCAGCGAAACCCAAGCCGTGGAGCAGGCCGAAGGCGAAGACGATGACCGGTCGCCAGGGATGCAGACGTGTCGTCAGTAGGTTCTCGATCGCGACGTAAGCAATAGACAAGGCGATCAACGGCTCGACGATGGCAGATGGCAAGCGCAGAACTCCGTAGGTTGAGAGCGCCAAAGTAAGGGTGTGGGCGAGAGTGAAGGCGCTGACCTGCAAGAGCAGTGGACGCCAGCGGGTACTGAGCAGAAAGAGGCCGAGCACAAAGAGGATGTGGTCGAGGCCAGCGGGTAAGATGTGCCAGAAGCCGAGGGCGAGATACCGAGCAGCAACCTCGAGTCGGTCGGGCAGGGGGAACTCAACATCCGAATTGCCAGCGGCGATTCTTCCAGAGATCAAATAGGGTTTGCTTGGGGTGCCAGCCTCCAGCAACTCACGGGTTCCGCCGAGCCGCCGCTCTTCGAGCACCGTCAGCTGAACCGGGGGAAAGGATCGCGAGGCCCGAAAACTGATTTCGTTGGCGGTTGACGGGATCTGCCCTTCGAGACGGGCGGTCAACCCCAGGACGCTTGCCGCCAGTGGTTGCGCGGCATCGTCGGTACCCGCTCTCGGCTCGGTGGCGATGAATGTCCCATACTCCGGAAAGCTAACCACGAATCGTGCCGGTTGGCCATCGAAACGGACCCGGATGCGGCGCCTGAAGTAGTCCCTGAGTTGTTCGATCTTGGTGGCTAATTGCTCGGCGGGCAGAGAGTTCAATTCGGCAGCTAAAACGGCGGAATCGGTTGCCGCGCCTGCGCCGAGCGCCAGTGCATCGAGATCATAGGTGATGTCCACCTGAAAGGTGCCGTCAGTCCGCAGCAGAATGAGGGTGCGTGTGAGTTCGAAGGTGTGGCCGTAGACAGCGGGAGAGAGGCAGCAGGTGATGAACAGTCCGAGCGCAAAGCGCCCACTGCCAGTGAGTAGAAAGCGCCTGTTCATGACGGAGGGTACATCTCGCGGCGGGAAGGCAGCGCATTCTGGTCGGCCCGTTCCGCCGCAGGAGTATCGCTGGGCCGGTGGTCGGTGATGTCGCGGGTGACCGACAATAGATAACGTTCACCGTCGATCGTGAGCTGTTCAGCAGAAAACAACACGCTGCGAGTGTCTCCGGACTGGGTGTGCATTGTGCCTTCGAAGTTGCGAATCGCCCCCTCGGCGGCAAGCATCTCGAACATCGCATCGCGTTCGCCCGGGATGGCCCACAGTCCAAAGTCCGGGGCGTTGTGGCCGATGAGCTCTTCCCGAGAATAGCCGGACTGGCGCTCGAAACCTTCATTCACCTCCAGGAACCGTCCTTCGGCCTGTGATGTGATCGCCATTCCGTCTGGGCAGACATGGAAAGCTTTTGCGAACTTCTGCTCGGAGAGTCGCAGTTGCTCGTCTGCATGGTAGCGCTCGATCATCAAGCGCAGATCCTGGTCGCTATGACGCATCGACAGTTCAAATTTTTCCCGTGACCGCCACAGCTCTTGAGCCTTACGCTCCAGCAGCCGATGCTGGGTCACCGCGATGGTACCGAGCGCCAATACCATCCAGAACGTTAGGTTCTCATGTTCAGCTTTGATCACGACGGGGAAGAAGTCGACGCGGTAGCAGGCGAAGTGGAGGAGGGCAAAACCCACTGCGTGGGTCATGGTGCGACCGCTTGGGCGGGTGAAATAGAGCTCTGGCCGTTCGACGGTTTCGGGGTCTGCCCGCCGATCGGCGAAATTGAAATGGCGGCAGCGAGTCAGAACAACGAGAACGAAGGGGAGGTAGTAGAGATAGTCGAGAAGTCGACCGAGAATGGGGTGTTGGCCAGTCACCACCCGCCATTCGAGCAAATCGTTGACGAAAGCGACTCCCATCGCCAGGCCGAGTAGAAAATAGAGTGCCTGCCAGCGGGTTGGCCGCGCGGACTGCGACAACACCAAGAATCTCCCGGCGAGGTAAGCGTCGAGGGTCATGTAGAGCAAGAAGGTTGAGCTCAGCTGTTCGAGCCCTCGGGCTTGGCCGAGAATCGGGATGATGACGAAGTAGCCGAAGAGGCCAAGAATCAGCACCACAACAGCCGGCCAAGCCAACAAGCGCTCGAGATCCGTCGGTCGCCAGCGAAACGCACGATGGGGATGCCGCTCTACAGACAAGATCAGGGCGATATAGACGGCCGCAAAACAAGCCTCGATCAAGAGTTCAACAGCAAGGCTGCGTTGGCCGACTGGAAACACCAGTTGAATCCCGCTGGCCGCCAGCCAAGCAGCAAACCCAGCGGTGACGTCGAGCCAGAAACGCCTTTCTTCGGGTTGCAGTCGATCGAGGCCACGAACAAGGGAAATCACCGTCAAGAGTAGGATCACGAACGGGCCCAGGCCACCAGGCAACAATTCTGGACTTTCGGCAGAATCGGCAGGTCGAAAAAGAGCCACCCACAGATGGTAAAGAGTGATTCCACCGAGAGCCGCTAGTGTCACCTGGACCAAGCGATCCGAGCGCATTGTGCCCCAGAGTGCCGCCAAGGGGCCTGTCGGCTCCTTGCCGAAAGCAGTGGCTTCGGTGGTCACAGTGTCGAGCTCCAGGATCGAAAAGAAGACTGGGGGATTCCGCCTTGCAGCGATCTGTGGAGTTTATCCGGTCTCTGGCCCCTTGTCGGCTCGTTGACGGTGCTCTAGGTTGAAGACTGTGAGTGGCAAAGAGACATTGAGCCTCGCCGCGATTTCTGCTGAAATGTGAAGATAGCCTATGGCAGGCGCGAGTCGAGGGGCGATCGCGGCCAGCGAGGCGGAGGTTTGTTAGTGAGAATTGGTGAAATGCTCGTTGCGGAGGGCAAGCTGGCACAGCACAGCTTGAATGACGCACTACGGAATCAGCAGCAAAAACGAGGGCGACTCGGCACCTCGTTGCTGGAGCTTGGTCTCATCGACGAAGGAGCCTTATTGGCAACCCTCGGTCGCCAACGGGCGACCAAGACGGTGTCGAAGTCCGAGCTGGCCAATATCTCGCCAGCAGTGATTCGGATGATCCCGCCCAAGTTGGCTTTGCGGTACGCCATGGTGCCCTTTGAGCTCAAAGGACGAACGTTGTTCGTCGCATCAGGTAACGTCGGCGATGCCCTAAAGGAAGATGAGATCGGATTCCTCACTTCCTGCATGGTTCGTACGTGTATCGGACTGGAGCTGAGGATCTTCGAGGCGCTACATCAGCATTACGGGGTCAAGATCCCAGACCGTTACCGAACCCTGGCCAAAGGCGCGGAGATCGGGCGCAAACCGTCCACCGAACCAGCACGTACCCGGCAATCCGCCGTTGCAATGCCCATCCCAGCGTCCCTACGGGCGAGCTCATCGCCACCCCCGGAACCCGTCGCTGGGTCGTCCTCGGCGATTCGGCGACTCAATCAGCAAGTCACCACGACCACCCTACCGCCACGGAACAGTCCACCTCCGCCAACACTCTTTATCGAACTCGATGAAGAAGATGCTGCGTTGCTTGGGCGTACCTCGGACTATCAACCTTCACCCACAGACACTGCCGACGAGCCCGTACTCCTGCAGCCAACACCCCTTCCCTGGCTGGCCCGTAAGGTCGAAGGGACCGCTGAAGCAACAGAACCGCTTGATCGTCATTCGATGGCCGCTGAATCAGGCTCGATGCCAGAAGTCCTTCCTGCCCCCACGTTGCCTGATTCGACGGTGCGCGAGGCAGCAGTGCAAGAGGCAGCAGTGCAAGAGGCCGCAACGCCAGAGGTTGGGGTTCCAGAAACTACAGTGATCGGCGCTCCAGCGTTGTCGATGATCCGCAGCGAAACCGACCTCGAAGAGCGACTGCAAGCGGCAGCCGGCGAGCTCAAGCATGCCGAGATCCGAGACGACATCGCGGACGTGCTATTGGCCTTCTCCGAGCCCTACTTGGAGCGTCGGCTGCTGTTGGTCGCGCGCGGCGATTCCATTGTCGGCTGGCGTGGCGAGGGACCGGGAGTCGAGCGCGATCGAGTGCGATCGATCAACATCGAGCTCAGCAAACCTTCGGTATTTCTCGGGCTTCGCAGCGCCGAAAGCTTCTGGCTTGGCGCTTTGCCCGAATTGCCCGCCAATCTGATGGTTGCAGAAGGTCTAGGAGGCCCATTTCCGAGAGACTGTCTCGTCTTGCCGGTCACCCTGCGATCTCGCGTCGTGTGTTACTTCTATGGCGACAATCTCGCCGAGGGTGTCGGTGGCTCGCCTCTGGCCGAGCTACGCCGGCTTGCTTCAATGGCGGCTTTGGCTTTCGAGGTTTACATCTTAAAGAATAAGATGCGGCTCATATGAGCAACACGTCTGAGACTCGAGGACCGGGAAGAACAGACGTCGACACCAGGGTTGACTGGTCTTCGACAGTGGTGAGCTTACGTTGGCCCTTGATGTTAGTGGCCCTGGCCTTGATCGCACTGGCGTTTTACGTCGTGACTCTGCGCCAGGCGGGGCAAGCGGTGGACACCGTCGGCTCGATGGTGGGTGGCGCCGCAGATCGGGCCGAGAGCATCGCCAAGAGTTTTCTGAGCGGAAACATCACCGAGACGTTCTTGGCCTCGATTCCTGAGATTCAGACTACTGGTAGTGGCCACCTCGAGCTGGCGTCCGCTGACGTCACCGAGACCTTCACGCGCTCCGACGAGCGACGAGTACTATGGGACATCGTCTCGCTGGGCACCACGGCGACCGAAATCAAAGTCCCGGTGACCTACCGTTATCACTTGCGGCTCGAAGATCCATGGCGGCTCGAGGTTTCAGAGCAGACCTGCTTGGTTTACGCCCCCAAAATTCGGCCCACTCAGCCGCCAGCGATCCACACCGATCGGATGGAGAAGCGGGCCGAAGAAAGCTGGCTGCGATTCGACGCCGAAGAGCAACTCGATGAGCTCCAACGGTCGATCACCCCTCGCTTGATCACTCGAGCCCAAGATCCCCGCCATCTCGACCTGATTCGTGAGCAGAGCCGACGCACCGTCGCCGAATTCGTCAGGACTTGGCTGCTACGGGAAGAGCAATGGCGTGATGACCGCTTCTTCGCCATCAAAGTTGTTTTCGCGGACGAAGATGTGCAGGACCCCGAAGCGCTCGACATCACCATCCAGCTCGACGACGGCTGATCCAACACGACGGGGCTAGAGCAGCCTCGTCAAGAAATCCAGCCACGTACCTTTGACGAGCGCGAGAACCAGATCAAGAAGACTCCAATGACGAGCACCAACATCGGCATGATGACGCTGGTTGGGCCAAGCACTTCGAAGACATTGCTCATCAAGAGCCAGTGGGTGTTTTGAACCAGTACAGCCAGTAACGAGAGCACGAAGAGCGTCTCGGCCCAGCCTTTCCTCAGCAGCAGAGCGACGCATCCCAAAACGCCGGCGAACACTGCAATAGCGAAAGCCGCCGTCGCCCATGCCGGCGCCGTCTCGTAGAGAGCTCGCTCAGCTGCTGGCAGCGCCGCCAACGCCTCCGGGCTCATCGTAACCTGCATGATGTAGGCCATCACACCCATGAGGTTCCACAGCAGGCTGACGCCGCTGACGACCCAAAACCAGGTGGGTGGCTTGTTCCGTTGCTCAGACATAGGACCTCCTGTCCTGTTTTGTCCTGTCCATTGTTGGAGCTGACTCTGCCCGCGTGGCCGAAGACACGATGCCGCAGACGAAGCCGCGTGCCGTGAAGGTTGACGGGCGATAGGGATCAAATCGATTGGCGCTATTGTGACATACCCAGGCGGAAGTAGGACCAGCGGGGGCATTTGAACGAAAACCTACGGTTTCGAGACCGGGCAGGTTTGGGTGGCGCCCCAGAATCGTGTGAAAATATACGCTACGGACATCACACCATGATTCTGCGACGAGATTCCCAGTGGATCGTCGTCGGCTCTCCGTGGATTCTGCGACCAGGCGAGCCTGAACCGAGCGCAGAAAACGCTTCTGCGACGGCTTGAAGATACTGAGGAGACAAACCCAATGCCAACCTCGCTGTTGTCGTGGCTGCCATCATTTTTGACCCTACCGGTGGCACTCTTCGGAGTAAAGCTTCTCGGATCTGGCCGACCAGCGGCCGAACGACGCCTGCGATCAGCTAGACGCTGTCTGGAACCTTCGGCCCGGGGCCTGCTATCGCGCGCCCAGGGACAGGGCGCAGCTTCTGGGCATCGAGAAGAGATTTGCGGGCAGCAGGCAAGGCAAGGCGGACTGGCAGCCCACCGTCACCAGTGGGGCGAGCTGCCGACATCTTTATCGACGAATCTCCGAAGGACGGCATCATGGACGATCTCGATGGCAACGGGGTGATCGACGCCCGGGGATGCGAGCTTTCTTTACGACCTCATTGAAGGCTTGGTGGGACGCCAGGAGTACGAGAGTTTTGTGGGAGGATTGGGGAAATACGGAACGAAGCCCCTTTGGGGCCGCTGAGGAGGCGAAGTGTCGGTGCTCTGGATAATCATAGGCCTGGTGGGGATGCTCGCGGGAGCCGAGCTTTTAGTACGCGGCGGCTCGCGTCTGGCGACCCTTCTCGGAGTCCCCCCTTTGCTGGTCGGATTGACGGTGGTCGCCTTCGGCACCAGCTTCCCCGAGTTGGTAGTCAGCATGGGGGCCGGTTTTCAGGGGCGGGCAGACCTCGCCGCCGGTAACGTAGTGGGCAGCAATATCTTCAACATCCTGGTGATCCTCGGATTGTCCGCAATAGTAGCGCCGCCCCTGGTGGCCTCCCTACGAGTGATCCGCTGGGAGGTGCCAACCCTGATCACTGTCTCCCTGTTACCCTCGCTTCTGGCTCGAGATGGGAGTTTGTCCCGGCCCGAAGCTTTCTTCATGGTGGTGGTCGGGGTCGGCTGGGTGGTTTGGCAAATCCGCCAAGCCCAGGCTGAGCCCAAGGCCGTACAAGAATCGACTTCCGCTTCGGCGAAGTCGATCATCCCACATGCCCGCGCGATATCCGTAGGGCAAGTCATCGCGGGCTTGGTTCTGCTGGTTGTGGGCTCCCGCTTGTTCGTCGACGGCGCCGCGTCCCTGGCTCGGAGCCTCGGGGTGAGCGAGCTGATCATCGGGTTGACGGTGGTCGCCGCTGGCACC
The DNA here is from genome assembly GCA_029263355.1 of Acidobacteriota bacterium. Classification (GTDB taxonomy): domain Bacteria; phylum Acidobacteriota; class Thermoanaerobaculia; order Multivoradales; family J023; genus JAAELT01. The sequence continues at coordinate 1,328 of JAJCXQ010000922.1, read as the reverse complement.
TCCTTGCCGGAAGTGGCCGCGTCGGTGACCGCAGCCCTGCGCGGTGAGCGGGACATGGCCATCGGCAACGTGCTCGGAAGCAACATTTTCAACATTCTCTTCGTGCTCGGCCTGTCGACCGCGGTTTCCGCGCCGCAAGCCACACTTCCCGAAACGCTGAGCACTTTTGATATGCCGGTGATGATCGTCTTGTCGATCATCTGTCTGCCGATCTTCTTCACCGATCAGAGTGTCACCCGCTGGGAAGGGATCGGTCTGCTCTTAGCCTATGGAGGCTATATGACCCTGCAAATTCTGGCAGCCACGGGTTCGCCATACCTCGATATGGCCCGCAACGCTATTCTGGCGGTGGCGGTGGCCGCCATGCTGTTGGCTCTGTCTACCGCGTTCAGGCAGCTGGCAAAATCAAAAGGCTGGCTATAGCTAGCCTCACGTCGCCACGGTCAGAAGGGGTGCTGGACAGTGTCTAAAACAAAATCCGACACCAGTGGCTGATGATCCACGATCATTGAAGGGGGCCGGCCCCTTCAATGCTTTCCTTTGATCCGATCGCTGGCAGCCAAAAGAAGTCCAGAGACGACGAACGCCAAATATATTCCGAGCTGCCAACCGAGATCCCGATCAGACACATCTTCGGTGTGCATGAACGACTTCAGCAACTGTATCGCTGAAATTGCTGAGATTGAGGCGATCAAACGAAACTTGAGGCCACTCAGGTCTACCGTTCCCATCCAGGGAGGTCGATCTGGATTGTCTCCCGTTTCGAGCTTCGAGACGAAATTCTCGTATCCAGCGAACATCACCATGACGATCAGATTCGCGACCAACACGAGATCCAGTAGGGAGAGGAGTGACAGGATCATATCCGTTCCCGATTTGGGGATCGTCGTCAGTAGCAGACCGAAAAGTTCCTCTACGAACTTGAAAGACAGCAGGAATAGGGATCCGGCTAGTCCGACATAGAGGGGTGCAAGTAGCCATCGGCTGTTAAAGATGATTTTTTCGATCCACCGCTCAAGTGGTCCGACACTCATTTTTTTATCTCCTAGTTTAGATACCATTCTACATTGGTGGTCGCGAGTTCGCACTTGGAGGGCGTCGCGGTAGGCGTCGACCGCCTCGGCGTGTCTTCTCGCTCGAAGAGGAAAGAAGTCGCCAAGCGGCTTCCGGAATCCAAGTGCGCCCTCTGTAATGGACCCCAGATTCTGGACCACCCGCTAAGTTAAGCCTTTGGTCCAAAACCCTGGAGGATCATGATGCCGAACACGCCATTCCCGCCTGCTTGGAATCCCCGCTTGCTGAGCGCTCAACGTCGAGTCCTTGAAGTA